>CAZESN010000204.1:0-4419 GCA_964514775.1 uncultured Rhodovulum sp.
CGCCCGCGTGCTGTCGCGCTACGTCGACCTGATCATGATCCGCACCTTCGAGGAGACGACGCTCCTCGAGCTTGCCGAGCATGCGACGGTGCCGGTGATCAACGGCCTCACGGACGCGAGCCATCCCTGCCAGATCATGGCCGACCTGCTCACCTATATCGAGCATCGCGGCCCGATCGCCGGGCGCAAGGTCGTCTGGTCGGGGGACGGGAACAACGTCTGCACCTCGTGGATCCATGCGGCGGGGCAGTTCGGCTTCGACCTCACCTTCACCGGTCCCGACGCCTTCCGGCCGGATCCGCGCGCGGTCGCCTTCGCCCGCGAGAAGGGGGCGGCGATCGAGATCGAGCCCGACGCGATGCGCGCGGTCGAGGGCGCGGATCTGGTGGTGACCGACACCTGGCTCTCGATGCACGACGCCCAGTCGGCGCGCGAGCGCCGGCACAACCTGCTCCGGCCCTATCAGGTCAATCGCAAGCTGATGTCGGCGGCGAAGCCCGATGCGCTCTTCATGCACTGCCTGCCGGCGCATCGCGGCGAGGAAGTCACCAATCCGGTGATGGACGGGCCGAATTCGGTCGTCTTCGACGAGGCCGAGAACCGCCTGCACGCGCAGAAGGCGGTCATGCGCTGGTGCCTCGGCGTCTAAGGCCGGTTCCGGATCGCTTCGGGGGCGTCCTTCCCGTGGACCGGGGCGCGAGGCATTGCCTCGCCCCGGTCCACGGCTGGAGCGCGTGAGCGCGAAGGCCGTCCGCTTCCTCAATGGAGGTCATGCCCCTCGGGGATCGTGACGCGTTTGCCTGGGCGGCGCGGAACGCGCCTGCCGGGGGCAGGCAGGCGCGTCACGATTTGCCAACGGTCAAATCGTGCAGACAGAGAAAGACGCGAGCTTTCCTGAACTGATCGACCGCCTCGTCCGCTCAGAACGCGTTGCGCGTGTCCATCAGCCGGAAAGGCGTCAGCGCCAGGATGCGCAGGTCGAGCCAGAGCGACCAGTTCTCGATATACTGAAGATCGAGCTCGACCCGGCGGCGCAGCGCCTCGGGGTCGTCGATCTCGCCGCGCCAGCCGTTGATCTGGGCGAGCCCGGTCACGCCCGGGCGGACCTTGTGGCGGGCGGCATAGCCGTCGACGATCGCCTCGAAGGAATCCTGCCGGCTCGAGACCGCGTCGAGCGCATGCGGCCGCGGCCCGACCAGCGAGAGATCGCCCCGGAGCACGTTGAAGAGCTGCGGCAGCTCGTCGATCGAGGTGCGGCGGATGAACCGGCCGACCCGGGTCACGCGCGGATCGCCCCGGGTGACGAGGCGCCGCGCGGTGGGGTCGCAGTCCTCGGTATACATCGAACGGAACTTCAGCACGGTGACGGGGCGGTGGTTGTAGCCATGCCTGGGCTGGCGGAAGAGCACCGGGCCGGGGCTGTCGAGCCGGATCGCGAGCGCGGTCAGGAGCAGCACCGGCGACAGCACGACGATCGCGCCGGCCGCCCCCGCGATGTCGAGTGCGCGCTTCATCAGCCGCTGGCGATGGCGCAGCGGCCGGGCCATCACCTCGATCAGGCCGTGGCCCCGGGCCCGCTCGCCGCGCCGGTGGAACGTCGGGTCGTCCGAGAAGTCCGACAGGCGCACGTCGACCGGCAGAACATCGACGGCCTTGAGGATCTCGCGGATCCGCCGGTCGGCGTTGAGCGGCAGCGTCACGATCAGCATGTCGATTTCGGCGGCGCGCACGAAGGCGACGAGGTCGGCCAGCGTGCCGAGTTTGGGCACGCCGCGCAGAACCGGCGGCGAGCGGCTGTCGTCGCGGTCGTCGAAGATGCCGCAGACCCGGATATCGGTCTTGGCCTCGGCGAGCGCCTCGAGCTGCGCGCGGCCACGCTCGCCGCCGCCGACGATCACCGCGCGCCGCTCGGTCAGGCCGAAGTCGAGCGCCGCCCCGGCGAGGGTCGAGGCGAGGGCGCGGGCGGGCAGGACGGAGGCGGCGACGATCAGGCTCGCGAGCGGGGCGACGCCCGCGATCAGCGTCACCGGCAGGGCGATGGCGAGAAGCCGCGACGTGCCCCGGGCGAACCGCCGCAGCCGAGGCAGGCGGTATTGCCGCAGCGTCCAGGCGAGCAGGACGATGACGAGCGCGGTCGCGGCGGCGAGGCCGATGGTCGCCAGCGGCCGGAAGCTCGCGCCCTCGGAGACGTAGCGCGCGACCCAGAGGCCGGCGGTCAGCGCCGTGGCGTCGAGGAGAAGGCCGATCACGCCGACGCTGGCGGGCGAGACCGAGGCGCGGCGCAGGCCGCGGGCGACGGCTTCGGCGCCTTCGGTCAGGCGCGGGGCGTCGGCATGCCCGGCCGCTGTTCCGAGGTCCGCCTCAAGCATCCTGCGTGATCCCTGTTCCGCCGTCGCGCCGCGCGGCTGACGCCTGCTAGATGGATTTCGGGATTGCACCCGTCAACTGCAATCTCAGGTAGATTGCTAAGATTGTCCACATTGTCTTGAGTTGTGGCGCCTATCGGCGCCGGCGGACGGTCGGGATCGGGCTCGGACGGGTCCCCACGCGGGTTCCGGAATGCGGCGGCGCGCCATGGGTCTTCTGCCAGAAGCGCGGGCCGCCCTGCCTCAGCCACCAGGGCAGCGCGAGGGCGAGGCCCGCCATGAACCCGCCGGCATGGGCAAGATGCGCGACGCCGCCCTGGCTGACGCCGAAGCTCGTGTAGCTGCCGGCGAGCTGGATCGCGAACCAGACGCCGAGCATCATCCAGGCGGGCAGCACGATCATGCGCAGGATGAAGACGAGGATCACCATCACGTCGACGCGGGCACGGGGAAAGAGCAGCAGGTATCCCCCCATCACCCCGGCGATGGCGCCGGAGGCGCCGACCATCGGCACCTCGGAATAGGGCGTCGGCCAGACCTGCGTGAGGCCTGCGGCCACGCCGCAGGCGAGATAGAAGGCAAGAAACCCGAGATGCCCGAACGCATCCTCGAGATTGTCGCCGAAGATCCAGAGGAACAGCATGTTGCCACCGATATGCAGCAGCCCGCCATGCAGGAACATCGAGGTGACCAGCGTCTCGTAGCCGTGGCCGGCGGATACATAGGCCGGGATCAGCGCCCAGCGGTCGAAGAAGGCGGTGAGGCGCGCCTCGTCGGCGAACAGCGAGAAATATCCTGCGAAGACCGCGAGGTTGATCGCGATCAGCGCATAGGTGACCCAGGGCGTGCGCTCCGACGGATTGTGGTCGCGGATCGGAAACATCTGGCGCGCCTCTCGCTGTCCCGCCGCGAACCTATCCCTCCGGCGATCCGCTGCCTAGGGCGCGATCTTCCCCGCAGGGTTCGGAACGCGCCGGAGCCGCCGGCGTTGGGTCCGTATGCTGCAAGGAGGAAAGCAGATGGATAACACACTGGTGTCCAGCGAGCAGATCCGTGCGACCACGGTCAAGGGGACCGACGTCTATAACGGCGAGGGCGAGCATCTCGGCCATATCGACGACATCGTTCTCAACAAGGTCGACGGCAAGGCCACCTATGCGATCATGTCATTCGGCGGATTTCTCGGCATCGGCGAGAGCTACCACCCGCTGCCGTGGCAGAGCCTGACCTATGATCCGGCGCGGCGCGGCTATGTGGTGAACGTGTCGCGCTCGCAACTGGAAGGTGCGCCGAACTACCGGGCGGGCAACGAGCCCGACTGGAACGACCCCGCCTACACCGACAGGCTTCGGGGCCATTACGGCTATCCGATGCTCTGACAGGGGTCGGCGCACCGGGCCGGGCGTCCTTGGGGGGCGCCCGGCCCTTTGCGTTGGCGGGGTTCTCGCCGGCCGCGCTCAGTCGGTGCCGGCGAAACCGGCTTCGAGCTCGGCCCGGCGGGCGTCGTCGAGCTTGGCGAAAAGCACCTCGGGCACCGTGAACCCGTGCCCTGCCCCGAGCACCGTCAGGGCCGCCGCGACGTCCGCCGGCCAGTCGGCGTGCTCGAGGCCCAGCGCCCGCAGGATCGCGTCCGAGGCGTCCGGCAGGAACGGCCGGCTCAGCACCGCATAGAGCCGCACCAGATTGAACGCGAACCGGGTGATCGCGGCGGCCCGCGCGGGGTCGGTCTTGATCGCCGTCCAGGGCGCGGCGGTCTGGAGGTACTCGTTGCCCGCCGCCCAGATGGCGCGGAGCTCCTGCGACGCCTTGCGCAGCTCCATCGCCTCCATCTGGGCCTCATAGGCCTTCAGCCGGCGGGTGATCTCGGCAATGACCACCGCCTCCTCGGGACCATAGTCACCGCCCTCGGGCAGGCTCTCGCCGAAGCGCGCGGCGGAGAACTTGGTCACGCGGCTCACGAAATTGCCGAGCACGTCGGCAAGATCCTTGTTCACGCCCGCCTGGAAGCTCTCCCAGGTGAAGTTCGAATCCGACCCCTCGGGCACGTTCGACA
>CAZESN010000205.1:0-4387 GCA_964514775.1 uncultured Rhodovulum sp.
GGCTGGAGGGCGTGAGCCCGCAGGCCGTCCCCTTCCTCAATGGAGGTCACGCACATCGGGGATCGTGGCGCGCCTGCCGGGGGCAGGCAGGCGCGTCACGATTTGCCAACGGTCAAATCGTGCAGAAGAGAAGATGTAGGGTGCCGCTGGCTCAGGTCCTGATCTTGGGGTCCAGCCAGTCGCGCAGGGCGTCCCCGAAGAGGTTGAAGGCGAAGACCGCCAGGCTGATGGCGAGGCCGGGGAAGATGATCATCCACGGCGCCTGCTGGTAGAACTGCGCGGCCGAGCCCGAGAGCATCAGCCCCCAGGCGGGCGTGGGTTCGGTCACGCCGAGGCCGAGGAAGGAAAGCGAGGCCTCGAGAAGGATCGCCTGGGCCACATAGGCGGTCAGCATGATCAGGAACGGTGCCGTCACATTCGGCAGGATATGGCGCAGCACGATCCGGCTGTGGGAAAATCCCGCCGCGCGGGCCGCATCGATATAGGGGAGTTCCCGGATCGCCAGCGTCGAGGATCGCACCACGCGCGCGACCTTGGGGATGATCGGCAGGCCGATGGCGATGATCAGGTTGATGTCGATGCCACCGACCACGTTCTTGCCGATCACCGCCACCACCGCGAGCGCGAGGACTATGATCGGGAACGACAGGATCACGTCCATCACCCGCTGGATGACCGTGTCCACCCAGCCGCCGAAATAGCCCGAGACCATGCCGATCAGCGCCCCGATCGTGCAGCCGGCGAGCGAGGAGATGAAGCCCACGGCGAGCGCGGTGCGGGCGCCGTAGACTACGCGCGAGAAGATGTCGCGGCCGAAGTCGTCGGTGCCCATCCAGTGCTCGGCCGAAGGCGGGGAGAGGATCGCCATGAAGTTGATCTCGAGCGGATCGTAGGGCGCCACCACATCCGCGAAGGCGGCGGCGAGGATCATCACCAGGATCACGATGAGGCCGAGCGTGCCGAGCGGCTGCTGCAGGATGAAGGCGACGACCGGCGAGCGGCGGCGGGGGGCCTTGTAGGGGAGGGTGGTGGCGTCGGTCATCTCACTTGTACCGGATGCGCGGATCGAGCACGGCGTAGAGCATGTCGATCATGAAGTTCACGAGGATGAAGGTGACGGCGACCAGTAGCACGAGGCCCTGGACCATCGTGTAGTCGCCGCGCGCCGTCGCCTGGACGAAGAGCCGGCCGATGCCGTTGAGGTTGAAGACCTGCTCGGTGACGACGAGGCCGCCGATCAGGAAGGCGAACTCGAGCCCGATGACGGTGACCACCGGCAGGAGCGCGTTGCGCATGCCGTGGCGGGCGACGACGAGGCGCTCATAGACGCCCTTGGCGCGGGCGGTGCGGATGTAGTCCTCCTGCATCACCTCGAGGATCGACGAGCGGGTCATGCGGGTCGCCACCGCCGAATAGCGGTAGCCGACGGCCATGGCGGGCCAGATGAGCTGCGAGAGGTTCGCCCAAGGATCCTCGAAGAACGAGGTGAAGGTGAGCGGCGGGATCCAGCCGAAATTGGTGAGCAGCAAGAGGATGATGATCATCCCGAGCCAGAACGATGGGATGGCGAGGCCGGCGATCGAGATGACCCGGATCACGTGGTCGATGACCGTGTTCTTGAAGATCGCGGCCAGCGTGCCGAGGGGGAGGGCGATCAGGACCGCGAGCACGGTCGCCATCAGCGCGACCTGGAGGGAGAGCTCGAGGCGGGAGCCGATCTCGTGGATCACCGGGCGGCCGGTCCACATCGAGGTGCCGAAGTCGCCGGTGAGCACGCCCCCGAACCAGTTCAGGAACTGTATCCACACCGGCTGGTCGAGGCCGAGGCGGATGCGCTCCTGCTCGATCACATGCTGGGGCACGTTGCCGCCGCCCTCGCGCAGCATGGTCTCGACGATGTCGCCGGGCATGACGCGCAGCATGAAGAAGACGAGCACGGCGACGCCGACGAGCGTCGGGATCATCAGAAGGATGCGGCGGATCGTATAGGCGAGCAATGCGGCCTCCGCGAATACCTGCCCGGGCGCGGGCGTGGTTTTTCGTCACCGTCTCCGGCCCGTGTCCCGGGCGGGGGTGTCCGAACCCGGACAAAACGTCATATCATTGATAACAAAGGGAATACTTCCCCGCGTTAACCCGGACGAAACCTTTCGCCGGCCCGGGCGCGTGGCGCGCGCGGGCCGGCGAGGGCGGTCACTCCTGCGCCAGCCAGACCTCGGCGAGGTCCTGGTTGAGGTAGTGGCTCGGGGTGATGTGCCAGTTCCTGAGGGCGGCGTTGTGCACGATGATCCGGTGCCACCAGATCGTCGGGAACTGGTAGGCCTCGTTCAGGAGATGCGCCTCGAATTCGGCGATGAGCGCCCGGCGCTCCGCCGGGTCGAGGGTGCGCAGCTGCTCGTCGAAGAGCCGGTCGAGGGTCTCGTCGTGCGACTTCGAGTAGTTGATCGTCGAGCGGTCGGCGGAGATGTACTTGATGAGCTGGATGCTCGGCTCGTCCATGAAGTCGCAGGCGAAGTCGAGCCCGGCCTCGAGGTCGTCGCCCAGCAGCTTGTCGGTGTAGAGCCGCGTCTCGAGCTGCTCGTGCTCGACGCTCACCCCGATCTGCCGCCACTGGTCGATCAGGAAGACGCCGACGGGCGTGTAGGGCATGGCGACGGTGCGGTTGGTGAAGGTGAAGCTCAGGTCGGAATAGCCCGCCTCGGCCAGCAGTCGCCGGGCCTCCTCGCGGCTCGCCTCGATGTCGCGCGAGAAGCCGGGAAGCTTTTCGAGCTCCTCGTTCGGCGTGGCGAATTCGTAGCCGGGCCGGAGCACGCCGCCGACGTCGCGCACGAAGGCGATGCGCGACAGCGCCTCGGCCCCGCCCCAGCGGTCGACCGCGAGCGACAGCGCCCGGCGCACCCGGGCGTCCTGGAAGGGCTCGTGCTCGACGTTGAGCACGACGATGAGCGAGCAGGTCCAGGGGCTCTCGGCCATCACGCCGTTGTCGCCGAGCTGCTGCATCGCGCGCTGGGCGTCGGCAGGCGCATGGCCGCGGAACTCGGCCATCACCTCGCCGGCGGCGAGCGCATTCACCATCGGCGCGCCGCCGATGAAGACCGCGCGGAACCCGTCGAGATAGGGCTTGCCCTCGACCCAGTAGTCCTCGAACCGCGTCCCGGTCCAGTGCGAGCCGGCGGCGTGCTCCTCGAAGACGAAGGGGCCGGTGCCCAGGATGTTCGCGCGCGGGAAGCTGGGATCCTCGGCGAGCTTCGCCGCCGAATAGATGCAGTCCCAGGGCGAGGCGAAGTTCTGCAGCATGGCGGCGTTCGGCTCTGAGAGCCGGATGACGACGGTATGCGCGTCGGGGGTCTCGATCGCGGTGATGTCCTCGTAGGAGGCCTGCCGGATCGAGATCACGCCCTCGGGCGGGGTGCGGATGCGGTCGTAGCTCGCCTTGATGTCCGCCGAGGTGAAGGGGGTGCCGTCATGGAAGGTCACGCCCTCGCGCAGCGCGAAGGTGTAGGTGAGCCCGTCCTCCGAGACCTCCCAGCTCTCGGCCAGGTCCCCCTCGATCTGAGGATAGGCGTCGGGCACGAAGCGCAGCAGCGTGTTGTAGTGCGGGCGCACGGGGTGGATGAAGGCGAACGAGGTATTGGCGTGGCAGTCGTAGTTCGGCGGCTCGGCGCTGACCGCGAAGTTGAGCGTGCCGCCGCGCTGCGGCTCCTGGGCCAGCGCGGGGGCGCCGGCAAGGGCGGTCAGGCCGAGCAGGCCCGTCCCGAGAGTGAGCAGTCTCCGTCGCATCGTCTTTCCTCCCTTGGGTGAGCGATGGATCCGCCGGTTGGCCCGGCTGGACTCGCGGTTGGTCCGGGCAGTCAGGGCAGGGGCGGTGGCACCTCTCCTCTCCCGGTTCAGAGCTTGATGCAGGCCGCGAAATGCCGCGGCCTGATCTCGCGCAGCGCCGGCACGCTCTGCCGGCATTCCTCGCTCGCCATCGGGCAGCGGGTGCTGAAGACGCAGCCCGGCGGCGGGCGCAGCGGGCTCGGGACCTCGCCGCCGAGCACATGGGTTTCGCGGGCGCGCTCGAGCGTCGCGTCGGGGATCGGCACGGCGTCGAGGAGCGCGCGGGTATAGGGATGGAGCGGTGCGTCGTAGAGCGCGTCGCGGTCGGCGAGCTCCATGATCCGGCCGAGGTACATCACCGCCACCCGGTCGGAGATGTGGCGCACCACCGCGAGGTCGTGGGCGATGAAGAGGTAGGTGAGGCCGAGGCGCTCCTGGAGGTCCTCGAGCAGGTTGATCACCTGGGCCTGGATCGAGACGTCGAGTGCCGAGACCGGCTCGTCGCAGACGATGAACGAGGGTTCGAGCGCCAGCGCCCGGGCGATGCCGACGCGCTGGCGCTGGCCGC
>CAZESN010000206.1:0-4345 GCA_964514775.1 uncultured Rhodovulum sp.
TAGGGAAAGCCCGCGGCATGCACCCGCTGGCCGAGGCGCGCATGCGGCCCGGGCGAGAGCGTGAACCAGGCCGTGGCGGGGCGCGGGCTGGCAAAGGCCGCGACGTCGAGCCCGACATCGATGCCGAGCCGCTCGAGCTCCGTCCCGTCGGCGGTCGCCACGCGCCCGCAGTCACCGACCACGTGGCTGGCGGTCACAAGCACGTGCTCGGACACGAAGAAACCGGTGCCGGTCGCGTCCGCCGCCCCGGTCGCGGTCTGCGTGCCCGGCGACAACGGCGGAGAGCCCGCGCCGGGCAGGTCTCCGGCCACCGCATGAAGAAAGCCGACGGTCGCATCGAGGAGATCCGCGAGCCGCCCGCGGGCCGGCAGCTCCCACGGCGCATCGCCCCCAGCCGCCGGGGAGATGCTGGCCGCGATCAGTTCCAGATGGCTCCGGACCGCCGCCTCCCCCGCGAGATAGACGGTCGTCCAGGTGCCGCCGACCCGGTCCGAGCGCGTGTAGAACCTCCGTCCATCCGCAAGCGCGCCGCGCGTGATCAGGAGCGCGGGGCCGCGGTGCAGGGAGAGGACCGCCGGATCCGCGTTCGTCGCCTCGGCGGCCGCATGCCAGGCCGCCGTGCCCTCCGCGGAGAAGCGGTGCGTGAGGATGGTCAGGTCGCCGTCCCGGCTCCAGCGGCGCGTCCCGCCTTCTTCCGGCTCGGGTGGATCGAGGATCGCCTCAGGCAGGGCCAGCGCGACGCCGTCGCCGTCCTCGCGGTGGACCGCCCAGGCCTCGGCATCGAGGCGCGCCAGAAAGCCGATCGCCAGCGCGCCGGCATGCAGGTTCCGCGGGCTGTCCCGGAAGCGGCGCGCCACATGTGCGGCCATCGCCCGGTCGCTCTCGGTATCCCAGAGGGTGTCGGGCGTCCCGTCGAGGTCGCCCTCGGCCGCAAGCGCGGCCTCGAGGAAGCGCCGCTCGGCGGGGTCGAGCCCGGCGGCATCGAAGGCGGCGTGAAGACGGTGCCCGGAATAGCCCCCCTCGCCGACCACGGCCACCTCGGCGCGCACCATCGGAGGCCCCGACAGAACGGACCACGCCACGGCCGCCGCCGCGAACACATTACGCATGACTACACCCCTTACTCCCCCTTCAGGCTAGCAGAGGCGTCCCGATCCCCCAAATCTTAAGAAGATATATGATAAACGCGACACAATCGGGGGATGCGCCCGACTGCGCGACTTGACTGGACTGCCCGCGCCCGGCGACATGATCCGCAGGCATTCGCGGGAGACCCCCTTGGCGACGAAGGACGTAAACCCCGCGAAGCCCGCACCGGTGGCGAATCCGGTCTCCCTCAAGCGCGTCCGGCTGGTGCTGAGGCCCTACTACCTCGCGCGGCCGCGGCTCTGGCGCGAGCCTCTGGTGGCGATGGATGCGCGCAGCGTGGTCTCGCACCGCTGGCGCTATGTCTATCTGCGGGTCCCGAAGGCGGCCAACAGCACCGTGCTCAGGACCCTGCTGGAGCGCCTCCCCGAGCCCGGTCTCGACCCCGCCGACATCGACCGGGCCAAGGTGCGCACCGTCCATTTCCGCAACCTCCGCGCCGGAGAGCTGCGCGAGACGGAGCGCTACTTCACCTTCGCGGTGGTGCGGGACCCCTATGTGCGGCTGCTGTCGGCCTATCTCGACAAGTTCCGGGAGGGCCACAAATACCTGCCTCGCTATGGCGCCAGAGTCGCGGCGCGCGACGGCGGGCGGATCAGCTTCCTCGGCTTCTGCCGCTACCTTGCCGACGGCGGCGAGGAGGAGAACGCGCACTGGATGCGCCAGACCCGCCTGACCGGCCTCGTCGAGCGGCTGGATTTCATCGGCCGGGTCGAATCGCTCGAGGCGGATCTGGCCGCGATCACCGGCCGCATCGACGGCACCGCCAGCGCCGGGATCGCCGCTGGGCTCGCCAATGCCGGCCCGGCGCCCACCGGGGCCGCGCGCCGGCTGGCCGAGCACTATGACGCCGAGTGCCGGCAGATCGTCGCCGAGATCTATGCCGAGGACTTCGCCCGGTTCGGCTATTTACCGGAACCGCCGGATGAGGCCGGGACCGGCGCCTGACCGGCGCCCCTCAGGTCCGCGCCAGTTTCCTGCGGACCGGGCGCCAGAGGTAGTGGAGCCAGACATGCCCGGCGATCCCTGCCGGCGTCCGCCAGCAGCGCAAGGCATCGATGCCCTCGTGCTTGAAGCAGAGGTTGCAGGAGACACAGGCGACCCTCGTCCTGCCCGGCTCCAGGAGCTTGCGGGGCAGCGCGGGCTCGCGCACGAACGGGCGGGCCATGGCGAGGAAGTCGGCGTCGCCCTCGTCGATGACCGAGGCCATCACCTCCTTGCTGCGCAATCCCCCGACCAGGATCACCGGCACGCCCACCGCCTGCTTCAGCCGGCGCGCATAGCGCCGATAGTAGGCTTCGGGCACCGGGTCGGCGAGCAGCCGGTGCAGCATTCCGTCGGCGAGCGCCTGACGCGGCGTCACCCCGACATAGGGGCGGATGTTCTGCTGATAGGCGGACATGACGCCGTAGGAGACCTCGATCGCGTCGATCCCCTCGGCGACCGCGGCCCGCGCGCGCTCGAGCCCCTCGTCGATCTCGCAGCCGCCCGCGACGGCATCGACGAGCCCCAGCCGCAGCGTGACCGGAAAGCCGGGACCCACAGACCGGCGCACGGCCCGGCACACCGCCAGCAGGAAGCGGCTTCGCGCGGCGCCGCTTCCGCCCCAGTCGTCGTTCCTGCGGTTGGTGAGGGGCGAATTGAACTGCGACAGCAGATAGCCGTTGCCGGAATGGAGATGAATGCCATCAAAGCCCGCCGCCTTCGCCCGCGCGGCCGCATCCCCGAAGGCCGTGACGATCCGCGCGATGCCGGCCTCGTCTAGCTCTTCGGGTGGACGGGAAAAGATCGCGTTGGGAATGACGGAGGGCGCGACCGGCCGGACCTCCGGGATGAGGGACTGGCTGCCGGCGTGGCTGAGCTCGGCGAAGATCACGCCGCCTTCGCCGTGCACGGCATCGGTGACCTGGCGCAGCGGCGCGATGAAGCGGTCGTCGTAAAGCGCGAGCTGCTTTGGTTCGTACTGCCCCTCGGGAAGGACGAAGATATGGCCCGATATCATCAGGCCCACCCCGCCCCGGGCGAGATCGCGGTAAAGCCGCACGAGCGCTTCGGTCGCGGTCCCGTCGTCGGTCGCCATGGTCTCGGAGGTGGCGGCACGCACCAGCCGGTTGCGCAGGGCCAGGGGGCCGATGCGTCCCGGCAGCATGAAGGACGGAATGCCGGCCTGCGGCGGCTCAGCCATGCGGACTCTTCCCTGTCGATCGCGCTTCGCGCAGCGTGCGTTTTTAGAAATGGTAAATTTATTTTGACGTAATGCAACCTCCCCGGCTGATGGACAGCCAGGTCAGCCCGGGCCCGGCCATGCGAATGGGTCGCGGCAGATGACGGCGGCCCTTGCATCCGGTCCCGTGGGCGCGTATTTCACCGCACGCATGCCGGCACCCTAGGGGTGTAGCTCAGTTGGTAGAGCATCGGTCTCCAAAACCGAGGGTCGTAGGTTCGAGTCCTATCGCCCCTGCCAGCATGCGGGAATTGAGGAGCGCTGCATGGCCACCAGGACGAATCCCTTCCAGTTCATCCAGCAGGTCCGTGCCGAGGCCGCGAAGATCGTCTGGCCGACCCGCCGGGAAACCGGGCTCACCACGGTGATGGTGCTGGTCATGGCCACGATTTTTGCCACGTTCTTCTTCCTCGTGGATCTCCTGATCCGGTTCGGCCTCGAGGCGATCCTCAACATCGCCTCTTGATCCCAGCGGGCGCTGGGGTTAATCGGTCGCGCTTCCGAACGTGAGGGCGCGCGACGATTCGGTTGCGCGCCGTTTTCGTTTCGCCCGGTTCCCGCTCCGAGGCGGCGGCGCGGGCCGGTGGCGATGGGATGGGCGGGTGCGGGTCCCGCCAGACTGAGGTGACGAGACGACATGGCGATGCGCTGGTACTCGGTGAGCGTGCTCTCGAATTTCGAGAAGAAGATCGCCGAGGCGATCAAGGAGGCCGTGGCGCAGCAGGGTCTCGAGGACGAGATCGCCGAGGTCATGGTCCCGACCGAAGAGGTCATCGAGATCCGCCGCGGCAAGAAGGTGCAGTCGGAGAAGCGGTTCATGCCGGGCTACGTGCTCGTCAAGATGGACATGAACGACCGCACCTACCACCTCGTCAGCAACATCAACCGCGTCACCGGCTTCCTCGGCCCCAAGGGCCGGCCGCTGCCGATGCGCGACGCCGAGGTCGCCCGCATCCTCAACCAGGTCGTCGAGGG
>CAZESN010000207.1:0-4295 GCA_964514775.1 uncultured Rhodovulum sp.
CTTCTGCGGATTTTGACCGTCGGCAAAATCCGCAGAAGGGAATGTGCTGGCGCGGCGCTTCAAAGCATGATCAGGCGGATTGGGGCGTCATCTCCAACCACCCCGCGAAATCCCCCTTCGCCCGGTCCGTATAGCCCTTGTACCGCTCCTTCCGCCCCCGTCGCCCGCCGCGCACGTCGTCGAGCGGCGGGAACAACCCGAAGTTCACGTTCATCGGCTGGAAGGTCTTGGCATCCGCGCCGCCGGTGATGTGGGTGACGAGGGCGCCCATGGCGGTGGTGGGCGGCGGCGGGGCGATCGGGCGGGCCAGGCGCTCGGCGGCGGCGAGGCGGCCGGCGAGGAGCCCCATGGCGGCGCTCTCGACATAGCCCTCGACGCCGGTGATCTGGCCGGCGAAGCGCAGGCGGGGGGCGGCCTTGAGGCGCATCGAGGCGTCGAGCAGGCGCGGGGAGTTGAGGAAGGTGTTGCGGTGGATGCCGCCGAGACGGGCGAAGGCCGCGTTCTCGAGGCCCGGGATCATCCGGAAGACCTCCGTCTGGGCGCCGTATTTCATCTTCGTCTGGAAGCCGACGATATTGTAGAGCGTGCCGAGCGCGTTGTCGCGGCGGAGCTGGACGACGGCGTGGGGCTTGACCTGGGGCGCATGGGGGTTGGTGAGGCCCACGGGCTTCAGCGGGCCGAAGCGCAGGGTCTCGCGGCCGCGCTCGGCCATGACCTCGATCGGCAGGCAGCCCTCGAAATAGGGCGTATCGGTCTCGCCCTCGCGGAACGCGGTCTTCTCGGCGGCCAGAAGCCCGTCGATGAAGGCCTCGTACTGGTCGCGGTCCATCGGGCAGTTGAGATAGGCGGTGCGCTCCTCCTCGGTCTCGCCCTTGTCGTAGCGCGACTGGAACCAGGCCTTCGAGAGGTCGATGCTCTCGAAATGGACGATCGGGGCGATGGCGTCGAAGAAGGCGAGCGCGGTCTCGTCGGTGAGCGCGCGGAGCGCGTCGGCCAGCGCCGGCGAGGTCAGCGGGCCGGTGGCGATGATCACGCTCGACCAGTCCCCGGGGGGCAGGCCGGTGATCTCGCCGCGCGCGATGGTCACGAGGGGATGGGCGGTCAGGCGTTCGGTGATCTCGGCCGAGAAGGGATCGCGGTCGACCGCGAGCGCGCCGCCGGCGGGCAGGCTGTGGCGGTCGGCGGTGGCCATGATCAGGCCGCCCGCCGTGCGCATCTCCCAGTGCAGGAGGCCGACGGCGTTCTGCTCGTCGTCGTCGGAGCGGAAGGAGTTCGAGCACACCATCTCGGCCAGGCCCTCGGTGCGGTGCGCGAAGGTGGCGACATGGGGGCGCATCTCGTGGAGCACCACGGGAACGCCCGCGGTGGCGAGCTGCCAGGCGGCCTCGGAGCCGGCCATGCCGCCGCCGATGACGTGTACGGAATCGGGTCTGTCCATGGCCCCCACCTAGGACAGTCGGGGCGGCGGGGAAAGGGGCCGCGAGGGCGGGCCGGGTTGACGCGCGGGGGGACCTGCGCGATCAGGCGGGGGATGTCGCAGGCAGGGGACGGAGCGGTGGACGGATTGCGCGGAATGCTGGCGGTGGTCGCCGTCGCATGCGGGGGCGCGGCCGGGGCGCAGGAGACGGTGCTCGACGGGACCTGGATCACCGGCTGCGAGCCGATCGGGAAGAACGGCCGCCACGGGTTCATCGCCGAGGTGACGATCGCGGGCGATGCGATCGCGACGACGGCGCAGCTCTATGCCCGCAACAGCTGCGACGTGCCCACCGTGCGGGCTGTGCACCGGGGCGAGCTGGTCGAGCGCAGCGGCGCGGACGGGCAGGTCGACTTCGCCCACCGGGTGGCGGGGCTCGTCTATATCCTCAACGCCGACGAGGTGACGGCGCATTACAATGCCGATGCGGCCGGCGCGGGCTGCGGCTTCGACGACTGGGAGACGAACGTGCCGCGCGAGGTGGCGGGACGGGTCTGCGCGCCCTTCGCCTTCGCGGAGGCCGGGACGGTCCTCTACGAGCGCGCCTGGATCGAGGGCGACACGCTGCGCTTCGGCGGCTTCCCGACCCGGTGGGACGCGTCGGCGCCCGAGCTCCGCGCGGCGGAGCCCGCGGGCCTCACCTTCCACCGGGTCGGGCCGCCTGCCCTACCCTGACCTGAGGATCCTCAGGCCGGGATGGCGAGGCCGCGCGCGACCGCGGGGCGGGCGAGGAACGCATCGAGGGCGCGCCGGACGTTCGGGAAGTCGTCGAAGCCGACGAGGTCGCCCGCCTTGTAGAAGCCGACGAAGCTGTTGATCCAGGGGAAGGTGGCGATGTCGGCGATGGAATAGTCCTCGCCCGCGAGCCAGGCCTGTTTCGCGAGCTGGCCCTCGATCACGCCGAGCAGGCGGCGGGCCTCGGTCGCGTAGCGCTGGAGCGGGCGCTTGTCCTCGATGTCGCGGCCGGCGAACTTGTAGAAGAAGCCGACCTGGCCGAACATCGGGCCCACCCCGCCCATCTGGAACATCACCCACTGGAGGGTGCGGTAGCGGCCGGCGGCGTCCGCGGGGATGAAGCGGCCGGTCTTGTCGGCGAGATAGACGAGGATCGCGCCGGTCTCGAAGAGGCCGAGCGGCGCGCCGCCGGGGCCGTCGGGGTCGATGATCGCCGGGATCTTGCCGTTGGGGTTGAGGGATTCGAACTCGGGCGAGTGCTGGTCGTCGGTGTCGAAGGAGACCCGGTGCGCCTCGTATGGCAGGCCGGTCTCCTCGAGCATGATCGAGACCTTCACGCCGTTGGGCGTCGGTAGCGAGTAGAGCTGGAGACGGTCGGGATGAGCGGGCGGCCATTTGGCCGTGATGGGGAAGTCGCGGGGGAATGTCTGGGTCATGCGAGGCATCTTTCTCATGCGCGGCAACAGGTCAAGGAGATCACATGCCCGCCGGCATGGACCGCCTCCCGGGGCGGATGGCCGGCACCGCCTCGGGAAAAGGTTAACCAATCATTAACAACGGCCCCTCGGGGACGAGTTCAAGATTGCCCGCAAAGCCTGACGGCGCAAGAATGCTGGCTGCCGGTCGACAAAGATCGGATTACAGGGGGATTTAAAATGAGATTTTTGGAATTCCTGCGTGGTTTCTTCATCGTTCTGGGGATTTCCAGCCCTGCCGCCGTCGTGGCGGCACCGGTCATGGTCGGCTATGACACGCTCACCCCGGTCACGCTCGAGACGTTCGAGGGCCATTCCACCGGGATGCTCTCCAGCCCGGCCGCCTTCTCTGGCTTCAGCTATCACTCGCCGGAGCCCGTTATTGCCGGGATTTCCGTCTTTTGCGGCTCGGCCGACGACAGGTGCCTGATCGACAACTGGTCCGAGGAACAAAGGACACTGGACGGCTTCTGGACCGGCACGACGGGCGTGGGCCTGAAACTCCACGCGTTCAACACAGACGACGTCTTCCGCGTGACCGTCGAGGGCGGGTCCGGATCGGCGATCTTCGAGGTCAATGGACCCGGGGCGCTGGCCTTTGCCGACGCACAGGGCATCTTCAGCCTCGTGTTCCAGAATCTCGGACGCTCACCGGTCGATATCTCAAACTATTCCTTCGACGACGTGATCACGTCAGGCGGCGTCGCGCCGATCCCGCTGCCGCCGGCGGCACTGCTGCTGATCGGCGGGATCGCGTCGATCGCCGCCGTCCGGCGCCGCCGCAGCTGAAGCGACCGCGGCGGCCGGCGGCCGGGAAGGCTCAGGCCTCGTCCTCCTCGCCGGCCTCCGCAACCAGGGCGACGGACACCACGCGCTCGCCCGCGCCGGTGTTAAAGACGCGCACCCCGCCCGCCGAGCGCGAGCGGAAGGAGATGCCGGCGACGGGAACCCGGATCGACTGACCCGCGTCGGTGGCGAGCATGATCTGGTCGTCGAGCGTCACCGGGAAGAGGGCCGCCAGCGGTCCGCCGCGCATCGCCTTGTCGATGGCCTGGACCCCCTGCCCGCCGCGCCCGCGCACCGGGTAGTCGTGGCTCGAGGAGAGCTTGCCCGCGCCCTTCTCGGTGATCGTCAGCAGCAGGTCCTCGGCCGCCGACATGGCGGCGTAGCGGTCCTGGCCGAGCTCGAAGGCCGCCTCGGCGACATCCTCGTCGTCGTCCGCCTCGACCTCGTCCTCGGTCGC
Organism: uncultured Rhodovulum sp.; assembly: GCA_964514775.1. Taxonomy (GTDB): domain Bacteria; phylum Pseudomonadota; class Alphaproteobacteria; order Rhodobacterales; family Rhodobacteraceae; genus Amaricoccus. Next base: position 4,151 of record CAZESN010000207.1, read on the forward strand.
GCCGGCCACGGCGCGGCGCATCTTGAGATAGGCCGCGCGTTCCTCGGAGGTGGCCTCGAAATGGCGGATGACCGCCATCGACACCACCTCGTCGCCGCCGGCGAGGCGGATGCCGCGCACGCCGGTCGAGTCGCGGCCCTTGAAG
>CAZESN010000208.1:0-4274 GCA_964514775.1 uncultured Rhodovulum sp.
TGCCTGGCTGGCGCGGAACGCGCCTGCCGGGGGCAGGCAGGCGCGTCACGATTTGCCACGGGTCAAATCGTGCAAACAGAAAAAGACGCGACCTTTCCCGGTGCAGTCGACCGTAAAAGGTTTCATCCCGGTAAACGCCTGAGCGAAAATCTTTTTATATCAACTACATGGATATTTGTCCGGACCCGGACACCCTGGCCCTATCCGCCCGACCACTCCGCCGCCAGCGCCTCGTGGTTCCGCGCTAGCCACAGAAGCGACATCAGCAGCGGCGCGTTGTTGACCTCGCCGCTCTCGACCGCTCTCAGCGCCTCCGCGACCGGCACGACCAGCACCCGGATATCCTCGTCCTCCGCGGCGAGCCCGTGCACGCCCCCGGCTCCGGCCAGGTCCGCCTCGCCGACAAAGGCGGTGAGATACTCCGCCGAGATCCCCGGCGTCGGATAATAGCCCGCGATCCGCCGGAGCCGCCCGAGCCGCACGCCCGCCTCTTCCATCGCCTCGCGCCGCGCCGTCGCCCCCGGCGGCTCCGCCCCGTCGCAGCGCCCGGCCACCGCCTCCAGCATCCAGGGGGAGGGATCGCGCCGCGCAAAGGGCCCGGTCCGGAACTGCTCGATCAGCAGCACCTCGCCGCGCGACAGGTCGAACGGCAGCACCGTCACCGCATCGCCGCTCGCCATCACCGCCCGCCCGATCTCCGGCGACATGCCGCCGTCGAAGCGGCGGTGGCGCAGCACATGGTCCTCGACCGCGAAGAACCGCGCATAGCCGAACCCCCGCGACACCGCCTCCACATCCCCGGTCGAAAAGCCCCGGCGCAGGCCCGCCGGCCCCCGTCCCGACGCCGCCGCTCTCCGCCGCGTCCACGCCCGGTCGGCGATCGGCCCCATCAGCCCCGCGACCTCGCCCGGCGCGCTCCGGCCCTGATGCGCGAGAACTTCCGGAACCGCCTCTGCCAGAGCCCCCACGAAATCGCCGTCCCATTTCTCTGCCCACGGCACCGCGCCCGGATCCCCGGCAAAGGCACGCACGGCGAGGCGCCCCCTCTCGGTTTCCGCCTCCGCCGCACGATCCACGCCGCCCATGACCTCGAGCACGAACCGGACCTGAGGCGCATCCTCCACCACGACGCCATCGGCCCGGCCCCCCGGCTCGGGCACGAGCGCGACCCGCAGCCTATCCGCGTCGATCCGCACCCCATATCCGTCGAGCCGGGCAATCCCGGCCTGCGCGGCCGACAGGGCAAGCACAACCTCCGGGGCGCCGAGCGGCCCGGGCAGGAAGATCAGCGGCATGGGAGGGTCCTCATCCGGCTTCGCGCCATGGACCGTCAGGCTAGCAGCCCCTCCGCAGGGCCTGCAACGCCAAACCGGCCGCCGCCCTTGGCGTCCCTGCCAGGGTTCGGTTAGGAAGGCCCGGCACTAGGGCTGATCTTTAAGGGAGGATCCGGATCATGAGCCAGGGAAGAGTCGTTCTCGTCACAGGGGCGAGCCAGGGCATCGGCGCCGCAACCGCGCGCGCCTTTGCCGAGAACGGGGACCGCGTCGTCCTCGCCGCACGCCGCCAGGACAAGCTGGCCGAGGTGGTGAAGGACCTCGGTGCCGCCGGCGCCAACGCAACCCCGATCGCGACGGACGTCTCCGATCCGGACTCGGTCGAGGCGCTTTTCAAGGGCATCCGCGACCGCTTCGGCCGGATCGACGTGGTGTTCAACAACGCCGGCGCCAACATCTCCACCAAGCTCGCGGGTGACGTGACCTGGGAGGAGTGGCGCAAGGTGGTGTCCGTCAACCTCGACGGCGCCTTCCTGATCGCCGCCGCCGCGTTCCGCCTGATGCGCGACCAGACCCCGCAGGGCGGCCGGATCATCAACAACGGCTCGATCTCGGCCTATTCGCCGCGCTACGGCTCGATCCCCTACGCCGCCTCCAAGCACGCGGTCTCGGGCCTGACCAAGAGCCTGTCGCTCGACGGCCGCGCCTTCGACATCGCCTGCGGCCAGATCGATATCGGCAACGCCGCCTCGGCGATGACCTCGAGCATGAACGCCGGCGTTCCGCAGGCGGATGGCAAGCTCGCGCCGGAACCCACGATCGACGTGGGTCTCGTTGCCCGCGCGGTGGTCCAGATGTCGGACCTGCCGCTCGATGCCAACGTCCAGTTCATGACGATCATGGCGACGAAGATGCCCTACATCGGCCGCGGCTGACCCCCGGATCGCTGCCGGTGGCCCCCAAGGCCGCCGGCAGCTGCATCCCAGTGCGGCGCGGCGCCTTGTCCGGGGCGGATGCAGTCGCGCCCCTATCGTCCATTATCCTTGATTTTTGCCCCCAGAATCGATTTTCATACACAAAAGGCAGAATGGGGGGCGGAAATGAAGATCGGTATTGCCGGGGTTGGCCGGATGGGCGGCGCTATCGCCTCGCGCCTGCTTGGCCTCGGACACGAGGTCCTGGTCTGGAACCGCACCCCCCGGAAGGCCGAGGAACTGGCCGCGCAGGGTGCCCGCGTCCTGCCCACGCCCGCCGCACTAGCGGCCGAGGCCGACGTCATCCTCACGATCCTGATGGACGCCGATGCCATCGAATCGGTCTATGGCGGGCCCGAGGGCATCCTCGCCGCACCGCTCGCCGGCAAGCTCGTGATCGAGATGAGCACCGTCCGCCCCGAAACCGAGCGCGACCTCGCTGCTCGGGTCGTGGCGGCGGGCGGCGCCTTCGTCGACTGCCCGGTCGGCGGGACCGTCGGGCCGGCGCGGGACGGCAAGCTCTTCGGCTTCGCCGGCGGCGACGAGGCGGACGTCGCCCGGGCCCGCCCGGTCCTCGAGGCCCTCTGCCGGCGAGTGGAGCATGTGGGCGCGGTCGGCGCCGGCGCGCAGATCAAGCTCGCGATCAACCTCCCCCTCGCCGTCTACTGGCAGGTGCTCGGCGAGGCGCTCACGCTCTGCCGGGGCACCGGGCTCGACGGCGCGGAGCTGATGGCGATCTTCACCGACACGTCGGGCGCCCCGACCGCCCTCAGGAACCGCCCCGAACTGGTCAGCCGCGCGCTCGCCGGCGAGCAGGTCACCGGCGGCTTCGACATCGACGGCATCCGCAAGGACCTCCGCACCATGATCGCCGAGGCGTCCGCCCTCGGCGCGCGGTTGCCGATGACGGAGACCGCCCTGGCTGCGTTCGATGAAAGCTCCGCCGCCGGGCTGGGCCGTTTCGACGGCGCGCAGCAGGTGGCATTCTGGTGCGGGCGCGACCCGGGTCGTGGGAGGACGACCCCGGCGTAACGCGCCCTCCGTCCGGCGACTTCCGGCCGCGGCGGGAGCCGGGCCGGAAGTCGCCGGATCATTCCCCTCATGACGAGCGACCTGCGGGCCCCAGCGTCGGGGGCGGGCGGGCATTCCGGCGCCGAAAAGCATTGCGCCCGGTCGCCGGTTTCGCTCAAGATCGCCGCCCGAACTGGGGAGAGACGGTTTGCGAAAATCCCTGATCATTCTCGACGACGCGCCCGAGATGCTGAACGCGATGCGCTTCGCGGCGATCCGGGCGGCGAAGACCGGGGGCGCGGTGGAAATGCTCGCCATCATCACCCCGGGCGAGTTCCAGCCCTTCCTCGGCGTCGCCGACGTGATGCGCGCCGAGGCCAACGAGAAGATCGAGGCGCATTTCCAGGTGTTCAAGGACCGGATGGAGAAGCGCGAGGGCATCACCCCGACGCTGGCCATCCGCGAGGGCGACAAGGTTGACGCGGTGCTCGAGCACATCAAGGCCGATCCCGAGATCGGCGTGCTGATCCTCGGCGCCAGTACCGACAAGGGCGGGCCGGGGCCGCTGGTGAGCGCGCTCGCCGGCCGGCGGCTGGGCGAGCTGCGCGTCCCGATCACCATCGTGCCGGGGTCGATGACCAAGGAAGACATCATCGCCGTGACCTGACGCGATAGTTTAGAACCATTCCAGAGGGGTTGACTTGTGCGTGTGACGGGCACAGGTATCTGGCAGCGCTTCGGAGGCACGCTCCCATGTTCATCCAGACAGAATCGACGCCGAACCCGGCGACCCTGAAGTTCCTGCCGGGCCAGCAGGTGCTTGCGGCCGGCACGGCCGATTTTCCCTCGGAGGAGGCGGCCGGATCCTCGCCGCTCGCGCGGCGGATATTCGGCTCCGGCGGTGTCGCCGGTGTCTTCCTCGGGCCGGATTTCGTGACCGTGACCAAGGCGGCCGATGTCGACTGGGCCCATATCAAGCCCGCGATCCTCGGCGCGATCATGGAGCACTACCAGT
>CAZESN010000209.1:0-2627 GCA_964514775.1 uncultured Rhodovulum sp.
CGGTGGCGCCCGCAACCCCGCGGTCAATCTCGTCGAAGATAAGCGTGATGCCGGTGGCCCGGGCGCTGAGGCAGACCTTGAGCGCCAGCAGGAACCGCGAGAGCTCGCCGCCCGAGGCGATGCGGTCGATCGGGCCCGCGGGCGCGCCGGGGTTGGTCGCGGCGGTGAAGCGCACGCGCTCGGTGCCCTGGGGGCCGGGCTCGGCGGGGGTCACCTCGGTGGCGAAGACGGCGCGGCCGAGCTTCAGCGGCGGCAGTTCCTCGGCCATGCGGGCGTCGAGCTGTCCCGCGGCGGCGGTCCGGGCGGCGCCGAGGCGTCCGGCGGCCGCCATATAGGCGCGTCCGGCCTCGTCGAGGGCGGCCTCCAGGCGGGCGATCGCGCCGGACGCGTCCTCGACGGCCTGCATCCGGGCACGCAGGTCATCGGCGAGACCCGCCAGCGCATCGGGGGGAACGCGGTGCTTTCGGGCGAGCTCGCGCAGGGCGAAAAGCCGCTCCTCGACGGCCTCGATCTCGGCTGGGTCGTCGTCGAGGCCGCGCAGGAGCTCATCGACGGCGCGCCCGACTTCGGAAAGGTCGTCGAGCACGCGGCCCAGCCCGTCGAGAAGCGGCTCGACGGCGCCGCCGGCCTGGGGCGCTGCGGTCTCGAGCCAGCGCAGGGCCTGGAGAAGCGGGGCTTCCGCGCCGCCCTCGCCGAGCGCACCGGCCGCGCGCGCGATGTCGGCGCGGATCTGGCCCGCGGCCCGCAGGCTCCTGCGGCGCTCGTCGAGCCCGGCCTCCTCGCCCTCCTGCGGGGCGAGGGCATCGAGCTCGGCGAAGGCATGGCTGAGCCATTCGATGTCGCGGCTGGCGGCCTCGGCCTCGGCGCAGGCGGCGTCGAGCGCCGCGGCGGCCTCGGCGCGGGCGCTCCAGAGCCGGCGGACCTCGGCGGCGAGGTCGTCGGCGCCGGCGAAGGCGTCGAGCAGATCGCGGTGGCCGCGCGGGTCGAGCAGGCCACGGTCGTCCTGCTGGCCGTGGAGCTCGATCAGCGTGTCGGCGAGGGCGCGCAGGGTCTCGGCGGTGACGCGGCGGTCGTTCGCCCAGCCCTGCCGGCGGCCGTCGGCGGTGACGGTGCGGCGCAGGATCAGCACGTCCTCGACCGGAAGCCCGGCGTCGGCCAGCAGGATGCGGGCCGGGTGGTCGGGGGAAAGCGCGAATTCGGCGGTGACCTCGCCTTGGTCGGCGCCGGCGCGCACCAGATCGCCCCGGGTGCGCCAGCCGAGCACGAAGCCGAGCGCGTCGAGCAGGATCGACTTGCCGGCGCCGGTCTCGCCGGTCAGCACGTTGAGGCCGGGGCGGAAGGCGAGCTCGGTGCTCTCGATCAGCACCATGTCGCGGATGGTCAGGGTCTGGAGCATGGGCCCCGCGCCCCCGCGATCAGCGCCAGTTCCCGAGCACGACCTGGCGGTAGGTGGTGCTCAGCCAGCCGTCGCCGGAATCGGCGGGCCTGAGGCCGCGTCCGGTCAGGAGCGCGTAGCTGTCGGCGTACCACTCGGTGCCCTGGAAGTTGTGGCCGAGGATGGCGCCGGCGGTCTGGGCCTCGCCCAAGAGGCCGAGCGAGAGATAGGCCTCGACCAGCCGGTGCAGGGCCTCGGGGGTGTGGGTGGTGGTCTGGTAGTCCTCGACCACCACGCGGAAGCGGTTGATGGCGGCGGTGTAGTGGCCGCGCCCGAGGTAGTAGCGGCCGACCTCCATCTCCTTGCCGGCGAGATGGTCGAGGGCGAGCTCGAACTTCATCTGGGCGGAGCGGGCGTAGTCGCTGTCGGGATAGCGCTCGATGATGTCGCGCATCTCCTGCAGCGCCTCGAACGTGTTCGCCTGGTCGCGGCCGATGTCGACGATCTGGTCGTAGTAGCTGAGCGCGATCAGGAACTGGGCGTAGGGCGCGTCGACGTCCGCCGGGAAGAAGTCGAGATAGCGCTCGGCCGCCGCGCGGCTCTCGGCGTAGAGGCCGCCCTCGTGATAGGCGAAGGCCGACATCAGCATCGCCCGCTTGGCCCATTCCGAATAGGGGTAGAGGCGCTCGACCTCGGAGAAGGTCTGGCCGGCCTCGCGCGGGCGGCCCTGGGCGAGGCGGGCCTCGCCGGTCAGGTAGATCTCCTGCGGGGACTGGGACTCGATCGGGGTCTGGCGCGGACCCGCGAACGGATTCGGAATGCGCGAGCAGCCCGACAGCGCGACAGCGACACCGAGAACGGCGACGAGCGCCCAACCCCGGCCTGCCATGCGAGCCTCCGACATCGTGATCCCTTGTCCTTCACCCCCCGGCGTCGCCGCAAGCCGGCACCGGGCACGGCCCGGGACTAGCATAGCTCGCGAGGGGGGTGAAACGAAAAGCGTAGCCCCGCAGGGCTGCGCGGTGCCGCGCCGCGGGTCTCAGCCGGCGCGGCGAAGATCCGCCGCATCGACGCCGGCGCCAGGAAGCTGGCGCAGGGCATCCGCATCGAGCGTGACCTCCTCCCAGGCGCCCGGCGTCGCGAAGAGGCGGCGCAGGAGCCGGTTGGTGAGGCCGTGGCCGGCCCGGTGGCCGCGGTAGGCGCCGAGGACCGGGCCGCCCGCCAGCGCGAGGTCGCCGAGGGCGTCGAGCAT
>CAZESN010000209.1:2637-4262 GCA_964514775.1 uncultured Rhodovulum sp.
GGCGGACGAACTCGTCGGCGCGGCGCAGGCCGCCGGGATTGAGCACCCGGTCGCCGTCGACCACGACCGCGTTGTCGAGCGAGCCGCCGAGCGCGAGGCCGTTCGCCTGCATCGCCTCGACGTCGCCACGCCGGCAGAAGGTGCGGCAGTCGGCGAGCTCGTGGACGAAGACGCCGTTGACCATCGACAGGCGCTTCTCCTGGCGGCCGATGGCGGCCTCGGCGAACTCGATCCCGAAGTCGATGGTGAGCGACGGCGCCGGCGAGAGTTCGGCGAAGGCCTCGCCCTGGGTCTCGCGCACCGTGCGCAGCACGCGGATCGCGGTGAGCGGGCGGTCGATCTCGACGCGGCCGGCCTTGAGGATCGCGCTGACGAAGCGGTGGGCGCTGCCGTCCATGATCGGAACCTCGGGGCCGTCGATGTCGACGAGCACGTCGGTGACGCCGGTGCCCGCGAGGGCCGCCATCAGGTGCTCGACCGTCGCGACCGACACGCCGGCGGCGTTGGTGAGCGCGGTGCAGAGCGTCGTGTCGCTGACGAGGTCGAAGCGGGCGGGGATGATGTTGTCGCGATCGGTGACGTCGACGCGGCGGAAACGGATGCCTCCCTCACGCGCCGGCCGCAGGACCAGCCGCGCCGGCCGGCCGGAATGGAGACCCATCCCGACCAGGGTCGCTTCGCGTTTGACGGTCGTATGCATTCATGCCCCCGAAAGTACGGCCGGCGTTCCCATCGGGACCCCTCGCCAACCTGTCGATTGGGAACATAGGAACTGGGCGGAATGAGAACAAATCAAGCTTTGTGACGAATTGCTACAGTACCAACCGGCTGTTCCGGAAAAGAAAAAAGGCACCCGGTTCTACCGGATGCCTTTGTCGGGAAGCGGTCTGGTGGGGGGGGAGGGCTCCCCGATCAGTTGGCCTGCCGCCGGAGGAAGGCGGGGATGTCGGCGCGTTCGCGCTCGGTGTCGTCGTAGTCCGGGGCCGCCGCCTCGCGGGCCTGGGGCTCGAAGCCCGGCTCCGCCGCGCGGGCGCGGGGGGCGGTGCCGGTGTCGCGGGCGGCCTGGCCGGTCATCTTGTGGATGAGGCTGTTGATGGTCAGGCGGCTGGAGCTGACCATCTCGCGGGCCGCGGAGGGAGCGGCGACCGGGCGGGCCATCGGCGGGGCCTTGGGCACGCTCTGCACGGCGGCCTGGAGCCGGCGCAGGGCGTCGGCCGAGGGCTCGCCGGGGCGGCGAACGGCGTTCTGGTCGATCTTAGGCTGGCCGTAGGGCGCGGTGCGCTCGATGCCGGCCGGCTGCGGGATCTCGGCCGCGGCCGGGACGAAGCCGGCCTCTTCCTCGGCGTAGTGCTGCTGGGCGTCGGCGAAGCTGTGGGCGGGCTCGGGCTGCGGCGCCGGCTCGGCCGGGCGCTCGGGCTGGACCGCGACGCGCGGCTGCGGTGCGGTCGTGGCGACCGGCTCGGAGACGCGGCGCGGCGCCGGCACGGGCTCGGCCTCCTCGCGGGCCTGGGCGTCGATGCCGGTGGCGACGACCGAGACGCGCATGACGCCGGCCATCTCCGGATCGAGGGTCGAGCCGACCATGATGTTGGCGTCCGGGTCGACCTCGGCGCGGATGCGGTTGG
>CAZESN010000210.1:0-4243 GCA_964514775.1 uncultured Rhodovulum sp.
GTTGGCGGGGCCCCTCGTACTGCCCGATAGGGTTTCTGCCTATATGAAATCCGGAAGAACGCGCGCGGCACGGCCTCGGCGGCAGGACGACCCCGGTCAGGCCCCAGGCCGCGCGATCCGTCCTCCCGACACGAGCAGCCGCGCGCCGGTTGTCGCCGGCCCCGAGGTCGGCAGGCCCCGCAGCACCCGCACCGCCAGATAGGCAAAGGCCTGGGCCTCCAGCATGTCCCCATCGAGCCCCACGGCCTCGACCGGCTCGACCGGCACATTTGCGCGCGCCGCGAGCATCCGCATGACCGTGAGGTTCCGCCGACCTCCGCCGCAGACCAGCCAGCGCGTCACCGGCTGCGGAAAATGCCGCGCCCCCGCGATCGCACAGGCAACGGTCACCGCCGCCAGCGTCGCCGCCCCGTCCTCGGTCGAGAGATGCGCGACGCTCTCCAGAAATCCGTGAAAGTCCTGCCGATCCAGAGATTTGGGCGGCGTTCTTTCCAGATAGGGATGCCCGGCCAGCCGAGCCAGAACCGCCTCGTCCACCCGCCCGGACGCCGCCACCGCACCATCCTCGTCGAAGGCACGCCCGAGCCGTGCGGCGAGGAAATCGTCGATCAGCGCATTTCCCGGGCCGGTGTCGAAGGCCATCAGCGCCCCCTCCGCCTCCGGTGCGTCGAGACGCGGATCGACCCAGGTCACGTTCCCCACCCCGCCTAGGTTGAGAAACGCGACCGGCGCCTCCGCACCCGCCCATGTCGCGCAGGCAAAATGAAAGAACGGCACCAGTGGCGCTCCCTCGCCCCCGCTCGCCACGTCGGCGGTGCGAAAGTCCCAGACCACCGGCACCCCGCAGTCCGCGGCCAGGAGATCGCCCCGCCCGATCTGGTGGGTCCCACGCCCCCGCGGATCATGTGCCAGGGTTTGTCCATGAAAACCAATGACTTCGATGATGTCCCACTGTGGGACACTCTCCGCATAGACCCGCCGCACCAGCGCCTCGACCGCCTCGAGCCCCGGGTCACCGGGCCAGCGCCCGAGGGCCGCGCGCAAGGTCTCGCGCATCTCCGGTCCATAGGCATGGAACCGGCTCGGCCCGAAGGCCTCGATCACCTCTCCGTCGGTCTCCAATACCGCCGCGTCGACCCCGTCCATCGAGGTTCCCGACATCAGTCCCAGCGCCCGCATCCGCTGCCCTTCCGTCCTGCCTGCAACCGCTATAGAACGGCGCCGCAGCGCCCGAAAGGACCACCGATATGAGCTACCGCCCGAAGAGCGAGTTCCTGCACGTCATGCGGACGCGCGGCTTCATGCAGGACTGCACCGATCTCGAAGGCCTCGACGAGGCGCTGATCAACGGCGTGGTCCCGGCCTATATCGGTTACGACGCCACGGCGCAGTCGCTCCATGTCGGGCATCTCCTGAACATCATGATGCTGCGCTGGCTCCAGCAGACCGGCCACCGTCCGATCACGCTGATGGGCGGCGGCACCACCAAGGTCGGCGACCCCTCGTTCCGCTCGGACGAGCGTCCGCTCCTGTCACCCGAGCAGATCGGCGCGAACATCGCCAACATCCGCGGCGTCTTCGGCAAATACCTCGCCTACGGCGACGGCCCCTCCGACGCGCTGATGCTCGACAACGCCGAATGGCTCGACGCGCTGAACTACCTCGACTTCCTGCGCGACATCGGCCGGTATTTCTCGGTCAACCGGATGCTGTCGTTCGAAAGCGTGAAGTCGCGCCTCGACCGCGACCAGTCGCTGTCGTTCCTCGAGTTCAACTACATGATCCTCCAGGCCTACGACTTCCTCGAGATCCACCGCCGCCACGGCTGCCTCCTGCAGATGGGCGGCTCGGACCAGTGGGGCAACATCGTCAACGGCATCGACCTGACGCGGCGTGTCGCGGGGGCCGAGGTCTTCGGCCTCACCTCGCCGCTCCTGACCACCTCGGACGGGCGCAAGATGGGCAAGTCCCAGGGCGGCGCGGTCTGGCTCAACGCCGACATGCTCAGCCCCTACGACTTCTGGCAGTTCTGGCGCAACACCACCGACGCCGACGTCGGCCGCTTCCTCAAGCTCTACACCGAGCTTCCTGTCGCCGAATGCGACCGGCTCGGCGCCCTCGGCGGATCCGAGATCAACGCGGCCAAGATCACGCTTGCGAACGAGGTCACCCGCCTCTGCCACGGTGCCGAAGCGGCGGCAGCGGCCGAGGCGACGGCACGCGAGGTGTTCGAACGCGGCGGTCTCGGCGAGGACCTCCCCACCCTCGCGCTCACGCCCGCCGACATTCCGGGCGGCGGCCTGCCGATCGTCCAGCTTCTGGTCCGCGCAGGCCTCGCCTCCTCCGGCAAGGAGGCACGCCGGCTGATCACCGAGGGTGGCGCCCGCCTCGACGACGAGGTCTTGACCGATGCCGGCCTCCTCCTCGACGCCGCGGCCCTGGCCAGCACCCGCAAGCTCTCCGCCGGCCGCAAGCGGCACGCGCTGGTGCGCCTCACCTCCTGAACCGCTCCGGACAGGCCGCCGTCGCGTCCTGCCCCGCACGGCCTGACGCGACGCGGTCCGTTGCTGGCACCCCTGCCTGCTCAAGGTCCGCGATCGGCATTGACGGATCCTCGACCGGAGCCACCTGGCCGGACGAAATATTCTTGATCAATCCGCTGCCGGGAAAATACGCGCCCAACTGCTCTCCCAAACGAAAACGGGGGCCGCGAGGCCCCCGTTCCGTTAACCAGCGTCGCCGCTGATTACATCATGCCGTCCATGCCGCCCATGCCGCCGGGCATGCCGCCGCCGGCCTGGCCCTTCGGCTCCGGCTTGTCGGCGATCATGGCCTCGGTGGTGATCAGGAGGCCGGCAACCGAAGCGGCGTCCTGCAGCGCGGTGCGCACAACCTTGGCCGGGTCGATCACGCCGAACTTGAACATGTCGCCGTATTCCTCGGTCTGGGCGTTGAAGCCGAACGAGGCGTCCGAGGACTCGATGATCTTGCCGGCATGACCGGCGCCGTCGACGCCCGCGTTCTCGGCGATCTGCCGCAGCGGCGCCTGAAGCGCGCGGCGGACGATCGCGATGCCCGCGGTCTGGTCGGAGTTGGCGCCGGTCATGCCGTCGAGCTTCTTGGAGGCGCGCACGAGCGCCACGCCGCCGCCGACCACGACGCCTTCCTGCACCGCGGCGCGGGTGGCGTTCAGCGCGTCATCGACGCGGTCCTTGCGCTCCTTCACCTCGATCTCGGAGTTGCCGCCGACGCGGATGACCGCGACGCCGCCGGCGAGCTTCGCCAGACGCTCCTGCAGCTTCTCCTTGTCGTAGTCCGAGGTGGTCTCCTCGATCTGCGCGCGGATCTGGGCGACGCGGCCTTCGATCTCGGCCTTCTCACCGGCACCGTCGACGATGGTCGTCTCGTCCTTGGTGATGGTGACCTTGCGCGAGCGGCCGAGCATGTCGAGGCCGACATTCTCGAGCTTCATGCCGAGGTCCTCGGAGATGACCTGGCCGCCGGTCAGGATCGCGATGTCCTGCAGCATGGCCTTGCGGCGATCACCGAAGCCCGGCGCCTTGACGGCGGCGATCTTCAGGCCACCGCGGAGCTTGTTGACGACCAGCGTGGCAAGCGCCTCGCCGTCCACGTCCTCTGCGATGATCAGCAGCGGCTTGCCCGACTGGATCACGGCCTCGAGCAGCGGAACCATCGGCTGCAGCGACGAGAGCTTCTTCTCGTGCAGCAGGATGAGCGCGTCCTCGAGGTCGGCGATCATCTTGTCGGCATTGGTGATGAAGTAGGGCGAGAGGTAGCCGCGGTCGAACTGCATGCCCTCGACGACCTCGGTCTCGGTCTCGAAGCCCTTGTTCTCCTCGACGGTGATGACACCCTCGTTGCCGACCTTCTGCATCGCGTCGGCGATCTGGCGGCCGATCTCGGCCTCGCCGTTGGCGGAGATGGTGCCGACCTGGGCGACCTCGTCGCTGTCCTTGACGGTGCGGGCCTGGGCCTTGATGTCCTCGACCACCGTCGCGACGGCCTGCTCGATGCCGCGCTTGAGATCCATCGGGTTCATGCCGGCCGCGACCGACTTCATGCCCTCGCGAACGATCGCCTGGGCGAGAACGGTGGCGGTGGTGGTGCCGTCGCCGGCCTCGTCATTGGTGCGCGAGGCCACTTCGCGGACCATCTGCGCGCCCATGTTCTCGAACTTGTCCTCGAGCTCGATCTCCTTGGCGACGGTGACGCCGTCCTTGGT
>CAZESN010000211.1:0-1320 GCA_964514775.1 uncultured Rhodovulum sp.
GAACTCGTCCGGGCCGGTGCGCACGAGGTCGATGCCGACGATGTGGGAATAGACGTTGCCCGGCGGGTCGATGCCCACCACCGCCGGCTCGTAGGCCTCGTTGCGGAAGACGAGGTCGGCCGGGACGATGCCCGCGCGCACGATCTCGGCGCGGTGATAGACGTCGTAGAGGAAGGCGTTGAGGGCGCGGGCGCGCTGCTTGACGCCGCGCTCGAGCTTGCGCCACTCGGCCCCGGTGAAGACCCGGGGCATCATGTCGAAGGGGATCAGGCGCTCGGTGTCGCCGCCCTCGCCGTAGACCGCGAAGGTGATGCCGATCCGCCGGAACAGCGCCTCCGCCTCGCGCTGCTTCTGGAGGAGGACGTCCGGCGGGGTGCCCTCCACCCATTCCAGCAGGCGCGCATAGGCGGCGCGGACGCTGGTGCCATCGAACATTTCATTGAATGGAGCGATCATCGGCCTCCCTGGGGCTCTTGGGTCGAGTTGACAGATTCGAGCCGGGAAACGCAAGCGGGATCGTCGCTGCACTGCGGCAGAACTGGACGCCCGGAGACGGCCACATTGATTTGCGTTGCCGGGGGGGTTGTGCTTATCATCCTCGGAATGGCCGCGGAGAAGACAGCGGACCAACAGGGAAGACGGATGGAAGCCGGACGCCGCAACGATTCATTCGTGGCCTTTGAGCACGTGCAAAAGAGCTACGACGGCGAAACGCTGGTCGTCAAAGACCTCAATCTCGACATCGGCAAGGGCGAGTTCCTGACCATGCTCGGGCCATCGGGCTCGGGCAAGACCACCTGCCTGATGATGCTAGCGGGTTTCGAGACCGCCACCCACGGCGAGATCCGGCTCGGCGGCCGCCCCATCAACACCGTCCCGCCGCACAAGCGCGGAATCGGCATGGTCTTCCAGAACTACGCGCTTTTCCCGCATATGAGCGTGGGCGAGAACCTCGCCTTTCCGCTGCAGGTGCGAAAGACGCCGCGCGCAGAGATCGACGCCAAGGTGAAGCGCGCCCTCGACATGGTGCAGATGGGCGCCTTTTCCGGGCGTCGTCCGGCCCAGCTCTCGGGCGGCCAGCAGCAGCGCATCGCGCTCGCCCGCGCGCTCGTCTTCGACCCAGAGCTCGTGCTGATGGACGAGCCGCTCGGCGCGCTCGACAAGCAGCTCCGCGAGCACATGCAGTTCGAGATCAAGCACCTGCACGACCGGCTCGGGATCACGGTCGTCTACGTCACCCACGACCAGGGCGAGGCGCTGACCATGTCCGACCGGGTGGCGGTCTTCAACGACGGCCGCATCCAGCAGCTCGCGCCCCCC
>CAZESN010000211.1:1330-4231 GCA_964514775.1 uncultured Rhodovulum sp.
CCCGAGGACCTCTACGAGCGTCCCGACAACCGGTTCGTCGCGAGCTTCATCGGCGAGAACAACACCCTCGAGGGCGTGGTCGAGACCATAGGCGACGGGGTCTGCACCGTGCGCCTGCCCTCTGGCGAGATCCTCGACGCGGTGCCGGTGAACGTCAGCGCGCCGGGCGAGCGGACCACCGTCTCGATCCGTCCCGAGCGCGTCGAGTTCAAGCCCGAGTTCATCCCCGAGGGCGCCCATACGATCGAGGCGGAAGTGCTCGAGTTCATCTACATGGGCGACATCTTCCGCACCCGCATGCGCGTCGCGGGCAACGACAATTTCGTGATGAAATGCCGCAACAGCGTCGGCCAGCGCAAGCTCGCGCCCGGCGAGCGGATCCCGATCGGATGGGTCGCGCAGGACGCGCGCGCGCTCGACCCGCTCTGACGGAGGCCGCTCCGACGGGGACCGCCCGGACAATGACAAGACGACGAACGTCCATAACCCAGGGAGTATCCAGATGAAAAAGGTCCTGTTTCTCACCAGCGCTCTGGCGTCGTTCGGCCTTGCCGCGACGGCGCAGGAGGAGATCACCATCGTGTCCTTCGGCGGCGCATACGGCGCGAGCCAGATGGAGGCGTACCACAAGCCCTACATGGCCATGACCGGCATCAAGATCAATTCGGTCGATGCCGACAACCCCGCCACCCCGATCAAGGCCCAGGTCGAGGCGGGCAACGTGACCATCGACATCGCCGACCTCGAACCCTCGGACCTCGTGCGGCTCTGCGACGAGGGCGCGCTCCAGGTCCTCGACATCGACGACCTGCCCGACGGCGCCGACGGCACGCCGGCGCGCGAGGATTTCATCGAGGGCGGGCTCTATGACTGCGGCGTCGGCACGATCGTCTACTCGACCCTGATCGCCTACCGCACCGACGGTGACATCATCCCTACCGCCACCAACGACTTCTTCGACCTCGAGAAGTTCCCGGGCAAGCGCGGCCTGCGCAAGGGCGCGAAGTTCGCCCTGGAACTGGCGCTGATGGCCGATGGCGTGCCACCGGCCGAGGTCTACGAGGTGCTCGCCACGCCCGAGGGCGTCGACCGCGCCTTCGCCAAGCTCGACACGATCAAGAGCGAGGTGATCTGGTGGGAAGCCGGCGCCCAGCCGCCGCAGCTCCTCGCCGATGGCGAGGTGGTGATGACCACCGCCTACAACGGCCGCATCTTCAACGCGATGATCGAGGAGAACCAGCCCTTCGGGCTGTTCTGGCCGAACCAGATCTACGACTTCAACCTCTACGTGATCCCCGAGGGCGCCCCGAACGCCGAGGCGGCCTGGGAATTCATCAAGTTCGCGACCGACACCCAGCGGCTGGCGGACCAGGCGAGCTACATCAGCTACGGCCCGGCCCGCAAATCCTCGGCGCCCCTCGTCGGCCTCTTCAAGGACGGGGTCACCGAGATGCAGCCGCACATGCCGACCAATCCCGACTACGTGGGGGATGCGCTCACCACCGACATCGAGTTCTGGGCGGACCATGACATCGAGCTGAGCGAGCGCTTCAACGCCTGGCTCGCCAACTGACGACCCGAGACCGGGGGCGGCCGCAGCCGCCGCCCCCACCACGCAGGGGGATTTCGATGGCATTGGCCGAGAGCGGTGCGGGTGTGATGCGGGCAGCGGACGGCGTTCCGCTCAAGCAGGCCCTCGCGCGGGCCCAGGCACGCGCCCGGCGGCGCGCCTTCCTCCTGGTGCTGCCGCTGCTCGCCTTCGTGCTGGTGAGCTTCATCTTTCCGATCGGCCAGATGCTGCACCGCTCGGTGCACAACCCCGTCTTCACCAACAACATGCCCGCGGTGAACGCCTGGTTCCGCGAAAACCCGCCGGGCACCGAGCCCGACGAGGCCGCCTTCGCGGCCCTCGCCTCCGATCTCGCGAGCACGTCGGCCGCGCGCACCATCGGCCAGGTCGGCACGCGGGTGAACTACGAGATGCAGGGCACGCGCTCGCTCTTCACCTCCGCCGGCCGCCGCGCCGCCGGGCTCGAGCCGCCCTACCGCGAGGCGCTTCTCGAGCTTGACGCGAAATGGGGCGATCCCGAGCTCTGGGCCTCGATGCGCAACGTCTCGTCGGCCTATACCGCCAACTTCTACCTCGCCGCCGTCGACCGCACCCGGGACGCGGAGGGCAGCATCGTGCGGGTCAGCGACGACCGCGCGGTCTATCTCATGCTCTTCCAGCGCACCTTCCTGCTGTCGGCGCTGATCACCGGCATCTGCCTCGCCCTCGGCTTTCCGATCGCGCATCTGCTGGCGACGCTGCCGCTGCGCTATTCGAACCTGCTGATGATCCTGGTGCTGCTGCCGTTCTGGACCTCGCTGCTGGTGCGCACCACCGCCTGGATGGCGATCCTCCAGAGCCAGGGCGTGCTCAACAACGCCCTCGTCGCCATGGGCGTGATCGACGACGCCGGCCGCGTCCAGCTCATGTACAACCAGGCGGGCACGGTCATCGCCATGACCCATATCCTGCTGCCCTTCATGGTGCTGCCGCTCTATTCGGTGATGCGCACGATCAACCCGTCCTATGTGCGGGCCGCGCGCTCGCTCGGGGCGACGTCCTGGACCGCGTTCCGGCGCGTCTACCTGCCGCAGACCCTGCCCGGGATCGGGGCGGGGGCGCTCCTCTGCTTCATCCTCGCGGTCGGCTACTACATCACGCCCGCGCTGGTCGGCGGCGCCTCGGGGCAGCTCATCTCGAACCTCATCGCCTTCCACATGCAGAACTCGCTCAACTGGTCGCTGGCGGCGGCGCTGGCGGCGCTCCTGCTCGCGGCCGTCCTCGCGCTCTACTGGCTCTACGACCGGCTGGTCGGGATCGACAACATGAAGCTCGGGTGACGCCATGGCCCT
>CAZESN010000212.1:0-4154 GCA_964514775.1 uncultured Rhodovulum sp.
CATCGTCGGCAAGCCGATGGCCCAGCTCCTGCTGCGCGAGGACTGCACGGTGACGGTCGCCCATTCGCGGACCCGCGACATCGCCTCGGTGGCGCGCCGGGGGGAGATCCTGGTGGCGGCGGTCGGGCGGCCGGGCTTCGTCAAGGCCGACTGGGTGCAGCCGGGCGCCACGGTGATCGACGTCGGCATCAACCGGATCCCCGGCGCGGACGGGCGCGACCGGCTGGTCGGGGACGTGGACTTCGAGGCGGTCTCGGAGGTCGCGGGCGCAATCACCCCGGTGCCGGGCGGGGTCGGGCCGATGACGATCGCCTGCCTGCTGGCGAACACGCTGACCGCGGCCTGCCGCATCCATGGCCTGCCCGAGGTCGAGGGGCTGACGGCCTGAAGCAGATGTCCCACAGTGGGACATCGGTCAATATATTGATATTAAAGATATTTCCCGTTGGTCGTGTTTTTCGCTGACCACGTTCGGGAGCGAGCCGTTCTCCATGCCCTGCCGGGGCGAGGCCCGGCCCCGCCCCCTCCGGTTCCGAAACGAAAGATCAGTTCTTCTCGGAAAGATCCCCGTTCAGCGCCAGCGCGGCGGCATAGATCTCGGGGACGAACTTGTCGCCCATCCCGAGCGAGGCCGCGAGCTTGAAGGTCTGGAGCGGGCCGTCGGAGGCGAGCGTGGCCGCGCCTTCCTTGTTGGCGACGCGATTGTAGTAGGTGAGATCCTTCAGCGCGTTCGAAATCGAGAACTTGTGCCCGGTCGCGTCGCCTTCCAGGACGAACTTCGAGAAGTTCTGGAAATTGCCGCAGTTCATGCCGGAGTTCGAGATCACCTCGTGCAGCACCGCCGGATCGGCGCCGACCCGCTTGACCAGCGCATAGCACTCCGCCCATAGCGCGATATAGCCGAGCGCCACCACGTTGTTGGCGAGCTTGACCGCATGGGCGGTGCCGGCCGGGGCGTCGATCGGGATGATCGCGGTGGCCCAGGTGGCGAGCAGCGGGCGCACCCGCTCGATCGCTTCGGCCGGGCCGCTGATATAGGTGGTGAGCTCGCCGTCCCAGGCATGGCTCGGCGTGCGCGAGAGCGGCGCGTCGAGGAAGGTGATGTCGCGCTCGGCGAGTTCGGCGGCGAGGCGGGCGGTCACGTCCGGCTCGGACGTGGTCGAATCGATGATCGTCAGGCCCGGCCGGGCGGTCTTCACGATCTCGGCGATATTGGCCTCGACCTGCGGCGCGCCGGTGACGCACATCGCGATGATGTCGCACTGGCCGGCCAGGGTCGCCACGTCCGGGCATTCGACCGCGCCGCGCCCGACCAGGTCGTCGACCGCCTGCCGGCTGCGATGGGCGACGACGCGCAGCGGATAGCCCTTCTCCACGGCGTTCTTCGCCATGCCCCAGCCCATGAGGCCGACGCCGATGAAACCCACGACCGGCTTGTCGGACATGCGTTCTACTCCCTGATGCTGTTACGAGCCCGGATATGGCCCGCATCCGCCCGTGCAGGCAAGGGCTTGCCTCCCGCTATTGCGCAGCGCTCGGGCCTCGGTCCATATACCTCGCGCCACAGACCGGGAGGACAGCACCGTGAGCAGACCGCACATCATCCAGATCGCCCCGATGCTCGGATCCGTCGAGAGTGAGCTCGAGGCGGCCTATGAGGTGCACCGGCTCTGGCAGGCGCCCGACCGCGCCGCCTTCCTGAGGGAAGTGGGCCCGAAGATCCGGGCGGTCGCGACCGACGGGCATTTCGGGATTCCGGCCGACGTACTGGCGGCCACGCCCGCGCTCGAGATCGTCTCGAGCTACGGCGTGGGCTATGACGGGATCGACACCGCCGCCTGCAAGGCGCGCGGCGTGCGGGTGACCAACACGCCCGACGTGCTCAACGACGCGGTGGCCGAGATCACCCTCGGCCTGATGATCGCGCTCGCCCGCCGCATCCCGCAGTCCGACGCCTTCGTGCGCCGGGGCGAGTGGGACAAGGGCAATTTCGGCCTCACCGGCGAGCTGACCGGCCGGCATGCGGGCATCCTCGGGCTCGGGCGGATCGGCAAGGAGATCGCGCGCCGGCTGGTGGCGATGAAGATGAAGGTCTCCTACCACGGCCGCAGCAAGCAGGCCCACGAGCCCTACGACTACTACGCGGACCTGACCGAGATGGCGCGCGATGTGGACTGGCTCGTGGTGATCGCGCCGGGTTCGGCCGAGACGAGCGGGATCGTCTCGCGCCAGGTCATGGAGGCGCTCGGCGCGGACGGGGCGCTCGTCAACGTGGCGCGCGGCTCGCTCGTCGATCAGGACGCCATGCTCGAGCTCCTGTCGAGCGGCGGGCTCGGCGGCGCGGCGCTCGATGTCTTCGTCGACGAGCCGCGGGTCCCCGAGGGGTTCCGGAGCCTCGACAATGTCGTGCTCTCGCCCCATCAGGGCTCGGCCACCCACAAGACCCGCGGCGCGATGGGGGATCTGGTGGTCCGCAACCTCGCGGCCCATTTCGCCGGCAACCCGCTGCTCACGCCCGTCGCCTGACAGGGGCGGGTCCCCGTTCACGCGGAGGCCGGGGGGCTGATCTGAGGTCGGCTCCCGCATCGGCCTGTGCGTGCTTGCCTTCGCGCCGGCCTCCGGCATAGCCTCGGCGGGCAAGGAGGCGGCATGGCAGGGTCTCGTCGCAGGCAGGCACCGGTCCCGGCCGGGCGGAGGGCGCGGTGAGCGCGGCCCTGCCCGCGGCGCTCGGCCTCTGGATCGGGGCCTGGTGGCTGAACGCCCGCCTTGCCTCGCGGGCGACGACCCGGCTCGGGCGGCTGGCGCCGCCGCTCTTCTTCGGCCTGACGCTGCTTCTGCTCTGGGAGCTGATCGTGCGCGGGCTGAACGTGAGCCCGGTGCTGCTGCCCGCGCCGAGCGCCATCGCGGCGCGGATCGTCGCGAGCTGGTCCATCCTGCGGGTGGACTTCATGCAGACCTTCGTGAAGGGCGCGCTCTCGGGCTATGTCATCGGCTGCGGCGCGGCGATCCTGACCGGCATCGCGGTCGACCGGATGCCCTTCCTGCGCCGCGGACTGCTGCCGGTCGGCAATTTCGTCAGCGCGCTGCCGATCATCGGCATGGCCCCGATCATGGTCATGTGGTTCGGTTTCGACTGGCAGTCGAAGGCCGCGATCGTCGTGCTGATGGTCTTCTTCCCCATGCTCGTGAACACCGTGCAGGGCCTGGCCGCGACCGAGCCGATGCAGGCGGACCTGATGCGCACCTATGCCGCGAGCTACGGGCAGACGCTCTGGCGTCTCCGTCTGCCCGCGGCGGCGCCCTTCATATTCAACGGCTTGAAAATCTGCACGACTCTCGCTTTGATCGGGGCGATCGTGGCGGAGTTCTTCGGCTCTCCCACCGTCGGCATGGGCTTTCGCATCTCGACCGAGGTGGGCCGGCTCGCGCTCGACATGGTCTGGGCCGAGATCGCGGTGGCGGCGGTGGTCGGGTCTGCCTTCTACGGCGCGGTGGCGCTCGTCGAACGGGCCGTGACCTTCTGGCACCCGTCGCAGCGACGCTGAGAGACGACAGGAAACGGCATCCGAAAAACGACAATCCGACTGACAACAGGCCAACAAGGAGAGACGGCATGACGAAATGGTTCGCGGGCGCCTCCATGGCGACGCTTCTGGCCGCCGGCGGGGCGCAGGCCCAGGACGTGACGCTCCAGCTCAAATGGGTCACCCAGGCCCAGTTCGCCGGATACTACGTCGCGCAGGATCAGGGCTTCTACGAGGAGGAGGGCCTCAACGTCACCATCCGCCCCGGCGGGCCGGATGTGGCGCCGGTGCAGGTGGTCGCGGGCGGCGGCGCGGATGTGGTGGTGGACTGGATGCCGGCGGCGCTGGCCGCGCGCGAGAAGGGCCTGCCGCTCGTCAACATCGCCCAGCCCTTCAAGTCCTCGGGGATGATGCTCACCTGCCGCAACGACAGCGGCGTCACCTCGACCGACGCGTTTCCCGGCCAGACGCTCGGCGTCTGGTTCGGGGGCAACGAATATCCGTTCCTGAGCTGGATGAGCTCGCTGGGGATCCCGACCGACGGCGGCGACGGGGGCGTGACCGTGCTCAAGCAGGGGTTCAACGTCGATCCGCTGATCCAGAACCAGGCGGCCTGCATCTCGACGATGA
>CAZESN010000213.1:0-4152 GCA_964514775.1 uncultured Rhodovulum sp.
GGCTCGAGCAGCTCGGGCAAACACGCTTCACGCCCCATTCGTCCTTGGGCATCCGCTTTCCTCATCTCGGTGAGATCTTTGTGAATCGCGCGAGCGGATGCCACGCGCGTCAATCATTGTCAAAGCCTTTGGCGTTAAGGATGTCATGGACAAATGCCACAGTTCCGTCAAAAACTCCACGATCCCGCTTGATGCGGTGCAAAATCCGTTTACGCTCAGGGAACTGTAACCTGCTTGCGAGGGTTATCGATGCTCTACCATGCCTATGAAATGACGCATGCGGCGATGTCACCGATGCGCGCGGCAGCCCGGCTGAGCCGAGACGCCATTCGCAACCCCTTGAATCCGATGGCTGAAAGCTACGGGTCCCGGGCGATGTCCGCCGCTCTCGAAATGTTTATCAACGCCACGCGGCGATACGGCAAACCCGAGTTCGGGCTTGAGACGACGCTCGTCGACGGTGTCGAGACCCCGGTGGTCGAGGAAATCGTCTGGTCGAGCCCCTTCTGCAACCTGTTGCATTTTCGTCGCGACAGCGTCGCAGCCGAATCCCGGGGCGATCAGAAGCTTCTGGTCGTAGCACCGATGTCTGGCCACTACGCCACGCTGCTGCGCGGCACGGTCGAGGCGATGCTGCCCGAACATGACGTCTTCATCACCGACTGGGTGGATGCGCGCGACGTTCCGGTGACGGCCGGCGCCTTCGACCTCGACGATTACAGCGATCACCTGATCGCGATGCTCGAGTTCCTGGCACAGGGCGGCGAGCGGGCCTCGGTGATGGCGGTCTGCCAGCCCGGCGTCCCGGCCGTGGTCGCCGCGAGCCTGATGGCCATGGACGGCAACCCGAGCCGCCCGGCGGCGGTCGTGCTGATGGGCTCGCCGATCGACACCGCCCGCAACCCCAAGCAGCCGAACGAGCTCGCGCAGGGCAAGCCGCTGAGCTGGTTCGAGAACAACGTCGTGGTACGCGTGCCCTGGCCCAACCGCGGGGTGATGCGCAGGGTCTACCCGGGCTTCCTGCAGCTCTCCAGCTTCCTCGCGATGAACCTCGACCGGCACCTGGACGCGCATGTGACGCATTTCCAGAATCTGGTGAAGGGCGACGGCGACAGCGCCGAGCAGCACCAGCGCTTCTACGACGAGTACCTGGCGGTCATGGATCTGACGGCGGAGTTCTACCTCCAGACGATCGAGCGGGTCTTCCAGAAGCGGCTCCTCGCGACGGGCGAGTACCGCCACCGTGGCCGTCTCGTCGATCCCGGCGCGATCACCGACGTGGCGCTGATGACCATCGAGGGCGAGAAGGACGACATCACCGGCCTCGGCCAGACCGAGGCCGCCCATGACCTCGCCCGGAACCTGCCCGACGAGAGGCGCGCGCGCTACGTCGCGGAAGGGGTCGGCCACTACGGTGTCTTCAACGGCTCGCGCTGGCGGCGCCTGATCCAGCCGCGGGTGCGGGACTTCCTTGCCGCCCAGCGACAGCCGGTCATCGCCGGCTGAGGCGGGACCATGGAGGGCGAGGCGCTCTCCGTCGGCGAGCCGCCGATCGAGGTACTCATCCGGCGTAACGTGCGCTCGCGGCGTATGGTGCTGCGGGTCGGTCGCGGCAGCCGCACGCCGGTCCTGACACTCCCCCCGGGCGTGCCGGCGGCCCAGGCGCGCAGCTTCCTGCACGACCACGAGGACTGGCTGCGCGGCCAGCTCGCCGATCTGGTGCAGCACGTCCCGGTACGGGATGCGAGTATCCTGCCCTTCGGCGATGCCCGCCTCGCGATCCAGGCGACGGGGCGCGGGCGCCTGCACCGGGCCGGCGACACGCTGCACGTGCCAGGACCCGAGGCGCAGGTGCCGGTGCGGGTCGGCGCCTTCCTGCGCGAGACGGCGCGGGCGGCCTGCGTGGTGGGGGCGACCCGGCATGCGGCGCGTATCGGACGGGCACCCTCGGCGGTGCGGATGCGCGACCCGAAGGCGCGCTGGGGCTCGTGCACCGATCGTGGCGAGCTCATGTTCTCCTGGCGGCTGATCATGGCGCCCGAGGCGGTGCTCGACTATGTCGTGGCCCATGAGGTGGCGCATCTTTCCGAAATGAACCATTCCGCCCGGTTCTGGGCGGTGGTCCGCGATCTCTGTCCGGATTATCCCCGCCACCGCGACTGGCTGCGCCGCCACGGGCCTGAGCTGCATGCCTACGATTTCTCCCCGGCCGCCGCGCCTCTTAGAGAGGCTTGACCGGCTGCGCGGCGCGGCCCACAAGCGGCAGGTGATCGACCGCGAGCGCCTGGCTGAATCGAGCCTCCCCACCCATGAGCGCGTCTACCGCCTGCTGCGCGCCCGGATCATGCACGGGCTGATCGAGCCGGGCGAGGCGCTGACCCTGCGCGGCCTTGCCGCCGAATACGGGGTCAGCATCACTCCGGTGCGCGAGGCGGTGCGGCGGCTGGTGGCCGAGGGGGCGCTGAAGCTCTCGGCTTCGGGGCGGGTCTCGACGCCCGAGCTCTCGAACGAACGGATCGAGGAACTGGCCGCACTCCGGGCGCTGGTCGAGCCGGAGCTCGCCAGCCGGGCTCTGCCGCGGGCGCATCCGGTGCTGATCGACCGGATGGCGGCGATCAACGGCGTGATCGACGAGATGATCGTGAAGGGGGATGCCGCGGGCTACGTGCGCACGAATCTCGAGTTCCACCGCACCCTCTACCTGCGGGCCCAGGCGCCGGCGATGCTCGGCCTGATCGAAACCGTCTGGCTCCAGGCCGGGCCGACGATGCGGATGCTCTACGAGAAGCTCCAGCGTCGGCAGGCGAGCGACAACCACCGCAAGATCATCGCGGCCCTGCGCGCCGGGGACGAGCCGGGACTGCGGCTCGCGATCCGTATGGACGTGACCCAGGGCCTCAGGATGCTGGTAAGCTGAGCTAGCGCGTCAGCAGGCGCCGGGTGGCCTCGGGGATCGAGGTCAGGTCGTGGTCGAAGCCGCCGGTCTCGAGGAAGTTGACGACCTGGGCCATCACCACCGGGTTCACCATCATCAGCGTATGGGTCACCGGCAGGGTGATATGATCGGCCATCCCCTCGATCCGGGTGCTCGCCACCGACACGGTGCCGTCGTCTGGGCCGGGGATCACCGCCGAGAAGAGCGGGTTGAGCGACCGGTCGCCCGCGATCACGCCGAGATCGAAATCGACAGGGCCGAGCCGCTCGGGCACTCCGGCGGGACCGGTGCGCAGTTCGCGGCCGGCCGGGCCGGCCAGCGCCTGGAAGGCGGCGAGGTTGCCGAACTCGTCGACGACCTCGGAGCCATGGTTGGGAGGCGCGAGCATCACCACCCGCCCCATGTTCGGGGGCTGGTTGTAGCGAAGCCAGCCGCGGGCGACGATGCCGCCGAGCGAATGGGTCACGAAGTTGACGCGCGCCGCGCCACACTCGGTCACCGCGGCGGAGACGTAGTCGAGCAGCCCCCCGATCGACATCTCGGTCGTGGGATAGCTGCGGTTGACGACCAGATAGCCCTCGGCCTTCAGCGCCTCCTCGATCAGGAAGAGCGACGCCTCGCTGCGCCCGAGCCCGTGCAGCAGGACGACGCAGTCCTGCTGCGCGAAGGCCGGCGCACCGCCGGCCAGGGCAAGGGCGAGCGCCGCCGATGCGCCAAGCCGCCGGACCGCCATCACGCGTGGATCGCGCCGTCGCCGCAGGCGAGCGCGGCCTCGCGCACGGCCTCCGAGAAGGTCGGATGCGCGTGGCAGGTGCGCGCCACGTCCTCGGCCGCGGCGCCGAACTCCATGGCGACGCAGATCTCGTGGATGAGCTCGCCCGCCGCGGGGCCGACGATATGCGCGCCGAGCAGGCGGTCGGTCTCGGCGTCGGCCAGGAGCTTGACGAAACCATCGCCGGCGAAGTGGGACTTGGCACGGGCGTTGCCCATGAACGGGAACTTGCCGACCTTGTAGGCGCGGCCCGCCTCCTTGAGCGATTCCTCGGTCGCGCCGACCGAGGCGACCTCGGGGCTCGTGTAGATCACGGCCGGAATCACGGCGTAGTTCACATGGCCATGCCGCCCGGCGATGGCCTCGGCCACCGCCATGCCCTCGTCCTCGGCCTTGTGGGCGAGCATCGGGCCGGTGATCGCGTCGCCGATCGCGTAGATGCCGG
>CAZESN010000214.1:0-273 GCA_964514775.1 uncultured Rhodovulum sp.
CGACGGGTACTTCCAGGTGATCGCCGAGCCGGTCTCGACCTGCGTCCACATCACCTTCGAGCGGTCGCCACGGCAGTCCGCGCGCTTGGTCACGAAGTTGTAGATCCCGCCCCGGCCTTCCTCGTCGCCCGGGAACCAGTTCTGGACGGTCGAGTATTTCACCTCGGCGTCCTCGAGCACGATGATCTCGACCACCGCCGCGTGGAGCTGGTTCTCGTCGCGCTTCGGCGCCGTGCAGCCCTCGAGATAGCTCACGTAGGAGCCCTTGTCGGC
>CAZESN010000214.1:283-3977 GCA_964514775.1 uncultured Rhodovulum sp.
CGCCGAGAACACCGCCGAGTTCAGCGTCGCATAGAAGTTGTCCGACGGCGGCACGACCGAGCCGAGGTACTTGCGCACGAGCTCGGGATGATCGCGCACCGCCTCGCCGAGCGAGCAGAAGATCACGCCCGCCTTCGCCAGCTCCTCGCGGAAGGTCGTGCCCACCGACACGCTGTCGAAGACCGCATCGACCGCGACCCGCTGGCCGTCGGGCGCCATGCCCTCGGTGCCCTCGACACCGGCGAGGATCGCCTGCTCCTTCAGGGGGATGCCGAGCTTGGCATAGGTCGCCAGCAGCTGCGGATCGACCTCGTCGAGCGACTTCGGCCGCACTGCCATGCTCTTCGGGCGCGCATAGTAATAGGCGTCCTGGAAGTCGATCTTGGGATAGTTGAGCATCGCCCAGGAGGGCTCCTCGAGCTGCTCCCAGCGCCGGAACGCCGCGACCCGCCACTCGGTCAGCCACTCGGGCTCCTCGTTGCGGGCCGAGATGAGGCGCACGATGTCCTCGTTGAGGCCCTTCGGCGCATATTCGGTCTCGATATCGGTCTCGAAGCCGTATTTGTAGCGCTCGCCCACCGAGCGCACGGTCTCGACCGTTTCCTGGTCCACGCCCTCGCGGACGATGATTTCCTCGGATACGCGCATCGTCTTCCCTTCCTCGCCGCCCGCTCAGGCGGCCTTCGCCCGGTACCGCCGGTACTGTCTCGCCCAGACTTCGGCAAAGGCCATGACCTCCGCCTCCGTCGTCGTCGGTCCGAGCGAGACGCGCACCGCACAGGCCGCGACCTCGGGCGTGAAGCCCATCGCCGCCAGCACCCGGCCCGGGCGCACCTTCCCGCTCGAACAGGCCGATCCCGCCGATATGGCGAAGCCGGCCAGGTCCATCTGCATCACCTGCGTCTCGGCCTTCCAGCCGGGAACCGCGACGCAGGTCGTGTTCGGCAACCGCCGGGACCGATTCCCGACAAAAATAGTGTCCGGCGCCGCCGCTTCCAGAGCTTTCTCTAGAATATCTCTAAGCTCCGCAACCCTGTCCCAGATACCCGCGGCGAGATCCGCCGCCGCCGCCGCCGCCGCCGCGCCGAATCCGGCGATACCGACGACATTCTCGGTCCCCGCCCGGCGCCCGCTCTCCTGGCCGCCGCCGCGCAACCCCGGCGCCACCTCGACACCCGGCGCGAGCAGGAGCGCGCCGACGCCCTTCGGCCCGCCGATCTTGTGCGCCGAGAGCGCCGCCATCGCCGCCCCGCTCCAGCCGAAGGCGAACGGCACCTTGCCCGCCGCCTGCACCGCATCGACGAAACCCACACCCTGCGGCAGATCCTGCACCACGCCGGTCTCGGAATTCGCGGCCTGAACCGCGCTCACGCCCGGCTCGGCGATCGTCACCAGACCCTGCCCGTCGACCGGCAGCACCGCCTCGGTCCAGGCCGCGACACAGTCGTGCTCGACCGCCGCCGACACCATCCCGCGCCCGGCAAGGCCCAGCGCCGCCGCCTCGGTCGCGCCGGAGGTGAAGACCACCTCCCCCGCCCCGACGCCGAACGCCTCGGCCACCTGCGCCCGTGCCCGCTCCACGACCGCCCGCGCCGCGCGCCCCTCGGCATGGACCGACGACGGGTTGCCCGCCACATCCATCGCCGCCAGCATCGCCGCCCGCGCCTCGGGCCGGAGCGGCGCCGTCGCGTTCCAGTCGAGATAGGCCCGGGCGGTCATGCGCCCTCGTCCACCACGTCGACGAAGGACGGCACCGCCGGACAGGGCGCGAGCTGGTTGCGCACCACGTCGCTCAGCCGGGTCTGGTGCAGCATCACATAGACGTTGGCCGAGAGCTGCTCCCAGAGCTTGTCGGCGAGCTGCTGCTCCATCGTCCCCGTGGCCGCCCCCGACGCTCCGGCCCCGCGCGCCAGCGCGTCCATCGTCTCGTCGACCGCGGCCAGGATCTCGGAGATCCGGATCTCGCCCACCGGCCGCGCCAGCCGGTAGCCGCCGCCCGGACCGCGCACCGAATCGACGATGTCGGCGCGGCGCAGCTTGACGAAGAGCTGCTCGAGATAGGCGAGGCTGATGTCCTGGCGCTCGGCGATCTCGCTCAGCGACACCAGCCGCTCGGGCCCCTGCCCCGCCAGATCGGTCAGCGCGATCATCGCGTAACGCCCCTTGGTGCTGAGCTTCACGTCCATGCCTCCCGGGGTTTCGCCACGTCACAGTTGACGGTCTCGACCCGAGACCTTAACTCCGTGCGGATCATGAAGCCCGCATGGCCCTATTTAGAATACTTCTAGATTAGGTTAGGGTTTCCGTCAAGTATGACTTGCCCCATTTTCAGGAGAGCGCCTGCATGCCCGAGGTGATCTTCCCCGGCCCCGACGGCCGTCTCGAAGGCCGCTACCACCCGCAGAAGCACCGCGATGCTCCCATCGCGATCATCCTGCACCCCCATCCCCTCTATGGGGGGACGATGAACAACAAGGTGGTCTACAACCTTCACTATGCCTTTCACCGGCTTGGATTCACCTGCCTGCGGTTCAACTTCCGCGGCGTTGGCCGGAGCCAGGGCGAATATGACCAGGGCATCGGCGAGCTATCCGATGCCGCCGCCGCCCTCGACTACCTCCAGGCGCTGAACCCCAACGCCAAGGTCTGCTGGGTCGCGGGCTTCTCCTTCGGCGCCTGGATCGGCATGCAGCTCCTGATGCGCCGCCCCGAGATCGCGGGCTTCATCTCGGTAGCGCCACCGGCCAACCAGTACGATTTCTCGTTCCTCGCCCCCTGCCCCTCCTCGGGCCTGATCATCTCCGGCAGCGCCGACCGCGTGGTCCCGCCCGCCGACGTGACCGGACTCGCCGACAAGCTCAAGCAGCAGAAGGGCATCACCATCACCCACAAGACCGTCGAGGGCGCGAGCCACTTCTTCGATCCGGGGATGGACGAGATGATCGGCACGGTCGAGGGCTACGTGCGCCAGCGCCTGACCGAGACCACGCGCTAGACCCCCGCGATGCTGCCCGAGCCGGCGGTCCTCCTTCCCTTCACCCTGGCCGCCGTCGTGATCACGCTGACGCCGGGGCCGGACATGACCTTCTTCCTCGGCCGCGCCCTCTCGCAGGGCCGCGCCGCCGGGCTCGCCGCGCTGGCGGGCGCCTGCACCGGCGTCCTCGTCCACACGGCCCTGGTGGCGCTCGGCGTCTCGGCGCTGATCGTGGCCGCTCCCACGGCCTTCCTCGTCCTGAAGATCGCCGGAGCGGCCTATCTCGCCTGGCTGGCGGTGCAGGCGATCCGCCACGGCTCCGCCTTCACCCTGCCCGGCGCGCCGCCCGCCCGGACGGGCCTCGCCGCCACCTGGGCCTCGGGCGTGGCGATCAACCTTCTCAACCCCAAGATCCTGCTCTTCTTCATGACCTTCCTGCCGCAGTTCGTGCAGCCGGGCGACCCCGATGCCGCCGCACGGCTTGTCGGGCTCGGCCTGATCTTCATCGCGGTCTCGCTCGTCATCACCGTGCCGATGATCCTCGCCGCCGACCGGGTTGCCCTGACCCTGCGCGGCAATCCCCGCATCGCCCGCACGACCGACTGGCTCTTTGCCGGGATCTTCCTCACCTTCGCCGCCCAGATCCTGCTCGGCCGGGGCCGCTGAACCAGAAGACATCGCGCGGCCCGTTGGCCGCATTCCATTTTCTCCCCGCCAACA
>CAZESN010000215.1:0-3916 GCA_964514775.1 uncultured Rhodovulum sp.
TGACCTCCTCGGTCACGGTATGCTCGACCTGGATGCGCGGATTGACCTCGATGAAGTAGAAGGCGCCGCTGTCGCGGTCCATCAGGAACTCGACCGTGCCGGCGCATTCGTAGTTCGCCGCCTTGGCGATCCGGAGGCCGAGCTCGCAGACCTCCTCGCGCTGGGCCTGGGTCAGATAGGGCGCCGGCGCGCGCTCCACGACCTTCTGGTTGCGGCGCTGCACCGAGCAGTCGCGCTCCCAGAGGTGATAGATATGCCCGTGCTTGTCGCCGAGTACCTGCACCTCGACGTGGCGGGCGTTCAGGATCATCTTCTCGAGATAGCCCTCGCCGTTGCCGAAGGCGTTGATCGCCTCGCGCCGGCCCTCGAGGACCTTGTCCTCGAGTTCTTCCTCGCCCATGACCAGCCGCATGCCGCGCCCGCCGCCGCCCCAGCTTGCCTTGAGCATGAAGGGATAGCCGATCTCGGCGGCCATCCGGCGCACCTCGTTCATATCCTCGGGCAGGACCTCGGTCGCCGGGATCACGGGCACGCCGGCCTCGATCGCCACCTTGCGCGCGCTCGCCTTGTCGCCGAGGCGGCGCATGGTCTCGGCGCTCGGCCCGATGAAGGCGATGCCGGCGGCGGTGCAGGCATCGACCAGCTCGGGGTTCTCCGAGAGGAGCCCGTAGCCCGGGTGGATCGCGTCCGCCCCGGACATCTTGGCCACGCGGATGATCTCGGGGATCGAGAGATAGGCCGCTACCGGGCCGAGTCCTTCGCCGATGCGGTAGGCCTCGTCCGCCTTGAAACGATGGAGCGAAAGCTTGTCTTCTTCCGCATAGACCGCGACCGTGCGTTTCCCCATCTCGTTGGCCGCGCGCAGCACGCGGATGGCGATCTCGCCACGGTTGGCGACAAGGATCTTCTCGAAGGTCGGCATACGCCCGAAACTCCTGCTACGCGGCCGACGGCCAAGTGAGGGGCCAAGTGTTAGGGCGCGTTCTGTTGCGATGCAACACCCGCCTGCACCGAAGTAAAGCGCAGTGCCTCAGGCCTCCGGGGCCGCCGGAAGCGGCGAGCTCGGCGCATCCTTCTCGCGCCCGCCCGCCCGGCTTTCCCGGAACAGCGCCCCGACGCTCTCCTCCTGCTCGCGCAGCTTGGCGGTATAGGCGGGCGAGGTGTCGAGCGGATGCCGGCGGTCCCAGACCTCGGCGAGCTCAGTGCGCATCTCCCGGTCATGCGCATGAAACGCACGCGCCACCAGCTCGATTTCCGGCTCCTGATGCCCCAGCGCATTCAGGACGTGCCGCCCTGCCCGGACCGAGCTGTCGAAGACCTCGCGGATGCTGTCTGCCGCACCTGCGTCCTGCAATTCGAGCACATGCTGCTGGTCGTGCGCCCGTGCGACGATCTTTACCTGCGGATGGGCCTGACTGACGAAGCGGGCGAGCCTGACCGCCTTGGCCCGGTCGTCGATCGCGATCACCAGCGCCTGCGCCTCGCCGATTCCGGCCGCCATCAGGAGGTCCGGCCGCTCGGCCTCGCCGTAATAGGCCCGGATGCCGATCGCACGCATCCGCGCCACCAGATGGGTATCGGCGTCGATCACCACCGTCGAATGGCCGGCGACCCGGAGCATCCGGTCGATGGTGCGGCCGAATCGCCCGTATCCGGCGATGATCACGGGGCCCTGCGCGTCGATCGCCTCCGCTGGCCCGGGCGCGCCGGTTCGCCCGGCGGACAGGGCCTCCTGCACGAGAAAGAGCACCGGCGTGAGGAACATCGACAGCGACACGACGATCAGCACGAGCGAGGTCTGGTCGGGCGTCAGCACCTGCGACTGCCCGGCGAAGGCGGCGAGGAAGAACCCGAACTCGCCGGCCTGGGCGAGGGCGAAGGTAAACAGCATCCGGTCCCGCCCTCCGAGCCCGAAGAGACGCGCAAGCACGTAGAGCACCAGCATCTTGATCACGATCAGGCTCAGCACCAGCCCTGCGATCAGCAGAGGCTGGCCTACCAGCAGCCCGAGATCGATCCCCGCGCCCACGGTGATGAAGAAGAGCCCCATCAGCAGCCCCTTGACCGGCGCAATGTCGCTCTGGATCTCGTGCCGGTACTCGCTGCCCGCCAGCACCACGCCGGCGAGGAACGACCCGAGCGCCGGCGACAGGCCGATCGCGTCCATCATCACCGCCACGGCGATCACGATCACCAGCGCCGCCGCGACCTGGACCTCGCGCATCCGCGCCAGGCTGAAATAGGCGAAGGCCGGCCGCACCAGATATCGCCCGCCCGCGACCACGAGGCCGATCGCGGCCGCGATCACCAGCGGATGCAGCCATCCCGGCACGCGGTGCAACGGGGTGACGGCCGCCGGGTCATGGGCAAAGGCGCCCAGGGAGAGCAGCGGAATGATCGCCAGGAACGGCAGCGCGGCGATGTCCTGAAAGAGCAGGACGGCGAAACTCGCCTGCCCGCCGGCGGTCGGCACCAGCCGCTTTTCCTCGAGTGTCTGCATCACGATCGCGGTCGAGGAAAGGCACAGGATCATCCCCACCGTCAGCGCCGTATTCCAGGCCACCCCGAGCGCCATCGTCGCTGCCGCGATCGCCAGAGTGCTCAGGCCCACCTGCAATCCGCCGAGGCCGAGCAGCCGCCCGCGCATCTGCCAGAGCGCCCGCGGCTCGAGCTCGAGCCCGATCAGGAACAGCATCAGCATCACGCCGAACTCGGCATATTGCTGGACCTCGGCGGTCTCGGAGCCGACCAGATGCAGGACCGGCCCGATCGCAAGCCCTGCCACCAGATAGCCGAGCACCGACCCCAGCCCGCGCCAGCGCGCCAGCGGCACCGCGATCACCGCGGCCGTCAGATAGATGAGCGCGTGAAGCAGAACCTCGTTCATTCGGGCCCCCTCGCGATGTTTCCTGCCACCGCGGTCGCCCCCCGCGCCAGCAAAATCCGCGCGCAGGCGGACCCATGGGCGCATTTCGAACACAACGTGAACGAGACTTCCCTTTGGCGCGAACGCGCATTAACCTCACGCGCATGAGCAGCTTCCTCTCCGACGAGGCCGATGCCTTCGAGGCCGCCGCAAAGCCGTCGCTGTCGGCGCGGGCCGCCGCGGCGCGCCCGGAGCCCTGGCTGGAGGCGCTGAACCCCGCGCAGCGCGCGGCGGTCGAGGCGGTGGACGGCCCGGTGCTCCTGCTCGCGGGGGCCGGCACCGGCAAGACCCGCGCGCTGACCGCCCGCATCGCGCATCTTCTCGCCTTGGGGCGCGCGCGGCCCAACGAGATCCTCGCCGTGACCTTCACCAACAAGGCCGCGCGCGAGATGAGGCACCGGATCGGCACGCTCGTCGGCGGCGTGGTCGAGGGCATGCCCTGGCTCGGCACCTTCCACTCGCTGTCGACGCGCATCCTGCGCCGCCACGCCGAACTCGCAGGCCTCAAGCCCAACTTCACCATCCTCGACACCGACGACCAGCTCCGCCTGCTGCGCCAGCTCGTGCGCGCCGCCAACATCGACGAGAAGCGCTGGCCGCCGCGGATGCTCGCCGGCCTGATCGACGGCTGGAAGAACCGCGCGCTCACCCCCGCCCGCGTGCCCTCCGCCGAGGCCACCGCCTTCAACCATCGCGGCACCGAGCTCTACGCCGAGTATCAGGAGCGGCTGAAGACCCTGAACGCCTGCGACTTCGGCGATCTGCTCCTGCATGTCGTCGGTATCCTTCAGGCGAATCCCGAGATCCTCGAGCAGTACCGCCGCTGGTTCCGCTACATCCTCGTCGACGAGTATCAGGACACCAACGTCGCCCAGTACCTGTGGCTGCGGCTGCTGGCCGGTGGGCATCACAACATCTGCGTCGTGGGCGACGACGACCAGTCGATCTACGGCTGGCGCGGCGCCGAGGTCGGCAACATCCTGCGCTTCG
>CAZESN010000216.1:0-3862 GCA_964514775.1 uncultured Rhodovulum sp.
CAGATGCTGGCCGCGCTGACCGGCTGGCCGCAGGGCACCTTCGCCTCCAAGGTCGCCATCGAAGGTTCCGACGTTCTCGTGACGCGCGAGGTGGACGGCGGCCTGCAGACCGTGAGGCTCAAGGGGCCGGCCATCGTCACCACGGACCTGCGGCTGAACGAGCCGCGCTACGCCAGCCTGCCGAACATCATGAAGGCCAAGAAGAAGCCGCTCGAGGAGAAGACCGCCGCCGACTACGGCGTCGATCTCGCGCCGCGGCTGAAGGTGCTCCGGACCGTCGAGCCCGCCAGCCGCAAGGCGGGCGTGCGCGTGGGCTCGGTGGACGAGCTGATCGAGAAGCTGAAGACCGAGGCGGGGGTGATCTGATGGCCGTTCTGGTCCTGGCAAAGCACGACAACGCCACGCTCAACGACGCGACCGCCAAGGCGGTGACCGCGGCCAAGGCGATGGGCGGCGACATCCACCTGCTGGTCGCCGGCGAGAATGCAGGCGCGGTGGCCGCCGAGGGCGCGGCGCTCGACGGCGTCGCCAAGGTGATCCATGTCGAGGGCGCGGCCTATGCCCACCGGCTGGCCGAGCCGCTCACGGATCTGCTGCGTGGCCTCGCGGGCGGCTACAGCCATATCGTCCTGCCGGCGACGACGACCGGCAAGAACGTGGCGCCGCGGCTCGCCGCCCTCCTCGACGTGATGGTGATCTCGGACATCACCGGCGTGGTCTCGCCCGATACGTTCGAGCGGCCGATCTATGCCGGCAACGCCATCCAGACGGTGCAGTCGGGCGATCCGGTCAAGGTCGTGACGGTGCGCGGCGCGAATTTCGAGGCGACGGGCACGCAGGCGCCGGCGCCGGTCGAGACCGCGCAGGCCGCGGCCGATCCGGCCATCTCGGCCTGGGTCGAGGACCGGGTCGCGCGCTCCGACCGGCCCGAGCTCGCCTCGGCGCGGGTCGTGGTCTCGGGCGGACGCGGCGTGGGCTCGGAGGAGAACTTCGCGATCATCGCGGGGCTCGCCGACAAGCTCGGCGCGGCGGTCGGCGCGAGCCGGGCGGCGGTCGACAGCGGCTATGCGCCGAACGACTGGCAGGTCGGGCAGACCGGCAAGGTGGTGGCGCCCGAGCTCTACATCGCGGTCGGCATCTCCGGGGCGATCCAGCATCTTGCGGGCATGAAGGACAGCAAGGTCATCGTCGCCATCAACAAGGACGAGGAGGCACCGATCTTCCAGGTCGCCGACTACGGCCTCGTCGGAGACCTGTTCCAGATCGTGCCCGAGCTGGAGAAGAAGCTTTGATGGCGGGGAAGGCCCGGGCGGCCGCAGTCGCCGCGCTCGTCACCCTCGCCGCGCCGGCCACGGCCGGCGAGGCGATCGTGGGCTTCGGGGCGGACGACGTCTTCGACTCCGCCCATGCTTCGCTGCTGCTCGAGCTGCGCGCCGAGCCGCGCTGGCATCTCGGCACCGCCGCGCTCGGCTTCGGCATGGGCGGCGAGATCGACACCCAGGGCGACCTCTGGGGCGGAGCAGGGCTCTACCTGACCGCGCCGCTCGACCACGCCTGGCGGCTGGAGGCGAGCATCATGCCCGGCGGCTATTCGCAGGGCAGCTCGGGCACCGATCTCGGCAGCTCGTTCCCGATGATCCGCTCGCAGATCGGGCTGAGCTATCTCCACCAGCCCTCGGGCTGGCGGATCGGCGCGGTGCTCAGCCACAAGTCGAACGCCAGCACCTCTTCCGACAATCCCGGCAACGAGTCGGCGCACCTGACCTTCGGGCGCAGCTTCTGAGCCAGTCCGGCCGCCCCGCGGCCGGATAGAGGACACCGGGCGAAGGGCCGGGGATGCCCCCCGGCCCCGCCGACCGTTCAGTCCCGGGACCAGATCGAGTGATCGATCCGATCGCCGAGCTCGGGATAGCCGCTGGGATCGAAGGTGGGCTCGCCCCCCCGGCTGCGCTGGGCAAAATAGTCCCGGGTGAGCTTCGCGACCGTTCCCGAGAGGGCGAGAATCGCGAGCAGGTTCACGGTGGCCATCAGCCCCATCGAGGCATCCGCCGCGTCGAAGACCGTGGCGACGCTCTGGATCGCCCCCCAGACCACCATCGCGAGCGCCCCGAGCCGCAGGACGGTCAGCCCCGTGGTGTCGCCGATGCCGAGATAGACCATGGCGTTCTCGGAGTAGGAGTAGTTGCCGATGATCGAGGTGAAGGCGAAGAAGAAGATGGCGATCGCGATGAAGTATCGGCCCGCCTCGCCGACATGGGCGGTCATTGCCTCCTGGGTGAGCTGAGTTCCGGTCACGCCCGACTCCGGCACCAGCACGCCCGACAGCAGGATCATGATCGCCGTCGCGGTGCAGATCAGGATCGTGTCGATGAAGACGCCGAGCGCCTGCACGAAGCCCTGGCTGGAGGGATGGTGCGGCACCGGCACCGCCACCGCGGCGATGTTCGGGGCCGACCCCATGCCCGCCTCGTTGGAGAAGAGGCCGCGGCGCACGCCGTTCATCATCGCGGCCATGACGCCGCCGGCGATGCCGCCGGCCGCCTCGGTCAGCCCGAAGGCGGAGCCGACGATCAGCCACAGCATTCCCGGCACCTGCAGCAGGTGGGTGACGACGACCCAAAGCGCCATCAGCAGATAGGCGACCGCCATGAAGGGCACGACGATCTCCGCCACCCGGGCGATCGACCGGATGCCGCCGAAGATCACCACGCCGGTCAGGATCGCCAGCGCGATGCCGACTGCCGCCTTGGAGAGGCCGAAGGCGCCCTGGAACGCGTCCGCGATCGAATTGGCCTGGACCGCGTTGAAGACGAGGCCGAAGGACAGGATCAGGCAGATCGAGAAGAGTGCCCCGGCCCAGGGCAGGCCGAGCCCGCGCGCGATCTAGAAGGCGGGCCCGCCCCGGTAGAGGCCGCCGGGGCCGCGCACCTTGTAGAGCTGAGCGAGGGTCGATTCCGCATAGGCCGTGGCCATGCCGACCAGCGCGACCATCCACATCCAGAAGATTGCGCCGGGTCCGCCGAGATAGAGCGCGACGGCAACGCCGGCGAGATTGCCGGTGCCGACGCGGGAGGCGAGCGAGACGGTCAGGGCCTGGAAGGGCGAGATGCCCTCCCGGTCCGTGGACTTTGAGCTCGTGACCACGCGGAACATCTCTCCGAAGTGGAGGAACTGGGGAAAGCCGAGCCGGATGGTGAAGAACAATCCCACCGCGAGCAGCCCGTAGATCAGGACGTAACCCCAGAAAACGGTATTGAGCAGATTAATGATCGTGATCATCTCGGCCCTCCGTTGTTTTTATCAACCGAAAGGCTATGCCTGTGTCGGCAGGCTGTCGAGGATGCGGCGCATCCCGGGGAGAAGGGCGTTGCGCGGCCCTGGGGCGACGCCTATGGTTGCCGCGAATTTGGCTCCGGACGGAAATCCATGGATATCAGCCGTGTTGGCGTGATCGGCGCCGGGCAGATGGGTGGCGGCATCGCCCATGTCTTCGCCCTTGCCGGGTATGAGGTCCTGCTCAACGACGTTTCGGCCGAGGCGCTCCAGCGCGCGGTCGCGACCATCGCGCGCAACCTCGACCGCCAGGTCACGCGCGAGAAGATCTCGGCCGCGGATCGCGACGGGGCGCTCGCCCGCATCCATGCCGAGCCCGACATCGCCGTGGTGGGCAAGGCCGATCTCGTCATCGAATCCGCCACCGAGAACGAGGCGATCAAGCGCAAGATCTTCGACAGCATCGTGCCGCATCTGGCCGAGCACACGCTTCTGACGACCAACACCTCGTCGATCTCGATCACGCGGCTCGCGGCCGGCACCGACCGGCCCGAGCGGTTCATGGGCTTCCACTTCATGAACCCGGTGC
>CAZESN010000217.1:0-3718 GCA_964514775.1 uncultured Rhodovulum sp.
TTCAGATAGCTGTAGTGCCGCGGCGTCAGATGCACGCCCGAGGCCGGCAGCAGGTCGACGAAGGGATCGGGTGCCGGCGGCACCGCCGAGTGGACCGCGTCGAGCACCGCCTCGTATTGATGCGGGCCGGTCACCGCCAGCACACTGGGATGCGCGCCTGTGATGTAGTCGGGCTCGGCGCCGAGGCAGCCGGTGACGATCACCCGCCCGTTCTCGGTCAGCGCCTCGCCGATCGCCTCGAGGCTCTCGGCCTTGGCGCTGTCGAGAAAGCCGCAGGTGTTGACGATCACCGCATCCGCGCCCGTGTAGTCGGGCGAGATCGCATAGCCCTCGGCCCGCAGCCGGGTCAGGATCCGCTCGCTGTCGACCAGCGCCTTGGGGCAGCCGAGGCTGACCATGCCGATCCGCGGCTGGCCCGGGCGCGGGGCATCGGCGATCCGCGGCGCGGGAGCGCGGTCCGGTCTGAGATCGGGCGGGTTGAGAACCATGGCGGGGCGCTATAATCGCTTTCTCGCCGCCTGAAAACGGGGGATCGCGCAGGGGCCGCGATCACGATCGGGGAGTGTCGCATGCGCCACCACATCACCACCGGCTCGCCGTTCGAGGAGGAGTTTGCCTATTCGCGTGCCGTGGTCCGGGGCGACTGGTGCTTCGTCGCCGGGACGACCGGCTACGATTATGCGGCGATGACGATGCCCGCGGATGCCGCGGATCAGGCGCGCAACGCGCTTGCCACGATCGCCCGCACGCTCAAAGAGGCGGGCTTTGCGATGAGCGATGTCGTGCGCGTGACCTATGTGGTCACCGATGCGGCGCTGAGGGGCGAGATCGCGCCGGCCCTG
This sequence comes from uncultured Rhodovulum sp., assembly GCA_964514775.1. Classification (GTDB taxonomy): domain Bacteria; phylum Pseudomonadota; class Alphaproteobacteria; order Rhodobacterales; family Rhodobacteraceae; genus Amaricoccus. Next base: position 843 of record CAZESN010000217.1, read on the forward strand.
CGCGAGGCGCTGGGCCCGGTGCGGCCGGCGGCGACGATGATCGTCGCCGGCCTGATCGAGCCCGCGATGAAGGTCGAGATCGAGGTCACGGCCTTCCGCGGCTGAGGGCCGGGCCGGGCGGGCCCTGTCCGGCCGGGGGGTCAGTTGCCGGCGGCCGCGTTCACGCGCGCCTCGAAATCGGCATAGCTCATGTTGCCGAACTTCTGGCCGTTGATGACGAAGGAGGGGGTCGAATCGATCCCGTCCTCGGTGATGTTCTTCTGGAAGTCCGCGACCAGCGCCTCGGCGAAGGCGCGGTCCGAGAGGCAGGCGTTCAGGTCGTCGTCGGTCAGTCCCGCCTGACGGCCGATGGCGAAGAGCTCGGCGATCATCGCGTCGTCGGCCACGCCCGCCCAGGCCGCCTGGCGCTGGAACAGCAGGTCGGCGATGCCGAAGTAGCGGTCCTCGGGGGCGCAGCGCGCGACCATCGCCGCCCAGAGGCTCGGGCGGTTGAAATAGACCTCGCGGAACACCAGCCGCATCTTGCCGGTGTCGATCAGGTTCTCCTTGACCTGCGGATAGACCTCCCGGTGGAAGTTCGCGCAGTGCGGGCAGGTGTACATGACATATTCGTAGACCGTCACCGGCGCGTTCGGATCGCCGATGGCGAGCTCGCGGACCTCGCGCGCCGGCTGCTCCTGCGCGGCGGCGGGCAGGCCGATGGCGGTCGCGGTCGCAGCCGCGGCGAGGACGAGAGCGTGTCGGCGGGAGAGGGCAGGGGTCATGTCTTGGCTTCCGGTTTCATGTCGGTCACCTCGCGGGATAACACATTCCGCGCCAATGTCTCCAACGCCTGGCGCAGTTGGTCATCACCAATCGTTGAGATCGGCGCGGCCAGAGTGCCGAGCCCGCCCGCCGGCGCACGGCGCACGGGGGGCGCCGGCGTGGGGGCGGGGGCGGCGACGGGGCCCGCGGCCTGGACGAGCTGGATCCGCCCGATCGCGCCCGCGCCGAGCGCGGCCCCGACCCGCTCGCAGAGCATCGGGACCAGCATCTGGACCTCGGGGCCGCGTGCCGGGGCGACCGCGAGCGTCAGGATCCCGCCCGCCGGGCCGCGCGCCATGGTGAGCTTCTGCGGCCGGCACATCGCCGCGACATCGGCGCCGGCGATCTCCGGCCACAGGGCCTGGAGCCTCGCGAGCGCGAAGCCGCGCCGGGCGGCGATGCCCTGCATCTGCGCCTCGATCAGGCCGCCGGCGCGCAGGAAGCCGCGGGCGCGCCGGGGCGGCGGGGCTTTGGCCTTGTCAGGGTGGGCCTTGCCCGCCATGTCCTTCTCCTCGGATGCACGGCGAGGCTATCGCGTCGCGGTGCGGTTGTCAGGGGGCATGATGGACGCGGCGCTCGATGCCGGAACAGGGGATGCCGGAACAGGGGATGCCGGCGACATGGCCGCCGGCCTGCTCGGCTGGTACGACCGGATGGCGCGCCGCCTGCCGTGGCGGGTGCCGCCGGGCGCGGGCGTCGCGGCCGATCCCTACCGTGTCTGGCTCTCGGAGGTCATGCTCCAGCAGACGACCGTGGCGGCGGTGAAGGGCTATTTCGAGACTTTCACCGCGCGCTGGCCGCGGGTCGGAGACCTGGCGGCGGCGGCGGATGCCGATGTGATGGCCGCCTGGGCGGGGCTTGGATATTATGCCCGGGCCCGCAACCTGCTTGCCTGCGCGCGCGTGGTCGCGGCCGATGGCGGGCGGTTTCCCGATACCGAGGAAGGGCTGCGGGCGCTGCCCGGGATCGGGCCCTATACGGCCGCCGCGGTGGCGGCGATCGCCTTCGGGCGGCGGGCCGTGGTGATGGACGGGAACGTCGAGCGGGTGATGGCGCGGCTTTTCGCGGTGGATGCGCCGCTGCCGGGGGCGAAGCCCGTGCTCTACGCGCTGGCCGGGCGGCTGACGCCGGCCGAGCGGGCGGGGGACTATGCGCAGGCGGTGATGGACCTCGGGGCGACGGTCTGCACGCCGCGCCAGCCGGCCTGCGGGATCTGCCCCTGGCGGGAGCCCTGCGCGGGGCGGAGGCTCGGGATCGCGGCGGAGCTGCCGCGCAAGACGCCGAAGGCCGAGCGGCCGGTGCGGCAGGGGATCGTCTATCTGGCGCGCCGGGCCGACGGGGCGGTGCTGGCCGAGGAGCGGCCGGCGCGGGGGCTCCTGGGCGGAATGCTGGGCCTGCCGGGATCGGACTGGACCGAGACGGACCCGGTCCCGCGCCCGCCCTTTGCCGCCGACTGGCGCGATACCGGCGCCGAAGTCCGCCACACCTTCACCCATTTCCACCTGCGGCTGACGGTGGTGGTGGCGGAGGCGCCGGCCGGGTTCGTGCCCCGCAGGGGTATGTTCCGGCCGGCGGAAGAGCTCGACAGGGCGATGCCGACGGTGATGCGCAAGGCGCTGCGGGCGGGGCTGGCCGGCCTGCGGTGACAGGCCGGCGCCGCCGGATCTAGTGCTGCATCTCGGCCCGGATCTGCTGGCGCAGGACATCGATCGGCACCGACGAGCCGTCGCGGCGGAAGTGCCAGTAGGTCCAGCCGTTGCACGACGGCGCGCCCTCGAGCGCGGCGCCGACCTGATGGATCGAGCCGCGCACCTCGCTCGCGACCAGTGTGCCGTCGGCGCGGATGCGCGCGGCGTGGCGGCCGTTCAGCGAATGCAGGGTCTCGCCGGCGGCGAGCAGGCCGCGCTCGACGAGCTGCCCGAAGGCGACGCGCGGCTCGGCGCGCTTGGCCGGCGTGATGCCGGCGGCCTCGGCGTCGAGCGGGCGGACGGCCTTGATGCGGGCCTCGGCGGCGGCGATATAGGCCGCCTCGCGCTCGATGCCGATGAACCGCCGCCCCAGGCGCTTGGCCA
>CAZESN010000218.1:0-363 GCA_964514775.1 uncultured Rhodovulum sp.
GGCCGTTCGCATCGGCCCATCCGGCGGTGGCGGCGATGTATTCGATGGGCGCGTCGAACCAGACGTAGAAGACCTTGCCCTCCATGCCGGGCCAGGGCGCGTCGCCGCGCCGGACGGGGATGCCCCAGTCGAGGTCGCGGGTGATGCCGCGGTCCTGAAGCCCCTCGCCGTCGTCGAGCCATTTGCGGGCGATCGAGGTCGTGAGGATCGGCCAGTCCGCCTTCGAGTCGATCCAGTCGCGCAGCCGGTCGCGGAGCTGGCTCTGGCGGAGGTAGAGATGCTTGGTCTCGCGCACCTCGAGGTTGGTCGAGCCCGAGATCGCCGAGCGCGGGTTGATGAGGTCGGTCGGGTCGAGCTGCTTGG
>CAZESN010000218.1:373-3716 GCA_964514775.1 uncultured Rhodovulum sp.
CGCACTGGTCGCCGCGTGCCCGGTCGTAGCCGCAGTTCGGGCAGGTGCCCTCGATGTAGCGGTCCGGCAGGAAGCGGCCGTCGTCGATCGAATAGACCTGCCGCTCGGAGACCTCCTCGATCAGGCCCGCATCCGCCAGCCGCCCGGCGAAATGCTGGGTGAGCGCGTGGTTGCGGGCGCTCGACGAGCGGCCGAAATGGTCGAAGCTGAGCCGGAACCCGTCCGCGAGGTCCTTCTGCACCGTCCACATCCGGGCGCAATAGTCCGCGACCGGCTCGCCCGCCTTGGCGGCGGCGAGCTCGGCCGGCGTGCCGTGCTCGTCGGTGGCGCAGATGAAGAGCACCTCGTGGCCGCGCGCGCGCATGTAGCGGGCGTAGACATCGGCGGGAAGCTGGCTTCCGACGAGATTGCCGAGATGCTTGATGCCGTTGATATACGGCAGCGCGGAGGTGATCAGGATGCGGGCCATGCGGTTTCCTTGGTCGGACCTCCGCCCAGATAGGGGAAACCTGCGGGCCTGACCAGACCGGGCGTGTGCCCGTGCCGCAGCGCAGCGACCATCCCGCGGGCGGCGGCCGGTTTCCCCTGTCCGCTCCGGGGGGCGGTGCGGCGCTGCGCCGGCGATGCCGCGACGGGGCGGCTGATGTCTGGGGAATCACCCGTGCCGGCTTGCGGGTCGGCGCGTGGATCATTGATCTCCGAAACGGCCCGTTCGCAGTGGTTTCCTTCCAATGCGGTGAAAACAACGCAGCGCCGTAACTCTTGAGAGGGACCGCGACGCAAGACACTCTCTGCGCATGGGGATCGGGGCACCGGCGACGGGTTTCCGCTCCACAAAGGGTATCGCGCGGCGGCGAAACCGCCGGCAGCAGGAGTTGGAACCATGATTACAGGACGCATCGTGCGCAGGGCGCTCGGCGCCGCGCTCGGCCTCGTGCTCGCGGCGGGAGCGCAGGCCTCTTCGGACTTCCTCGTCACCACCGACTGGCTCGAGGAAAACCTCGACGCCGAGAACCTGCGCATCGTCGAGGTCAGCGTGAACCCCGGCGTCTATGAGCGCGGCCATATCCCCGGCGCGGTCAACTTCGTCTGGCACACCGATCTCGTCGACCCGGTGCGCCGCGACATCGCCAGCCGCGAGAATTTCGAGGCGCTGCTGCAGGGTGCCGGCATCGACGAGGGCGACACGGTCATCCTCTACGGCGACACCAACAACTGGTTCTCGGCCTGGGGCGCCTGGGTCTTCGACGTCTACGGCGTCGAGAACGTCAAGCTGCTCGACGGCGGCCGCGCGCTCTGGGAGGCCCAGGGCCGGCCGCTCTCGACCACCGCCGCGACCTTTGACGCCGGCGACATCACCATCGGCGAGCCGAACCTCGCGCTGCGCGCGCGCATTGCCGACGTCGTCGCCGCCTCGGAGAGCGACGGCGCGGTCAAGCTCGTCGATATCCGCTCGGCGGACGAGTACAACGGCAAGATCATCGCGCCTCCGGGCTTCCAGGAGACCGCGATCCGCGCGGGCCACGTCCCCGGTGCGGTGAACGTGCCCTGGGGGCAGGCGGTCGCCGAGGACGGCACCTTCAAGCCGGTCGAGGAGCTGCGCGCGATCTATGCCGCGCAGGGCATCGACGGCTCGACCCCGGTGATCACCTATTGCCGGATCGGCGAGCGGTCGAGCCACACCTGGTTCGCGCTTTCCAAGCTCCTCGGCTACGAGGTCGCCAACTACGACGGCTCCTGGACCGAATACGGCAACGCCGTGGGCGTGCCGGTGGCCAATCTCGCCGGAACCGTCTGGACCGGCCAGTAGGTCCGGAGGCACATTTCACCTGAATCGGGACGGCGCGCGGCATCCCCGCGCGCCGTTCCCGCCTGTCTGAGGATGCCGCCTTGACCCTGAGACCCTCGACGGGGCCCCGGCCCCTGATCGCCGCCGCCCTGGTGCTGGCGGCTTTCGCCGTCATATGCCTCGCCCTGCCCGCCCGCGACGGGCTGGGGCGGCCGCTGCCGCTGGCGATGCTGCTCGGCGGCGCATTCGGCTGGGTCCTGCAACGCACCCGGTTCTGCTTCTTCTGCGTGACCCGCGACTGGATCGACGATCGCGATCCGCGCGGCCTGATCGCCATCGTGATCGCGCTCGCCATCGGGCTGATCGGCTATGCGGCGATCCTCGGGGCATGGCTGCCGAACCCGCTGGGCGGCCGGCTGCCGCCGGATGCACATGTCGGGCCGGTGTCGATGACCCTGGCCCTCGGCGCCTTCGTCTTCGGCATCGGCATGGCGGCATCGGGCTCGTGCGTCAGCGCGCATTTCTACCGGCTGGGCGAGGGGTCGGGCGGGTCGGTCGTGGCGCTGATCGGCGCGGCGGCCGGGTTCGCGCTCGGGTTCCTGAGCTGGAACACGCTCTACCTGCGCGACATCCAGGCGGCGCCGGTGGTCTGGCTGCCGGGGCATCTCGGCTATGCCTGGGCGCTCCTGCTCCAGCTCGCGGTGCTCGGGCTGGTCGCGGTCTGGCTGCTGCGCGGCGGCTGGCCGGCGGCGGTGCCGGCCGCCTCGCCGGGTGCCGCCTTCTGGCACCGGCGCTGGCCGGCGCCCGTCGGCGGCATCCTCGTCGGGCTGATCGCCACGATCGCCTATCTCAGGGTCGGGCCGCTCGGGGTGACCTCCGAGCTCGGCTCGCTGTCGCGGACGGCCGCCGCGGGGTTCGGCTGGCTGCCGACGCAGCTCTACGGGCTCGACGGGCTCGCGGGCTGCGCCACGGTGATCAAGGAGACGGTCCTCTCGCGCAACGGCGTCTTCGTGCTCGGCCTCGTGCTCGCGGCATTCGCCTCGGCACTCATCGCCGGCGACTGGAAGCCGAGCCTGCCTCCGGCGCGCGACCTTCCACGGCTGGCGCTCGGCGGCGTCATGCTCGGCTGGGGGGCGATGGTCTCGCTCGGCTGCACGGTGGGCGTGCTGCTTTCGGGCATCATGGCCGGCGCGGGCTCGGGCTGGGTCTTCGCGGTCTTCTGCTACGCCGGCGTCTGGCTCGGCTGGAAGGTGCGCCGGCGGTTCGCCTGAAGCTCAGGGACGGAAGCGGCGGTCGACCTCGCCCGGCCGTCCGGGCAGGCTGAGCCGCGTCGGCGTTGCCGGACGCTCGGCCACCACGCGGCCCTTCGAGATCACGCAGCGCCGGCCCGCGCGCAGGCGCAGCGCCTCGACCGGGCTGCCCGCCTCTAGCACCACGAGGCTCGCGGTAGCGCCCTTCGCCAGCCCGTAGCCTTCGAGCCCGATGATCCGGGCGTTCACCGTGGTCACCATCTCGAAACAGGCGGCCATCTCGTCGGGATGGGTCATCTGCGCG
>CAZESN010000219.1:0-3652 GCA_964514775.1 uncultured Rhodovulum sp.
CTTCCTCCGTCGACTCGGAATTGCCCAGGACGCGCGGTATAAGCCGAACGCAGGCGTCGATCAAGGCCATCGCTGCGATCTCGCCGCCGGTCATCACGAAGTCCCCGAGCGAGACCTCCTCGAGCCCGCGCGCCTCGATGACCCGCTCGTCGAGCCCCTCGAACCGCCCGCAGAGGAGCGTGACCCCCGCACCCGCCGCCAGCCGCCGGGCCCGCGCCTGATTGAGCGGCCGGCCGCGCGGCGACAGATAGAGGACGGGCCAGTCCTCGCGCGCCCGCCCGCTCCCGGCCGCGTCGAGCGCAGCCGCCGCCACGTCAGCGCGCAGCACCATCCCCGCGCCGCCGCCTGCCGGCGTGTCGTCGACGCTGCGGTGGCGGTCGGTGGCGAAGTCGCGAAGCTGCGTCGCGTCGAGCTGCCAGAGCCCGTCCGCCAGCGCCCGCCCGACCAGCGAATGGCCGAGCGGCCCGGGGAACATCTCGGGAAAGAGCGTGACGACCCGCGCCGTCCAGACCGGCTCAGCCATCATCCCCGTCCGCGCCTTCGGGCAGGTCGACGACGATCCGTCCCGCCGCCGGATCGACGGTGGGCACGACCGCCCGGGTGAAGGGCAGCAGGATCTCGCCCCCGCCCGCCCGGGCGATCTCGAGGATGTCGCCCGCGCCGTGATCGTTGACCGCCTTCACCCGGCCCAGCACCGCGCCGCCGGTATCGAGCACCGTCAGGCCGATCAGATCGGCGTGATAGAATTCGTCCTCGCCCAGCCCCGGCAACTGGTCACGCGTCGCGTGCAGCCGAGTGCCTTTCAGCGCCTCGGCCTCCTCGCGCGTGGCCACGCCAGCCAGCCGGGCGGCAAAGCCCCCCGCCACCGGCTTCAGGAGCGTCACGCGGAAGCTGCGCCCGTCCCCGGTCACGAGGGGGCCATAGTCCGCGATCGCCTCCGGCTCGGCGCAGAACGACTTCAGCCGCACCGCACCCTGCACGCCCCAGGCCCCGGCGATGGCGCCGAGGCAGACCAGCTCCGGCCCCGGCATGCGGGCCGCCCGTTACTCGGCTGCCGGCTCGGCCGCGGCCGCGGCCTTGTCGGCACGCTCCTTGGCACGCGCGAGCGCGGCCTTTCCCGGCTGGCCGGCCTTGGGGTTGGAGCGCTCGGTCTTCGGCTTCACGCCGGCGGCCTCGAGGAAGCGCGCCACCCGGTCGGTGGTCTGCGCGCCCTGGCCGAGCCAGTACTGCACGCGCTCGAGGTCGACCTTCACCCGGCCCTCGTTGTCCTTCGGGAGCAGGGGATCGTAGGTGCCGAGCTTCTCGATAAAGCGGCCGTCGCGGGGCGAGCGGCTGTCGGCGGCGACGATCGAATAATGCGGGCGCTTCTTCGACCCGCCGCGGGCGAGCCGGATCTTCATGGCCATGACGTCACTCCTTGTTCATGGGTTGGGATGCGGGCGCGGGCCCGCCGTTTTCGAGATGACTCTCGTGATGCCTGATCACTTCGGAGATGATGAAGTTCAGGAATTTCTTGGCGAACTCGGGATCGAGGTCGGCCTCCTCGGCCAGCCGCTCGAGCCGCGCGATCTGGCGTGCCTCGCGGGCGGGATCAGACGGGGGCAGGCCGTGCGCCGCCTTGAGCACGCCCACGCCTTGGGTGTGCTTGAACCGCTCGGCGAGCGTGAAGACGAGGATCGCGTCGAGCCGGTCGATCGAATCGCGATGCCCCCGCAGAAGCTCGGCCGCGCGGCGGGCGTCGTCGCCGGCGCTCATTTCTTGCGCCCCAGACCGCTGAGGCCGGGCGGCAGCGCCATCCCCGGCGGCGGTGTCGGCATGCCGCCCGCCCCCGGCAGTCCGCCCGCCATGCCCGGCGGCATTCCCCCGCCACCCCGGCCGAGCAGGGCGCCGAGGCCGCCGCGCAGGAGGCCCTTCTTGCCCATGCCGCCCATCTTCTTCATCATGTCGGCCATCTGCCGGTGCATCTTCACCAGCCGGTTCAGCTCGGCCACGTCGAGCCCCGCGCCGGTGGCGATACGCTTCTTGCGGTTCGCCTGCAGGATCGCGGGGTTGCGCCGTTCGGCCTTGGTCATCGAGTTGATGAGCGCGATCTGCCGGCGCAGCGCCTTGTCGTCGAAGCCGGCCTCGTCCATCTGCTTCTGCATCTTGCCCATGCCGGGCATCATGCCCATCAGGCCGGACATGCCGCCCATCTTCAGCATCTGCTCAAGCTGGCTCTTCAGGTCGTTCATGTTGAACTGACCCTTCTGGAACCGCTTCATCATCCGCTCTGCGGCCTCGGCCTCGAGCGTCTCCTGAGCCTTCTCGACGAGGGCGACGATATCGCCCATGCCGAGGATGCGCCCCGCCACGCGCTCAGGGTGGAACTCCTCGAGCGCCTCCATCCTCTCGCCGGTGCCCACGAAGCGGATCGGCTTGCCGGTGATCGCGCGCATGCTGAGCGCCGCACCGCCGCGCCCGTCGCCGTCCATTCGGGTGAGGACCACACCGGTGATGCCGACGCGCCCGTCGAACTCGGTGGCGACGTTGACCGCGTCCTGACCGGTCAGCCCGTCGACGACCAACAGCGTCTCGTGGGGCTTCGTCGCATCGCGCACCGCCGCGATCTCGGCCATCAGCTCGTCGTCGACATGGAGCCGGCCGGCGCTGTCGAGCAGGACCACGTCGTAGCCCCCGAGCGTCGCCTGCTGCTTGGCGCGTTTCGCGATCGTCACCGCGTCCTGGCCCGCCACGATCGGCAGGGTATCGACGCCGATCTGGGTGCCGAGGATGGCGAGCTGCTCCATAGCCGCCGGCCGCCGCGTGTCGAGCGAGGCCATCAGCACCCGCTTGCCCTCGCGCTCGCGCAGCCGGCGGGCGAATTTCGCCGTCGAGGTGGTCTTGCCCGAGCCCTGGAGGCCGACCATCAGCACCGGCGCCGGCGGGCTGTCGATGCGCAGCCCCTCGACCGGGCCCTCGCCGCCGAGCACGCGCTTGAGCTCGTCGTGGACGATCTTGACCACCTGCTGGCCCGGCGTGACAGACTTCGTCACCGCCTGCCCGCGCGCCTTCTCTTCGACCGCCTTGATGAAGTCGCGCGCGACCGGCAGCGAGACGTCCGCCTCCAGGAGCGCGACCCGCACCTCCCGCAGCGCGGTGGCGATGTCGTCGTCGCTCAGCGCACCCTGCCGGGTGAGCTTGCCGAAGACCCCGGACAACCGGTCGGAGAGGTTCTCGAACATGGGCGCGGGCCCCCTCAAACAGTGCGCGCCGGTGGGCGCGACTAAACGCGGAAGGCGCCGGTGGGCGCAACGCGCTGACCGACGGCGATCCTGGCAGTTCAGGACCGGAAAGGACGCACCTTTACCGGAAACTCGCGCGCCCGATACAGGATGGGGGTTCAGAGGTCAAGTCCGGCGGGTCGTGACGAGCGTCCGGCAGATGTGACACCGCCTCCGCACGCCTGCCTCGCGCGATCGGTTGCCGCGCCGCTTTCTCAGGCCTGCAAGTTCCGAACCCGCGCTTGGCGACGCATTGCGTCGCGCGGGTTCGTCGGCCGGAGCGCGTGAGCGCGGAGGGCGAGAGGTGTCGGGCATCTCCGTCGCCCGGTAATCCGCACGCGCCTGCCTGGCGGGTGCGTTTACGCGCCTGCCGGGGGCAGGCAGGCGCGTGC
>CAZESN010000220.1:0-3628 GCA_964514775.1 uncultured Rhodovulum sp.
CTTCGCGGCCTTGGCGAGACCCTTGGTGCGCAGCCAGTCGACGGCCGCCTCCATGTCGCCGCCCGTCTCGGTCAGCGCCTTCTTGGCATCCATCATGCCGGCGCCCGACACGTCACGCAGCTCTTTCACCATCGATGCGGTGATCGACATCACTCGTCCTCCTGGATCGTACAGGTGTCGGACCAGACCCTCAGGCCTCGGCCCCCGTCTTTACTTCGGCCTCGGCAGCCTCGCCCTCGGCCAGCTCTTCCTCGAGCGGCGCCTCGTCGAGCGCGCCGATGTCGACGCCGGCCGCGCCCATCTGGGCGGTCATGCCGTCGATGGCGGCGCGCGCGATCAGGTCGCAGTAGAGCTCGATGGCGCGCGCGGCGTCATCGTTGCCCGGGATCGGATAGTCGATGCCGTCGGGCGACGAGTTGGTGTCGAGCACCGCGATCACCGGGATGCCGAGCTTCTTCGCCTCGAGGACCGCGAGGTCCTCCTTGTTCGTGTCGATCACGAACAGCAGGTCCGGCGTGCCGCCCATCTCGCGGATGCCGCCCAGCGACTGCTGGAGCTTGGCCTGCTCGCGCTCGAGGCCGAGCCGCTCCTTCTTGGTCAGGCCCTCGGCGCCGCCCTCGAGCTTCTCGTCGATCGAGCGCAGTCGCGCGATCGAGTTCGAGACCGTCTTCCAGTTGGTCAGCGTGCCGCCGAGCCAGCGGTGGTTCATGTAGTACTGGGCCGAGCGCTCGGCGGCGTCGTGCACCGCCTTCTGCGCCTGGCGCTTGGTACCCACGAACAGGATGCGCCCGCCCTTGGCGACGGTCTGCTGCACGGCGTGGAGCGCCTGGTCAAGCAGCGGCACGGTCTGGGTCAGGTCGATGATGTGGATGCCGTTGCGGTCGCCGTAGATATACGGGCCCATGCGCGGGTTCCAGCGGTGGGTCTGGTGGCCGAAGTGGACACCGGCCTCGAGAAGCTGGCGCAGGGTGAACTCGGGAAGAGCCATGTCGTTTCCTTTCCGGTTTTGCCTCAGCGGGGGACGAGCCTTGCGGCCCAACCGGTGGATCCGCGGGGATGTCTCCCCCGTCGGACCCTCATCCCCGCCTGCGGAGTGAAGGCGCGCACCTAGCCGCTTTCGCCCGTGTTTGCAACCCGGATTCTGCCGCTCCGCCGCGCCGGCCGCGGCACCCTCATGGTGCAACGGCCGGGCGATACCCGGGGCATCCTGCCGCGGGCGCGGCGGCAGGATGTTGACCTTGCGGGACAATCCGAAGGTGCCGTGGCCTTTCGGGACCGGACGAGGCGAGGCATTGCCTCGCCCCGGTCCACGGCTGGAGCGCGCGAGCGCGGAGGCCGTCCTCTCCCTCAATGGAGGTCAGTGACGATCGGGATCGTGGCGCGCCTGCCTGGGCGGCGCGGAACGCGCCTGCCGGGGGCAGGCAGGCGCGTCACGATTTGCCAACGGTCAAATCGTGAAAAAGAACGCTCAGATGATGTCCGGCACGGCCAGCGAGACAAGACGCCGGACCACTCAGAGCGCAGCCGCCAGCATCGCGAGATAATCCGCCGCCCCGGCGTGCCGCGGGTTGGTCCGGTTGGCGTGGTCGGTGGACGCCAGCGCCGCGGCCCGGGCCAGATCGTCCCCGGCCACGCCGGTCTCGGCGAGACGCGCCGGCAGGCCGAGCCGGGCGCGCAGGCGCCGGATCGCCTCGGGCAGGTCGGCATCCGCATGGAGGCCGAGCCCGTGCCGGATGCCCGCGTAGCGCGTGGCGACGGCGGGGGCGTTGAACTCGAGGACGAGGGGCAGGAGCACGCCGTTGACCGCCCCGTGGTCGATGGCCGCCGGCACGGCGCCGGCCAGCGCATGGCTCATCGCATGGACGCCGCCGAGCCCCTTCTGGCTGGCGAGCGCGCCGTTCAGCGCCGCCGCCATGGTCTCGCGGCGGGCGTCGAGGTCCGCGCCGTCCTCCACCGCCCTCTCGAGATGCAGGGCAAGCCGCCGCAGCCCGTCGAGCGCGATGCCGTCGGCGGGCGGGTTGTAGGCGGTGGCGACATAGGTCTCGATGCAATGGGTGAGCGCATCCATCCCCGCGCCCGCGATCTGCCGGGCCGAGAGGTCGAGGGTGAGCGTGGGGTCGCAGATCAGCACCCGGGGGGTGAGATGCGGGCTCGAGAGCGCGCCAACGGACCCGTCCCCGAACACGACTACGCTCACGCCCAGCGCCTCGCAGCACGCCCCGGCCGCGGTCGGGATGGCGATGGTGGGCGGGATCGCGTCGCGGATGCGCATGCCCCCGCCATCGCTGCCGGCGTAATGGCGCAGCGGCCTCGGATGGCCGAGCATCACCCCGGCGGCCTTGGCGAGACCCATGGCCACCGCGCCGCCGAAGGAGATCAGCCCATCCGCCTCGCTCTCGCGGTAGAGATCCGCGACGGCGGCGCAGTCAGCTTCCTCGACGACGGCGGAGGCGGTCTCGTAAAGGGTGGGCGCCACATTCGCCGGCATCGCGCCGACCAGGCGATCGGTCACCCTGCGGCGGTCGGGGCCGTTGTCGGAGACGACGAGCGGCCGGGCGAGGCCGAGGAAGCCGAGCTCCGCCTCGACCGCATCCTCGAGCACGCGCTCGGCGAAGTGGATCTTGGTCACATAACGGATGAGGGACATGACCCAACGCCCTGTATCCCCGATGATTTTCGGTCAACACCGAGAGACGGCGCCGCCAGGGACGGCGCCGGCTTGCAGGAGTTTTCCCGGGAAGGGCACCGGGGACGGACGCCCCCGGTGCGGGCTGGCCTCGGATCAGCCGCGCAGCGCGTCGCAGTCGGGCGTGTCGCGACCCGGCAGGCCGATCGCGTCGAACTCCTCCTTCGACATGCCGAGCGTCTGGGCAACGTCGTCGACCTTGGCCTTGAAGGTGTTGTGGAGCGAGCCGTCGGCCCCCTCGACCACCTCGGTGACGAAGATCGAGCCGATCGCCTGCCGGTTCTCGTCGAGCCGGATATGGCCGTTCGGCGCGTCGAACTCCACCGCCGAGAGCGCGGCGTGGAAGTTGGCCTGGTCGTCGTCAAGCTCGCCGTTGATCGCCTCGAGCGCCAGCAGCGTGCCGAGCGTCGCGCCGTAGTAGTTGGTCGCGAAGAGCGAGGGCGACGGGAAGCCGTCCGGGAAGGTCGCCTGGTAGTCGGCAACATAGGCCTGCCAGGCCGGATCGTCCCAGTCGTCCGCCTGCGGGCCGGAGCTCGGCGTGCCGACGAGCGCTTCCTTGGCGCGGCCGCGGGCGCTCAGCACCGTCTGGTCGACCATGATCGTGCCGCCGATGATGTTGGTGGAGCCACCGGCCTGCTCGTACTGGTTGAGGAAGTTGATCGCATCCGTGCCACCGACGCCGAGATAGATCGCGTCGACGTCATCGGGCAGCGCCGCGATGATCGAGGCGAAGTCGCCCGAGCCGAGGGGCAGCCAGAAGCGCTCGACGATCTCGCCGCCCGCCTTGCAGAAGTCGACGGCGAAGCCCATGAAGTTGGTGTAGCCGAAGGAATAGTCGGCCGCGATCGAGGCGACGCGGGTCCAGCCCTTCTCGTTCACCACGTAGCTGCCGAGGCCGTAGCCCCACTGCGCGCCGTCGGGGTGGAAGCGGAAGAAGTTCGG
>CAZESN010000221.1:0-3606 GCA_964514775.1 uncultured Rhodovulum sp.
AGCTCTCGCTCAAGGAGGGGCTGACGGTCTTTCGCGACCAGCAGTTCTCGGGCGACATGCGCTCGCGCGGCGTCAAGCGGATCGAGGACGTAATCCGCCTGCGCGCCGCCCAGTTCGGCGAGGACGCGGGGCCGCTCGCCCACCCGGTGCGGCCCGAAAGCTACATCGAGATCAACAACTTCTACACCGCCACCGTCTACGAGAAGGGCGCCGAGCTCGTCGGCATGCTCCGCCGCCTCGTGGGCCCCGAGACCTATGCCCGGGCGCTCGACCTCTACTTCACCCGCCACGACGGCCAGGCCTGCACCATCGAGGACTGGCTCGCGGTCTTCGAGGACGCCTCGGGCCGCGACCTCACCCATTTCCGGCGCTGGTACGAACAGGCCGGCACGCCGCGCCTGAGCGCGCGCGAGGATTTCAGTGACGGCCGCTATACCCTGACGCTGGCGCAGCACACCCCGCCCACGCCCGGCCAGCCGGACAAGACGCCGCTGGTCATCCCGGTCGCCTTCGGCCTGCTCGGCAGCGGCGGGGCGACGCTCGCCGAGGGCATGCTCGAATTCGACGCGCCCGAGGCCCGGTTCACCTGGGACCTGCCCGAGAAGCCGGTCGCCTCGCTCCTGCGCGGCTTCTCGGCGCCGGTGATCCTCGACCAGCCGCTCGGGCCGGCCGAGCGCGCCTTCCTCCTCGCCCACGACCGCGACCCGTTCAATCGCTGGGAGGCAGGGCGGACCCAGGCGCTCGCGATCCTCGCGCGCATGACCGGCGACCCGCAGGCGGAAGTCGATCCCGAGTATCTCGGCGCCCTCGCCGCGGCGGCCGACGACACCGGCATCGACCCCGCCTTCAAGGCGCTGGCGCTCGGCCTGCCCGCCATCGACGAGGTGGTCGCGCATCTGGCCGATGCCGGGCAGGTGCCGGACCCGACCGCGATCCACGGCGCCCGCGAGGCCGCGACCCGCGCCATCGCCCGGTCCCTCGGCGACCGGCTCGAGGCGCTCTACCACGCCCATGCCGTGCCCGGGCCCTACAGCCCCGACGCCACCGCCGCCGGCCACCGCGCCCTGCGCGGACGGGCGATCGCGCTGATCACGGCCCTCGACCCCGAGGCCCGGCTCGCGGCCGCACAGTTCGACGCCGCCGACAACATGACCGAACGGCTGTCGGCGCTTCGGCTCCTCGTCGCCGCCGGCCGGGGGGACGCGGCACTCGCCCGCTTCCACGCCGACTGGCGCCACGACCGGCTGGTGATCGACAAATGGTTCGCCGTCCAGGCCGCCGCCACCCCGCCCGCCGCCGCCCGCACGGCGGTCGAGGCCCTGGCCACGCACCCCGATTTCGACTGGCGCAATCCCAACCGCTTCCGTGCGCTGATCGGGACCTTCTCCGCGGGCAATCCGGCCGGCTTCCACGCGGCCGACGGCAGCGGCTACCGGCTCCTGATCGACTGGCTGATCCGGCTCGACCCGCTGAACCCGCAGACCGCGGCCCGGCTGACCACAGCGTTCGGCAACTGGCGGGTCTTCGATGCCGGGCGCCGCGCGCTGATCCGCGCCGAGCTCGAGCGGCTCGCGGCCACGCCGGGCCTCTCGCGCGATACCGGCGAGATGGTCGGGCGGCTCCTTCAGGCGGAAACCGGCTGATGGACGCCCACATAAAACCGTCGCTTGCCGCATGTAACTGGTCCTGTCAGCATCAGAGTGGCCATGCGGGAGATCATTGACGACCTGATCCACGAACGAGCGCCATGGCTGCGCCGTGGGGGCGGTGCCGTTTCCGTCGCGCGGCGCCTGCTCGATCTGGTCCTGCACTACGAGCGCACGATCCGCATCGGCGAGACGCTGGCGCCGATGCCGGCGCCGGTCCTGATGCAGTCGCTGGCCGACATGATCTCGCACCATGTCGAGCTCTCCGGGCTCGAGAACCTGCCCAAGGACGGCCCGGCGCTGGTGGTGGCGAACCATCCCACCGGCATCGCCGACGGGATCGTGCTCTGGGGCGCGCTCGCCGAGCGCCGTCCCGACCTCTTCTTCTTCGCCAATGCCGACGCGATCCGGGTGATGCCCCAGCTCGAGGACGTGATCGCCCCGGTCGAATGGCGCCCCGAGAAGCGCACCCACAAGCAGAACCGCGAGACCCTCGCCTATGCGCACCGCGCCTTCGAGGCCGGCCGGCTCGGCGTGCTCTTCCCCTCGGGCCGGCTCGCCAAGCGCCGCTGGCTGTCGCTCCACGAGCGGCCGTGGCTGGCCTCGGGCGCGATGATGGCCCGCAAGTTCCGCCTGCCGGTGGTGCCGCTGCACATCACCGCCCGCAACTCGGCGCTCTTCTATCTCTTCGACCGCATCCACCCGACCTTGCGCGACATCACCCTCTTCCACGAGGTGCTGAACAAGGCGCGCCAGCCCTACCGCCTGACCCTCGGCGCGCCGATCGACCCCGACACCCTGCCCGCCGATTCCGCGACCGCGATCGAGATCATGCGCGCCCGCACGCTCAGCCTTGGCGGCATCAAGCCGCAGACCGTGCTCACCGCCCCCCGGTTCAGCACCCCCCGCCGCCTGCGGCCGGCGCGACTGGTGATCTGATCGCGGCGGGGACAGCCGCGCGTTCTTCTCTGTTTGCACGATTTGACCGTTGGCAAATCGTGACGCGCCTGCCTGCCCCCGGCAGGCGCGTTCCGCGCCCGCCAGGCAGCCGCGCCACGATCCCCTGATGGCGCGACCTCCATTGAGGAAGGGGACGGCCTCCGCGCGCACGCTCCAGCCGTGGACCGGGGCGCGCAGGAGACCGAAGCAAGTAACCGGAAACGGTTTGACACAATCCCCGCCGGCCCACCCGGCCCGGCGTTTTCACCCCAACGAAGCTTTCCTGATGGTAAACGCGCCTGAATTCCTGCGCGAAATCAACACCCTGAAAATCGGGCACGCGTGCCCGCTCCGCGCGCGGGGGCGTCGCGACGGCCTCGCGGCCGGCCTTGCCGCCCGCAGGCTGCGCCGGTATGACATCCTCGCCTTTTCACGATATGGATGCGGACATGGCTGAGCTTGCCTATACCGAGCCAGAACCGAAGATCATTCCCGGCGCCACCGGCGACTGGGAGATGGTGATCGGCCTCGAGGTCCATGCCCAGGTGACCTCGAACGCCAAGCTCTTCTCCGGCGCCTCGACCGCCTTCGGCGCCGAGCCGAACACCAATGTCAGCCTCGTCGACGCGGCGATGCCCGGCATGCTCCCGGTCCTCAACGAATACTGCGTGGAACAGGCGGTGCGTACCGGTTTGGGATTAAAGGCAAAGATTAACCTGCGTTCGGTGTTTGACCGTAAGAATTATTTCTATGCCGATTTGCCGCAGGGCTACCAGATCAGCCAGTTTGCCGAGCCGATTGTGGGCGAAGGCACGGTGATCCTCGATATGAAAGACGGCACCACGCGCGAAATCGGGGTGGAGCGCATCCATTTGGAGCAGGATGCCGGGAAATCCCTGCATGACCAATCCCCTACCAGTTCTTTTGTGGATTTAAACCGCGCAGGCATTGCGTTGATGGAGATTGTTTCCCGCCCCGATATGCGCTCACCGGAAGAGGCGGCGGAATACATGAAAAAACT
>CAZESN010000222.1:0-3599 GCA_964514775.1 uncultured Rhodovulum sp.
TCGACCTCGAAGGCGCGATCTGGCTCGAGAGCTTCCTCGCGCGCTATCCGCACACCGTCGTGGTCATCAGCCACGACCGCGACCTCCTGAACCGCTCGGTGGGCGCGATCCTGCATCTCGACCGGCAGAAGCTCACGCTCTACCAGGGCAACTACGACACCTTCGACGACACCCGGCGCGCGCGGCTGGAGCAGCTTCTCTCGGCCAAGAAGAAGCAGGACGCCCAGCGCGCGCATATGCAGTCCTTCGTCGACCGGTTCCGCGCCAAGGCCTCGAAGGCCCGGCAGGCGCAGAGCCGGCTGAAGGCGCTCGAGCGGATGAAGCCGATCGCCGCCGTGGTCGAGGACGGGGTGGCGGGCTTCGGATTTCCGCAGCCCGAGGAGCTGTCTCCGCCCATCATCCGGCTCGAGGACGTCAGCATCGGCTATGACGGGCGGGCGGTGCTGCGCGGGCTCGACCTGCGCATCGACCAGGACGACCGGATCGCGCTCCTCGGCCAGAACGGTCAGGGCAAGTCGACGCTCTCGAAGCTGCTGGCCGACCGGCTGACGCCGATGTCCGGGCGCAAGGTTGCGTCGTCGAAGCTGCGCGTGGGCTATTTCGCCCAGCATCAGGTGGACGAGCTGCATCTCGACGAGACGCCCCTGCAGCACCTCCAGCGGCTGCGCCCCGAGGAGGCGCCGGCGAAGCTGCGCGCCCGTCTCGCCGCCGGCGGGATCGGCGCGGAGATCGCGACCAACGAGGTCGGGCGGCTCTCGGGCGGGCAGAAGGCGCGCCTGAGCCTGATGCTCGCCACGCTCGACGCGCCGCATCTGATCGTGCTCGACGAGCCGACCAACCATCTCGACATCGAGAGCCGCGAGGCGCTGGTGCAGGGCCTGACCGAGTATCGCGGCGCGGTGATCCTCGTGAGCCACGACCCGCATCTGGTCGAGCTGGTCGCCGACCGGCTGTGGCTGGTGAAGGACGGCCGGGTGGCGCCGTTCGAGGGCGACATGGAGGATTACCGCCGCCGGCTTCTGTCCGAGCGCGCCGGGCCGCCGCTGCGCGGGGCCGAGGCGCCGCGCCCGAAGCCGAAGCGGGCGCCGGCCGCGGTCCTGTCGCCGCTCCGCTCGGAGGTGGCGCGCTGCGAGGCGCGGGTGGGCAAGCTCGAGGAGATGCGGACCGCCATCGACGCGCGGCTGGCCAATCCGCTGCTCTATGCCCGCGGCGACAGCGAGGAGATCGAGGTGCTGCGCAGGAAGCGGGCCGAGGTCGAGGACGGGCTCGAGCGGGCCGAGGCGCTCTGGGTCGCCGCATTGGAGCGGCTGGAGGCGGCGGGCGAGCCGGCGTGATGTCGTTCGACCTCATCCTCACCACCTTCGTCACGCTTTTCGTCATCATCGATCCCGTCGCGCTCGGGCCGCTCTTCGTGGCGCTGACCCGCGGCATGGACGCGGCCGAGCGCCGCAAGGTGGGGCTCCGGGCGGTGCTGGTTGCCTGGGGGCTGCTCGCGCTCTTCGGGGTGGCGGGCGAGGCGCTGCTCTCGGCGATCGGGATCGGGATGGCGGCCTTCCGGATCTCGGGCGGGCTTCTCCTCTTCCTGATGGCCGTCGACATGCTCTTCGAGCGGCGCAGCGAGCGGCGGGACCGGCAGAGCAGCGACACCCGCGACGATCCGTCGGTGTTTCCGCTGGCCACGCCGCTGATCGCAGGGCCGGGCGCGATGGCGACGATGATCCTGCTCACCAGCCGGCATTCGGGCGACGTGGCGGCCCTCGTCACCGTCCATGCGGTGCTGGTGGCGGTTCTGGCGCTGACCTGGGGGGTGTTCCTCGGCGGCGGGCTGATCGCGCGGGCGCTGGGGGCGACGGGGGTGGTGGTGGTGACGCGGCTTCTCGGCATCCTGCTGGCGGCGCTGTCGATCCAGTTCGTGCTCGACGGCCTGCGCGAAGCCGGCATCGTGGGGGCGTGACGCGATGTGGCCGATTGATACCGACGACCTGATGCGGCTGCTCTATCTGGGGCTGCTGCTCGCGGCGCTCGTCTTCTTCGGCGGCGGGCGCTGGCTGCGGGGGCGGCATCTGCGCGACTTTCTGGTCTGGGGGCTGATCATCGCCATGGTGGTGATCGCCTATGCCTCGTGGGGGACGCTGCGATCGGCGCTGATGCCGGCGCGGGGCATGCAGATGGGCGAGACGGTCGAGCTTCGCCGGGGCCTGGACGGGCATTTCCACGCGGATCTGGAGGTGAACGGGCGGCGGGTGCGGTTCATGGTCGATACCGGGGCGAGCGACATCGTGCTCTCGCGCGCCGATGCGGCGCGGGTGGGGATCGACGTGGACGGGCTGGTGTTCGGAGGCGTCGCGCAGACCGCGAACGGGCCGGTCGCCACCGCGCCGGTGCGGCTCGGCAGCATGCGGCTGGGGGATGTGGTGCGCACGGGCGTGCCGGCGCGGGTGAACGGGGGCGAGCTCGACGTGTCGCTGCTCGGCATGGCCTATCTCGACGGGTTCAACCGGATCGAGATCATCGGCGACCGGATGCTTCTGCATCGGTGAACGGGGCCGAGGGTGTGCCCGGGCACAGGTGGGCACGCGTGCCCATTTTTCAAGGCATTGGAATCACGTGCGGATTCCGAACAGGTAAGGATTAGGAAAGGTTTGGGCACGCTTTCGGGCGCGCCCGCCGGGGGTCAGCTTCGCGCGGTGGCCTCGATGCGGGCCCGGAAGGCCGCGAGCGCCGCGGCCGGTCCCTCCGCCGCCGACCAGATCTCCTCGCCGAGCTCGAAGAACTCGGCGAAGGGGGCAAGCCCGGCCGCGAGGTCGGGGGTGAGGCCGCCCTGGGCGATGACCGGCACCTCGATCATCTCGGACCACCAGGTGAAGAGATCCCGGTCAGCGATCGTGCCGTCGCCGAGGCCGGTGTCCGCGACCGGGCCGAAGCTCACGTAATCCGCGCCGATCTCGGCGGCGGTCATGCCCTCGTGGCGCGAGGCGCGGGCATGGGCGCCGACGATCGCGTCGCGCCCCAGTGCCTCACGCGCGGCGCGGATCTGGCGCGCGCCGTCGGAGAGATGCACCCCGTCGAGGCCAAGCCGGGCCGCGAGCCGGAAATGGTCGGTGACCAGGAGCGGCACGTCGCGGGCATGGCAGACCGGGCGGAGCGTGTCGGCGGCGCGCACCAGCGCGTCCTCGCCCGTGTCCGACCCGGCAAGGCGGACCGAGGCGACGGGAAAGGCGTCGAGCAGGCCGCCGAGCACGTCCGGAAGGGTCGCGAGCGCCGGGTTCAGGGGCGTGACGAGACAGAGCCGCGCCGGGGGAAAGTCGCTCATGCCCCCCCGCGCTTCAGGATCGAGCGGCCGGCGTAGACGGCGCTGGTGCCGAGGTCTTCCTCGAGGCGGATCAGCTGGTTGTACTTGGCGAGCCGGTCCGAGCGCGAGAGCGAGCCGGTCTTGATCTGGCCGCAGTTGGTGGCGACGGCGAGGTCGGCGATGGTCGCGTCCTCGGTCTCGCCGGAGCGGTGCGACATCACCGCCGTATAGGCGGCGCGGTGGGCGGTCTCGACCGCGTCCAGCGTCTCGGTCAGCGTGCCGATCTGGTTGACCTTGACGAGGATCG
>CAZESN010000223.1:0-2425 GCA_964514775.1 uncultured Rhodovulum sp.
GCCGCTGATCGTGATCGGCGGCGTCGAGTACGGCGCAGGCTCGTCGCGCGACTGGGCGGCCAAGGGCACGGCGCTCCTCGGCGTCAAGGCGGTGATCGCCGAGAGCTTCGAGCGCATCCACCGCTCGAACCTCGTCGGCATGGGCGTGATCCCCTTCGAGTTCACGAACGGCGACACCCGCAAGACGCTGGGCTTCAAGGGCGACGAGGTCATCGCGATCTCGGGCCTTGCCGGCGACCTCAAGCCGCTGAGCCTCGTGCCCTGCACGATCACCTATGGCGACGGGACGGTGAAGACGATCGAGCTCAAGTGCCGGATCGATACCGCGATCGAGATCGAATACGTCGAGCACGGCGGCGTGCTGCACTACGTCCTGCGCGACCTCGCGAAGGGTTGACGCGTTCTTAAGTCAGGGCCGGGCGGAGGACGTCTCAACGGGACGTGCCGCCCGGCCTTTTTTATGGACTGCGCCCGCCCGTCGGGCGCGGCGATAAGGCACCATCCGCGCATGGCCTGGTAGGGGAACTGCTCGCGAAGGCTTGACTGGCGCGGCATCGTCGGCGCGTCTAGGTCTGACGAACGCCACGAAGAAGGTAAGAGATGCGTCTGCTCTGGCTGATGGCCGCGTTCCTGGCCGCCTTGATGCCCGTCTCCGGGCGTGCCCAGCCGGCGCCGGTGGTGATCGAGCTCTTCACCAGCCAGGGATGTTCGTCCTGCCCGCCCGCCGACGCGCTCCTGAGCGAGCTTGCCGCCGAGCCCGGGGTGATCGCGCTGGCGCTGCATGTCGACTACTGGGACTATCTCGGCTGGACGGATTCCTTCGCGACGCCCGCCTTCTCGGCACGCCAGAAGGCCTATGCCGCGGCCTTCGGCAAGCGCTCGATCTTCACCCCCCAGATGATCGTCCAGGGCAGCGACGTGCTCGTCGGCCATGACGGGCCGCGCATCCGGGCGCGGATCGCCGAGCGCCTGACCGAGGCACCGGTGGCGGATCTGTCGCTGCGCCGCGAGGGGGACATGCTCACCATCCTGCTCGCCCCGCGCGGGGCGCCGGTGGGCGCGGCCGAGGTGCATCTGGTGCAGTTCATCCCCTTCGACGAGGTCGCGATCGAGGGCGGTGAGAATGCCGGCCAGCGGATCGGCTATTCGAACATCGTCCGGAGCTGGGACACGGTGGCGATCTGGGACGGTGCGGCCGAGCTCGAACTGGAGCTGCGCCGCGACGGCCTCGACGGCGGTCACGGTGCGGTCATCGTCCAGCGTGGACGGATGGGCCCGGTGCTGAGCGCGGCCATGCTGCCCTGAGCAGCCGCCTGTGTCCTGACGGCTCTACCCGCGTTGCTGCCCCCGATAGGCAGAGGCGCATCGAAGCTGAAAACCGCCTCGGCGCATGTGGGCTGGCCCTGGCCTGTACCCTAAGTCTCCGCACTTCCTCAGCTCAGCCGGTTGATCCTCTGGCCCGCCAGCAGCCCGTTTCCCTCGGTGAAACCCCGTGCGGCGGCAGCGACCCGGGCCGGCGCGGGCAGGGCGCCGGTGACAACCATCAGCGCCTCGAGATCATGCGCGAGCCGGCGGGCGGCCGAGGGTGCGGCCCGGGGGCGGCACGGGCAGGCGTTCGCAGAGGGCGCCGGGCGTCGGCGCGACGGGCCCCGGCTGCCGGCTGGATCGGCGAGTGCGCGCGCCATCGCCGCCGCGCCCGGTGTCATTCGGATCTCCACCCCTGAATTCTCCGCAAATACCCCTCAAGTTTTACACGCATACACCGGATCGGCTGCCCGCGCTGCGGCCATGGCCCGTCAGGGTGAATCTCCTTGACCGTTTGGGCCGCGGTGGTAGCGTTCTTGCCTGACCGTCCGGTCACGAACAAAATCTGCCCCCGGACCGGACCGAGCCGTCCGCCACGGGCGCGTGCTCAGGGAACCCGATCATGTCCAGCCGCACGACCCCCGCCCCCAACGACCTGCGGGCGTTCTGGATGCCGTTCACCGCCAACCGCCAGTTCAAGCAGGCGCCGCGGATGTTCGTGGGCGCGCGCGACATGCACTACACCACCTCGGACGGACGGCAGGTGCTCGACGGCACCGCCGGGCTCTGGTGCTGCAACGCCGGGCACTGCCGGCCGAAGATCACCGCGGCGATCCAGGAACAGGCGGCCGAGCTCGACTATGCGCCCGCCTTCCAGATGGGCCACCCCAAGGCCTTCGAGCTCGCCAACCGTCTGGTCGGCATGGCGCCCGAGGGGATGGACCACGCGTTCTTCACCAACTCGGGGTCGGAATCGGTCGAGACCGCGCTCAAGATCGCCATCGCCTACCAGCGCGCGATCGGGCAGGGCACGCGCACCCGGCTGATCGGCCGCGAGCGGGGCTATCACGGGGTGAACTTCGGCGGCATCTCGGTCGGGGGCATCGTCACCAACCGCAAG
>CAZESN010000223.1:2435-3575 GCA_964514775.1 uncultured Rhodovulum sp.
CGACCACATGCCGCACACCCATCTGCCGGGGCGGAACCTCTGGTCGAAGGGCCAGCCCGAGCACGGGGCCGAGCTCGCGGACGAGCTGGAGCGGATCGTGACGCTGCACGACGCCTCGACCATCGCCGCGGTGATCGTCGAGCCGGTGGCGGGCTCGACCGGCGTGCTGATCCCGCCGAAGGGCTATCTGGAGCGGCTGCGCGAGATCTGCACGAAGCACGGCATCCTGCTGATCTTCGACGAGGTCATCACCGGCTTCGGGCGGACGGGGGCGCCCTGGGCCGCCGACAAGTACGGGGTGCAGCCCGACATGATCACCTGCGCCAAGGGGCTCACCAACGGCGTGATCCCGATGGGCGCGGTGCTGACCACGGGCGCGATCCACGATGCCTTCATGACCGGGCCCGAGCATGTGATCGAGCTCTTCCACGGCTATACCTATTCGGGCAACCCGATCGCGGCCGCCGCCGGCCTCGCGACGCTCGAGACCTATGCCGAGGAGGGGCTGTTCGAGCGGGCGGCCGAGCTCGCGCCGGTCTGGGAGGCGGCGCTGCATTCCCTGCGCGACTGCCCGCATGTGATCGACATCCGCAACGAGGGCCTGATCGGCGCGGTCGAGCTCGAGCCGATCAAGGGCGAGCCGACGCGCCGTGCCTTCCAGGCCTTCCTCGACGCCTATGAGAGCGGCATCCTGATCCGCACCACCGGCGACATCATCGCGATGTCGCCGCCGCTGATCATCTCGGAGGCGCAGATCGACGAGCTGATCGGCAAGCTGAGGGCGGTGCTGATGCGGCTCCAGTGAATGTCCCACAGTGGGACATTCGATAAGTGATTGATTCTGATATGCAATTCAAGAACTGCTTTCGGGGACAGCGAATGGCGGCACCGGGCGAGAACCTGAGGATCGACGGCGCGCGGCTCTGGCAGAGCCTGATGGACATGGCCGAGATCGGGCCGGGGGTGGCGGGCGGCAACAACCGCCAGACCCTGACCGATGCCGATGCCGAGGGCCGGGCGCTGTTCCAGCGCTGGTGCGAGGCCGCCGGCATGACCATGGGCGTCGACCAGATGGGCACGATGTTCGCGACGCGGCCGGGCGAGGACCCGGACGCGCTGCCGACATAGACCGGCAGCGCG
>CAZESN010000224.1:0-3563 GCA_964514775.1 uncultured Rhodovulum sp.
TGGTCGGGCGCGCCGAAGCGCAGCACGTTGAGGTCCGCGACGGGGCGGGCGCCCATGGTGAACACGTCGCGCAGGATGCCGCCCACGCCGGTCGCCGCGCCCTGATAGGGCTCGATATAGGAGGGGTGGTTGTGGCTCTCCATCTTGAACACGAGCGCCAGCTTCTTTCCATCGGGCCCGTCGCCGATGTCGATAACGCCCGCGTTCTCGCCGGGGCCGCAGATCACCTGGTCGCCGGTGGTGGGCAGGGTGCGCAGCCACTTCTTCGACGACTTGTACGAGCAATGCTCGTTCCACATGGCCGAGAAGATCCCGAGCTCGGTAAGCGTCGGGGTGCGGCCGATCAGGTCGAGGATCCGCTGGTACTCGTCGGGCTTGAGCCCGTGGGCTGCGACCAGCGCATCGGTGATCTCGGGCTCGCGGTCGGCGACGGTCTGGGACATGGGCGGGGCTCCCGGCTGCGGACGCCCGCTACATATTGCGCCGCGCGCCCGGGAGGAAGCCCCTGCGGGACTGCGGTCGGGATGCAGGGTCCGGAGGGCACAGCCGGATGACAGCGTTTCCGGTCGATCACTTGGGGAAAGGCCACGTCCCCTTCCCTTTGCACGATTTGACCGTTGGCAAATCGTGACGCGCCTGCCTGCCCCTGGCAGGCGCGTTCCGCGCCGCCCAGGCAGGCGCGCCACGATCCCCGATGGGCGTGACCTCCATTGAGGAAGATAACGGCCTCCGCGCTCACGCGCTCCAGCCGTGGACCGGGGCGAGGCAGTGCCTCGCCTGATCCGGTCCCGGGAGCGCGATGGCCCCCTCGACCCGCCGCCGGGGCCCGCACGAAAAAAAAGGCCGAGCTTTCGCTCGGCCCAAGTCCAACAGGGAGGTTGAAGAGAGCGGCCGGCGAACCGGCTGCCCAACTTCAAGTTGATATATAGGGAGGGCCTGCTCATGATGCAAGCGCGAGATGCCTAATCCTTGTGCATGGCTGGCATGCTGTCACGGCATGGCTTCGGCCGCGAGATCTGGCTCGGCCGCGGCGTTCCGGCGGTACGCCTGAATTTCCTCGACGACGAAGTCGCGGAACGCGCATACCCGCTTGGAATGTCTTAATTCTTCCACATATGCAAGATAGACGGGAATGGCCGCGCTCTCCGCATCGGGGAGAACGTTGACCAGGTCCGGGAAGTCGTGTGTCACGTAGTCGGGCAGCGACCCGATCCCGAGCCCCTGAATGACGCCCTGCAGGATCCCGAAGTAATTGTTGACCGTGAGCGATGCGCGGGCCCCCCGCGACAGCAGCGGCTGCGTGAAATCGAGGCCCGCGCGCACCTGCGGCGAGGTCGGGCTCTGGATGATCAGCCGGTGGTCGGTGAGCTGGTCCGTGGTCTCGGGCACGCCGTAGCGGTCGACATAGGCGCGGCTCGCATAGAGCTTGATGCGCACGTCCATCAGCCGCCGGCGGATCAGGTCGGCCTGGCTCGGCTCCTTCATGCGGATCGCGATGTCGGCCTCGCGCATCGGCAGGTCGAGGACACGCTCCTCGAGCATCAGGTCGATGCGCAGGTTCGGATAGCGCTCGTAGAGCCGCGGCAGCCGCGGAGCCAGCCAGAGCGTGCCGAAGCCGAGGGTCGTGGTCACCCGCAGCTCGCCGAAGACCTCGTCCTCGCTGTCGCGGATCCGGGCGGCGGTGGTCTCCAGCCGCTTGGTCATCGTGCGGGTGGCCTCGAACAGGAGCTCGCCCTGTTCCGTGAGGATCAGCCCGCGCGCGTGCCGGCGGAACAGCGTCGTGTTGAGGCTTTCCTCCAGCGCGCGGATCTGGCGGCTGACCGCCGACTGGCTGAGATGCAGCGTCTCCCCGGCATGTGTCAGGCTGCCGGCATCCGCGACAGCGTGGAAGATTCGCAACTTGTCCCAGTCCATCACGGGCTGTTCGCTCCAGTTCGGTGGCCTCCCGGCGCCCCCGCGCTGCAAGCCTTTATCACAGATTGCATGACACGGTCATCGCCGCCCTGCGGAATGTCGTGCGCACATGCGCCGGGGACATAATCCTTCGATCTCGCATGTACCATATCCGGGCGTGCTATTTTTCTTTTTCATCCGCGACTTCCGGCCTAGATTCAGGAAAAAGCCATCCGCAGCCCGAGGGCCGGAGGCGGAAGGGGAGATCATGCTGCACGACGTCTCGCTCGGCGACCGTTTCGACCTGTCCAAACGCCAGGTCCTGCTCGGCGGCACCCACGCCCTGGTGCGCGCCCTCCTGATGCAGAAGGCCCGCGACGAGGCCGCCGGCCTCGCCACCGCGGGCTTCGCCACCGGCTACCGCGGCTCGCCGCTCGGCGGCGTCGACCAGCAGATGGTCCGCGCCCGGCGCGAGCTCACCGCCGCCGATATCCACTTCGAGCCCGGCCTCAACGAGGACCTCGCCGCCACCGCCCTCTGGGGCACCCAGCAGGCGGCGCTGCGCGGCGAGGGCCGCGTCGACGGTGTCTTCGGCCTCTGGTACGGCAAGGGCCCCGGCGTCGACCGCTGCGGCGACGTCTTCCGCCACGCCAACATGGCCGGCACCGCGGCCCTGGGCGGCGTGCTCGCCTGCATGGGCGACGACCACACCGGCGAGAGCTCGACCACGCTCCACCATTCCGAATTCGCCATGGTCGACGCGATGATGCCGGTCCTCTCGCCCGCCGGCGTGCAGGAGGTGCTCGACTACGCCCTCCTCGGCTGGGCGCTCTCGCGCTATGCCGGCACCTGGGTCGGGCTCAAATGCGTCAAGGACACGATCGAGGTGACCGAGGTCGTCGACGGCGATCCCCACCGCCTGAACATCGTCACCCCCGACGACTTCCCCATGCCCGAGGGCGGCCTCAACATCCGCCTCGGCGACACGCCGGTGGTCCAGGAAGCCCGGATGCACGACCACAAGCGCTTCGCCGCCGAGGCGTTCGGCCGCGCGAACCGCATCGATCGCCGCGTCCACGGCCGCCCCGGCGCGCGGATCGGCATCGTCTCCGCCGGCAAGTCCTGGCTCGACACCGTCCATGCCCTCGACCTCCTCGGCATCGACGCCGCCGAGGCCGAGCGCCTGGGGGTCACCACCTGGAAGGTCGGGATGGTCTGGCCGCTCGACATGGAGAGCTTCCGCGAATGGGCCGAGGGGCTCGAGCTCATCATAGTCGTCGAGGAGAAGCGCAAGCTCATCGAGGTCCAGGTCAAGGAGGCGATCTTCGACGACCGCCGCGGCCGCCGGGTCATCGGCTGGAAGGACGAGACCGGCCAGACCGTCTTCTCCGTCAAATCCGCGCTCGACCCGGTCAAGATCGCCCGCACCCTCGGCCAGATCCTCGGCCGCGAGGGCGTCGAGACCGCCACGCTCCTCGCCCGCCGCTCGATGCTCGAGGAGGCGGTCCGCGCTGACAACGCCGAGGAGATCGCCACCCGCAAGCCCTGGTTCTGCTCGGGCTGCCCCCACAACACCTCGACCCGCGTCCCCGACGGCTCGCGCGCCTATGCCGGGATCGGCTGCCACTACATGGTGCAGTGGATGGACCGCGACACCGAGGGCTTCACCC
>CAZESN010000225.1:0-3550 GCA_964514775.1 uncultured Rhodovulum sp.
GCGCAGCTTCGCCGCCTGGGGACCGGCGCGCAGGATCGAGACCTCGTTGATCGCGAGCGCCTCCTCGATCCGCCCGTCCGCCAGCGTCGCGCGCAGGCGCAGCGGGTGGATGTCCGCCGCCTCGGCCGCCGCCAGCCGCCCGGGCAGGTTCTCCTCGGAATACTCGTTCATCAGAAAGCCGACCGTGCCGCGGTTCATGCCATAGACCGGCAGGCCGTTGCGCCCGGTGCCGTGCAGCGTGTCGAGCATCAGCCCGTCGCCGCCGAGCGCCACGATCACGCCCGCCTCCTCGACCGGGCTCTGCCCGTGCAGCGCGACCAGCCGCGCGCGCGCCGCCTGGGCGATGGCGACGGGGCTCGCAATGAAATGGATACGCTCGAAGGCCACGCTCTCCCCCCGGATCCGCCGGACGCACGCTGCCGCGAACCCTGCCGCGCGCCGCCGCGAACCACAAGAGTGGCGGGGGTGTGGGACGAATAAAGGCCCGGCGGGGGCCGGACCTTCGCCTGCTGAAATGGTTACGCTGAAATGTCGCGATCAGGCGTGCCCCGCCCGCCGCCGAGCGACGGCGAGCCCGGCAAGGCCGGTGAGCAGGAGAAGCGCCGGGGCCGGGAGGGGGATGACGGGGGGTTGATCAGGCGAGAGGAAGTAGGGGTCGTCGAATGTCAGTTTGATATCGTCGGAATGCGTGATCGAGAGAAGGCCCGACAGCATCAGTGAAGCGCTTTCGAGACCACGGTTGCTGTTTCCCTGCGATATAGCAGAAAGCACAATATCAAAGTTGTATTTCTCTCCATCTTTGACATCCAAATCAATGAAAATTGATTCCGAGATAGGCCTGTGCACTGCCACTTGATTGTTGGCGTTGCTTCTCACCGAGGAGACTTATTCATCATACGTTCTGAGTCCTC
Source organism: uncultured Rhodovulum sp. (assembly GCA_964514775.1). Lineage (GTDB taxonomy): Bacteria > Pseudomonadota > Alphaproteobacteria > Rhodobacterales > Rhodobacteraceae > Amaricoccus. Next base: position 912 of record CAZESN010000225.1, read on the forward strand.
CCAAAGGTCTAGCCGACAGTGTCGCCCTTAATTGAGTACCTACGCCGAACTGCGGAAGCATCGACACCTCTTCCCGTCCCAGCAGATCCAGGGTGAAGCGGACGATGCCGGCTCCTTCGACGCTGAAGCCTTCCCGGACCTCAAGGCGCGAGTTTACAAGGGAGGTCCTCGTCGGATCGTGGCCGGTTATGGACGCGCCTGCGGAAAACTCCCCCGTCTCAACATTGGCACGGGATGCCGCCGACCCGACCATGCCGTCCAGGTCGATTGAGGCCGACGACTGGAAAGTCGAGATACCGCCGCCGGTGGTAACGGAAGGAGGACTGCTTTCGTCCGTCACACGGACCCCGCCCTCCGTCCAACCCCCAACGTTGGAAGACCCGTACAACACCGCCGCCTCCGCCTGCCCTATCGGCAACACCAGCGCCGCCGCCAACACCCACCGTTTCATGACCTACCCCATCAAGGTTAACCTTGGGCCGAGGCTCACACACCCCAGCCCCGCCGGTCATCTCCCATCCGGTATATGCCCGTCCCCCGGCAGCGCGCGCAGGAGCCGCATCAGCTCCGCCTGCCGCCCCACCCCGAGCTTGCCCATCGCCGCCTTGAGCTGCTGGCGGGTCGAGCCCTCGGAGACACCACGCGCATCGGCGATCTCGGGCAGGGTCTTGCCGGTCGCAAAGCGCCTGCAGACTGCCGCCTCGGCCGGCGTCAGCCCGAAGGCCCGGATCAGAACTGCTCCCTCGGGCATCTCGCGCGCCTCGGGGTCGCGGATCAGCACCAGCACCCGCGGCTCAGGCGGGCCGGGAAACCCGACCGCCGCCGCGAGCGGCGCCGCCGTCACCAGCCAGGGCGCCCGCCCGGAAGGCCGCGGCACAGCCACCGTACCCCCTCCTGCCCCGCCTGCAGCGGCCAGCGCACGGCCGAGCGCGTCCCGAGCCGGCCGCGCCGCCATCAGCCTGCCGCGGACGAGCGCCAGCCCGTCACCCGCGGCCAGCATCGCCTCGGCGCGCGCATTGGCATGCAGCACCGCGCCGAGCGGCGTCGCGACCAGTGCCGCCCGCTCGGCCCGTTCCAGCCCGTCGAGCAGATGGCCATGGCCGACGATCCCGCCCGGAAGCTGGTTGGCCACGAAGGCCGCGAGCCGCAACTGCCTCTCGATCAATCCGAGCCGGTCGATCTCGACCTGTCCCACATGGCCTTCCTGCGGTCGCCACAGGAAGACGACGGCTTTCGAGACATCGGGCTCGTCGACCAGCCGCAGCCCGAGACGCCAGCCGACGTCATAGCGGCGCGAGATGGCATAGAACTCGCTGCGTTCGATCTCCTCGGGTGTGATGACGTCACGATCGGTGAACCGGCGCCAGTGCGGGTTCGCCCGGGCAAAGCGCGCATGTTCCGAGTTGCGGATGATCTCGGCGAAATAGTCGTCCTCGTCCATGCAGTGGCTGGTGCGGCACCAGGATCCGCTACCGTTCATATGATCAACGCGGACCAGCTGCGAGGCGAAGGCGCCAAGGAAGGCCTCGCAACACGCCTGCACCTCCGCCCAGGCGGCAGGATCAACCGCCGCGCGCTGGATCGCCCGGCTCACCGTTTCGATCGGCATTTCCGCCCCCACCCGCTGGATCACGCGGCCTGCAACGCGGCTCTCCCACACGGCAAGGATGCCGGGGAAAGGCCGACCTGCCAAGTTCCTCTGTCCCGGGGGAGGGCACGAATTCCGCCGCTCCGCCGCCCCATTGCCTTAACGAAGCTTTCCTAGTGGTTATCGCCCCGGAATTACCCTATAAAATCAATGATATGAAAAATGGGCACGCGTGCCCAGGCCCGTGCCCGGCCCTCGCCGCCGACGGGATCCCGGGCCGCGCGCCCTTTCCGGTTTGCCACCGGGGCCGGGCGGGAGTATGAGCCCGGCACGGAATCCGACCACCGGGAGAGCATCAATGAAAGACGGCGTCGCGTCGAACGGCTTCTTCACCGCCACCCTGGCCGACAGCGACCCCGGTATCGCCGGCGCGATCCGGGACGAACTCGGCCGCCAGCGCGACGAGATCGAGCTGATCGCCTCCGAGAACATCGTCAGCCGCGCGGTGCTCGAGGCCCAGGGCTCGGTGATGACCAACAAATACGCCGAAGGCTATCCGGGCCGGCGCTACTACGGCGGCTGCCAGTTCGTCGACGTCGCCGAGACCCTGGCGATCGAGCGCGCCTGCCAGCTCTTCGGGGCGAAGTTCGCCAATGTCCAGCCGAACTCGGGCAGCCAGGCGAACCAATCGGTGTTCCTGTCGCTGCTCCAGCCCGGCGACACCTTCCTCGCGATGGACCTCTCCTCGGGCGGCCACCTCACCCACGGCGCGCGGCCCAACATGTCGGGCAAGTGGTTCAACGCCGTCCATTACGGCGTGCGCCGCCAGGACCAGCAGCTCGACTACGACGCGGTCGAGGAACTGGCCAAGGAGCACAGGCCCAAGCTCATCATCGCCGGCGGCTCGGCGATCCCGCGCCAGATCGACTTCGCGCGCTTTCGCGCCATCGCCGACAGCATCGGCGCGTATCTGATGGTCGACATGGCCCATTTCGCCGGCCTCGTCGCCGGCGGCGCGCATCCGAGCCCGATCCCGCACGCCCATGTGGTC
>CAZESN010000226.1:0-3550 GCA_964514775.1 uncultured Rhodovulum sp.
CCTCGCCGGCCGGCCCCTTCATCCACGGCCGGTGGGTCTCGTTGCGCCAGCAGCAGAGGTCGAAGACCCGGGTCTTGTAGACGTCCTTGATCGGGTTGTAGCCGCCGGCCATGTCCCCGTAGATCGTCGAGTAGCCGACCGCGACCTCCGACTTGTTGCCGGTGGTCAGCAGCATCTCCCCGAACTTGTTCGAGAGCGCCATCAGCAGCACCCCCCTCAGGCGCGACTGCACGTTCTCCTCGGTCACGTCCGCGGCCTGCCCCTCGAAGAGCCCCGCCAGCGTCCCCATCACCGCGGCCCGCGCCGGCTCGATCGAGAGCTCGTCGAGCCGGCAGCCGAGCCGCGCCGCGACCCCCTCCGCATCCTCGCGGCTCTCGCGCGAGGTGAACTCGGAGGCGAGCATCACCCCCCGGACGTTTTCCGGCCCCAGCGCATCGACCGCGATCGCAGCCACCAGCGCGCTGTCGACCCCTCCCGACAGGCCCAGAAGGACGCGCTTGAATCCCGACTTGCCCGCGTAGTCCCTGAGCGACAGCACCGCCGCGTGATAGTCCTGCTCGCGGATCTCGGGATGCACCTCGACCGGCCCCGGCTCGACCCGCCATCCTTCGGCGCCGCCGCTGAGCGTGACATGCGCCACCGCCTCCTCGAAGACCGGAAGCTGCACCGCCAGCCTGCCCCCGGGGTTCAGCGCGAAGGAGCCGCCGTCGAACACCTGGTCGTCCTGCCCGCCGACCATGTTGACATAGACGAGCGGCAGCCCGGTCTCGACCACCCGCGCGACCATATGCCCCATGCGCACGTCGAACTTGCCGCGCCGGTAGGGCGATCCGTTCGGCACGATCAGCGCCTCGGCCCCGCTCTCGGCCATGGTCTCCGCCACGTCCGCGTGCCAGCCGTCCTCGCAGATCGGCACCCCGAAGCGCAGCCCGCCGAGCGAGAACGGCCCCGAGATCTGGCCCGAGGCGAACACCCGCGGCTCGTCGAAGACGTTGTAGTTCGGCAGGTGATGCTTGCGCGCCATGCCGACGACGCGCCCGCCCGCGAGGATGGCATAGACGTTGTAGAGCCGGCCTCCCTCCGCCCAGGGCAGGCCGATCCCGAGCGCCGGACCCTCGGCGCAGTCACGGGCGAGCAGTTCGAGCTCCTCGGCGCAATGGGCGACGAAGGCGGGCTTCAGCACCAGATCCTGGGTCTGGTAGCCGGCGAGGAACATCTCCGGCAGGACGACGAGATCGGATCCCGCCTCCGCGCCGGCCCGATGCGCCGTCCGGGCCCTGGCCCGGTTGCCGGCCAGATCGCCGACCACCGGATTGAGCTGGGCGAGGGTCAGTCTGAGATCGCCGGACATGCCTTCTCCCGAGCCCCGTGAACACCGCCCTCCGGCATAAGCGGCCCGCCGGACCCGTGCAAGGCCGCACCCACCCGGCCCGGCCGGCCCCGCACCGATCACGTCTGCGTGTCCGCGCGTGAGCGGTCGTTCGCCGATGGCGCCCGCGCGATAGCGCAACCTTCGGAAAAGGCAACGAAATCGCTCGGGGATAACGGCCGCCGCTTCGGAACGGTTCCAGATCGTGCCGGATTCGTGAATGGAAACAAGAACCGATCGGCTTCTTCGCGCGTTGGAGAGGCATTAGTCTCGATTGAAACGGGACCTCTGGGGCCCTGCCGGGGCCCCTCCCGAACGGAGGACGCAACGATGGCTTTCGACGACAGCGGAACCGCGATGGTGACCCGGCAGGCCATGGGCGCCGAGATGCTCGATGCCGATACCGAGCTCGCGCTCGCCCGCGCCTGGCGCAACGACGGCGACGAGAAGGCGCTGCACCGGCTGGTGAACGCCTACATGCGGCTCGCGATCTCGATGGCCGGGCGCTATCGCCGCTATGGCGCGCCGATGCCCGACCTGATCCAGGAGGCGGGCGTGGGTCTGATGAAGGCGGCGGAGAAGTTCGATCCCGACCGCGGCGTGCGCTTCTCGACCTATGCGGTCTGGTGGATCAAGGCGTCGATCCAGGACTATGTGATGCGCAACTGGTCGATGGTGCGCACCGGCTCGACCTCGTCGCAGAAGGCGCTCTTCTTCAACCTGCGCCGGGTGCGGGCGCGGCTCGAGCGCGAGGCGGGGGCCTCGGGCGAGGTGATCGACAGCCACCGGCTGCGCGAGATGATCGCCGAGGAGATGCGGGTGCCGCTGCGCGACGTCGAGATGATGGACGCCCGGCTCTCGGGCGCCGATTTCTCGCTCAATGCCCAGCAGGCCGGCGAGGAGGGGCGCGAATGGGTTGAAGCGCTCGAGGACGATGCGCCGCAGGCGGCCGAGACGGTGACGCGGCGGGCGGACCTGACCCGGGCGCGTGACTGGCTGGCCGATGCGATGGCGGCGCTGAACGCGCGCGAGCGGATGATCATCGTCGAGCGCAAGCTCCGCGAGGAGCCGCGCACGCTCGAGAGCCTCGGCCAGGAACTGGGGCTCTCGAAGGAGCGCATCCGCCAGCTCGAGGCGCAGGCGCTCGGCAAGCTCAAGCGCCGGCTCGAGAGCAAGACCGGCACGGCGGCGGAGACGCTGATCACCGCGTAAGGCGGGCCGGCGCGGGAGCGTCCCACAGTGGGACGCTTCCTATCTATTTGATATAATTGGTAAATCAGAAAGTCGTGTTTTTTTCGCGCGCGCGCGGCAGTCCGGTTGCGGGCGCCGGTTGCGGACGGGTTCGCGACACCGCCCGTGAGTTTGTGGCGCCACGCGCGGGCGCGGGCCCGCGCCGGGTGGCATCCTCCGGCGCCCGCCCATGGGGGAGCGCGTTTCCAGAGGCCGCCCGCCGCCCGCCTGGGCCGACCCCGCGTGGCGGCCTTACTCGGCCGCCTCCATCCGCGCGACGGGCGCGCCCGCGTCCACCTCCTCGATCTCGGCGATCAGGCGCTCGGCGTCCTGCGAGCCGGGGGCGGCATAGTTGAGGTTGCGAAAGAGGCCGGTCAGCCGCGTGAAGTGCCGCCGCACCTCCTCCTTGTCGTCGAAGCCGTAGCCGCGCATCGCGATCGCATGGACCCGGTCGAAGAGCGCCTTCTGCCGATCGAGAGGGGTGGAGGCGTCGATCTCGTCGAAGGCGTCCTGCTGGAGATAGACCATGTCGACGAATTTCGCAGCCTCGGAGACCACGAAATCCTCGACGCTGATTCCCTCCTCGCCCGTCACCTGCTCCATGCGGGCGATCTCGTCGCCGCGCTTTAGGAGCGCCATCATCGCCTCGACCCGGTCGGTCCAGTCGGCGCCGAGATGCCCGGAGGCCCAGTCCTCGAGCTGGCGCAGGTAGCGCGACCACGAGAGCAGCGGGTCGATCGCCGGATAGAACCGCTTGTAGGCCCGGTCGTAGGAGAGCCCGAGGAAGCATTTCACCGCGGCGAGCGTCGACTGCGTCACCGGTTCCTCGAAATTGCCGCCGGCGGGCGACACCGAGCCGATGATGGTCAGCGCCCCCTCGGAGCCGTCGTTGGTGCGGATCCGGCCCGCGCGCTCGTAGACACCCTTGATGGCGCTGTCGAGATAGGCGGG
>CAZESN010000227.1:0-3352 GCA_964514775.1 uncultured Rhodovulum sp.
GCTCCCACATCCGCACGTTCATCGCCGGCGCGATCAGCACCCGCTTGTCGGTGGCCAGAAGCAGCGTGCTGGCGAGGTCATTGGCGAGCCCGCCCGCGAGCTTCGCCATCAGATCCGCCGTTGCGGGCGCGACCACCACCAGATCGGCACTGCGCGAGAGCTCGATATGCCCCATCTCCGCCTCGGCGGTCAGGTCGAACAGCGCCCGGTGCACGGTCTCCCCCGCCACCGAGGCAAGGGTCAGCGGCGTGACGAACTCGGCGCCCCCGGCGGTCAGCACCGGCGTCACCGCCGCACCGGCCTTGCGCAGGAGCCGGATGAGCTCGGGCACCTTGTAGGCGGCGATGCCGCCGCCCACGACGAGAAGGATCCGGTGCCCGCCCAGCATCGCCCCGCCCCCGCGTCAGCCGCGCGCGAGCTGCCAGAGATTGGTGCAGCGCCCGCCGGACCGGCAATAGGCAAGCACCGGCTTCGGCAGCGCCTCGAGGGCCGCCGAGAAATCCGCGACGTTCTCGGCCGTGATCGCGCCCGACACCACCGGCACATGGGCAAAGACGAGGCCCTGCCGCTCGGCCTCGGCCTGGACCGCCGCCGCCTCCGGCTGGTCGGCCGCCTCGCCGTCGGGGCGGTTGCAGAGGATGGCCTTGAAGCCGAGCGCCGCGATCCGGGCGACATCCTCGGGCAGGATCTGGGGCGCCACGCTGAAGTCCGGGCTGATCTGGGTGGGGGTCATCTTCTTTCTTCCTCGCAGCAGGCGGTCGGCCCCTGCCATAACACGGCGAAATCCTGTCGCACAGACGCGTATCGCGACCGTATCACTCAGCCGCGCGCCCCTCCGGCCGCCTCGAGCGGCAGGGCGGTGGTGTTCTTGATCTCCTCCATCGACAGCGTCGAGGTGACGTTGAAGATCGAGACCTCCGCGATCAGCGCCCGGTAGAAGGCGTCATAGGCGCGGGCGTTGGGCACCCGCACCTTGAGGATATAGTCGATGTCGCCGGCAAGGCGATGGGCCTCGAGCACTTCGGGCCGGGCCCGGACCGTGTGCAGGAAGCGGTCGAGCCAGCCGGCATCGTGCTGCGAGGTGCGGATCATCACGAAGAAGCAGCTCTCGAGCCCGAGCTTCTCGGGGTCGAGGATCGCGACCTCGGCCTTGATGATTCCCGCCGCCCGCATCTTGCGGATCCGATTCCACACCGGCGTCTTCGACGCCCCCACCCGCCGCGCGATCTCCTCGAGCGCCAGGGTCGCATCCTCCTGGAGCAGCGAGAGGATATTCCTGTCCAGATCGTCCAGCGCGTCCGTCATTCCGTCATTGCTCCGATACCGAGACTTCCAGCATTCAGTGCCCCAGTTTGCCGGGACATGTTTCTTATTTCAAGCGGCATGTTGAGGAAAACAGGGAAAATATCCTATATTTGGGGTTGGTAAGGGCTCCGGGGGCGGCTGATGCGGCACTATCCGATCTTCCTCGATCTGCGCGGCCGCTCCGTCGTCGTCTCCGGCGCCGGCGAGACCGCCGTGGCGAAGCTGCGGCTGCTGCTGAAGACCGAGGCGAGCATCACCGTCTACGGCGCCGGCCCGGCGGACGAGATCCGCGACTGGGCGGCGGAGGGCCGGCTCGCGCTGGTGGCGCGGCCGCTCGCGGCGGGCGAGGCCGACGGGGCCGCCCTTCTCTACGGCGCCAATGCGGACGCGGCCGAGGATGCGCGGGTCGCGGCGATCGGCCGGGAAGCGGGCGTCCTCGTCAACATCGTCGACGACCTGACCAGCGACTTCCTGACGCCCGCGATCGTCGACCGCGACCCGGTGACGATCGCCATCGGCACCGAGGGCGCGGCCCCGGTGCTGGCGCGCTGGATCAAGGCCCGCGTCGAGGAGATGCTGCCCGCCTCGCTGGGCCGGCTCACCCGCGTCGGCCAGGGCTTTCGCGGCCGGGTCGAGACGCTCGGCTCGAAGGCCCGCCGGGTGTTTTGGTCGCGCTTCTACTTCGAGACCGGGCCGCTGGCGCTGGCGAAGGGTCCGGCGGCGGCCGAGGCCGAGCTCGAGCGGCTGCTCGCCGAGGGCACCGGCGCCGCCGAGGGCATCGTCCATCTGGTGGGTGCCGGCCCCGGCGATCCGGAGCTCCTGACCCTGCGGGCCCGCAAGCTCCTGCACGAGGCCGACGTGGTGATCCACGACCGGCTGGTGAGCGCGGATATCCTCGAGCTCGCCCGGCGTGAGGCGCGGATCGTCGCGGCGGGCAAGAAGGGCTTCGGGCCGTCCTGGGCACAGGCCGACATCAACCGCGAGATGATCGAGGCGGCGCGCGCCGGCCTGACCGTGGTCCGGCTCAAGGGCGGCGACCCGGTGGTCTTTGGCCGGCTCGACGAGGAGGCCGCGGCGTTCGACGACGCCGGCGTGCCCTTCTCGGTGGTGCCGGGGATCACGGCGGCGAGCGCCTCGGCGGCGGCGATCGGACGCTCGCTGACCCGGCGCGGCCGCAACTCGGCGCTGCGCATTGCCACCGGGCACGACGTGAACGGCTTCGCCGAACAGGACTGGCGCGAACTGGCGAAGCCGGGCGCGGCGGCGGCCTTCTACATGGGGGCAGCCGCCGCCACCTTCCTGCGCGGCCGGATGCTGATGCACGGCGCCGCGCCCGACCTGCCGGTCACCGCGGTCGAGAGCGCCAGCCGCCCCGACCAGCGGGTGATCGCGACCACGCTGATGGACCTGCCCGCAGCCCTCGCGGAGGCGGCGCCCCGGGGTCCGGTCATGCTCCTCCTCGGCATCGCGCCGCGCGGCGCCGGGGCGGCGGCCCGGACGGGCATCGAGAGCGGCCGCGCCTTGCAGGGAGCCCGCTGATGGCACGGACGTTCCAGCCGCAGATCGCCACCGCCAACGACCTGCTCGAAGGCGATGTCGTCTATTTCACCGCCGCCGGCACCTGGTCGCGCGTGATCGCCGAGGCGGCGCTCGCCACCAGCCCCGAGGAGGCCGAGGATCTGCTGCGCCGGGCCTCGGCCTTCCCCGGCAAGGTGGTCGGCACCTATCTCGTCGAGGCGAGGGTCGACGCGCACGGCCGGGCCGCCCCGGCGCATTTCCGCGAGGTGTTCCGCACCCGCGGGCCCTCCAACTACCCCCAGCATGGCCGCCAGGCGGAGTCCTCCGATGTACAGGTATGACGATTTCGACCGCGACTACGTCCGCGGCCGCGTCGCGGAGTTCCGCGACCAGGTCGAGCGCCGGATCGACGGGTCGCTGACCGAGGACGAGTTCCGCCCCCTGCGGCTGATGAACGGGCTCTACCTCCAGCTCCATGCCTACATGCTGCGCGTCGCTATCCCCTATGGCACGCTCAATGCCGCCAAGC
>CAZESN010000228.1:0-3342 GCA_964514775.1 uncultured Rhodovulum sp.
GCCTCCGGGCTCACGCCCTCCAGCCGTGGACCGGGGCGAGGCAGTGCCTCGCCTCATCCGGTCCCGGGCGCCGGGGACAATGCCGCCCCTTATCGCGGGATGCGGAGCGTCGCGCGCAAGCCGCCGAGGTCGGGGCTCTCGCCGAGGTCGAGGCCACCGCCGTGACTGCGGGCGATGTCCATCGCGATCGAGAGGCCGAGCCCGACGTTGCCGCCCGCATCCTGGTTGCGGGCATCGTCGAGGCGGTAGAAGGGCTGCATCGCCCGGGCGCGCTCGGCCTCGGGGATGCCGGGGCCGTCGTCCTCGACGATGAAGGCGAGCTGGCGCGGGGTGAGCCGGGTGGTCAGCCGCAGCCGGTCGCCGTGGCGCGCGGCGTTGCCGACGAGGTTGTCGAGGGCGCGCATCACCGCGCCCGAGCGCATCGGCACCAGCCGGTCGTCCGGGGTCTCGTTGTCGATGGCGGTCGCGACCGTCGCCCCGGTGCGCCGCGCGTCCTCCGCGACCGTGGCGGCGAGGCGGAAGGGATCGGTGGGCACCGGCTCCTCGGCGGCGGCGCCTCGGGCGAAGGCGAGGAACTCGCCGATCATCCGCTCCATCTGGTCGAGGTCGCGGGCGAGGCCGCGGGTGTCCTCGCCGTCCTCCATCAGCGCGAGGGTGAGCTTCATCCGGGTCAGCGGCGTACGCAGGTCGTGGCTGACGCCCGAGAGCATCTGGGTGCGCTGCTCCATCTGGCGCTCGATCCGGGTCCGCATCGCGAGGAAGGCGGTGCCGGCGCGCCTCACCTCCTCGGCACCGGCCGGGCGGAAGGGCAGGCTGCGGCCCTTGCCGAAGGCGTCCGCGGCCTCGGCCAGCCGGCGGATCGGCCGGATCTGGTTGCGCAGGAAGATGACCGACACCGCGCTGAAGAGAAACGCCGCGATGATCATGTTCACCAGCACCTGATGGGGGTTGTTGGTGGCCAGCCGCGACCGGGGCACGGTCACCTCGAGGATGCCGGGCAGGATGTCGATCGCGATCGAGGCGGTACGGGTGCTGCCCGAGAGGTCGATGCGCATCGGCCGGTCGATCGCCTCAATGAGCGTCTCGGCGATGACGCTGCCGGTGAGGTCGAACCGGTCGCGCAGCACGCCTGGCACGAGCTCGGTTTCGGGGTGCAGTTGAAGCGTGAAGTTCAGCGGCTGGGCGAGGGTGCGGAGCCGCAGCTCGGCGGCCTCGGCATCGCCGGCGGCCTCGGCCTCCTCGATGACGTAGCGCAGCTCGCGCGCGGTCATGCCGGTGAGCTGCTCGGTCACCCGCTGGTAGTGGCGCTGGAAGAAGACGAGGCCGACCACGAGCTGCAGGAGCAGGATCGGCACCAGAAGGATCGCGACCGCACGCCCGAAGAGGCTGCGGGGCAGGAGTGACTTGAGGGGCGGCGCGGCCATGACCGGGCGAGCGTTACTCGCCGGTCCCTCCGGGCGCAACTGTCATGCGCCGGGGTGTCGCCGCGACCGGGCCCGTGGGCGAAGTGCGAGGGCGGGGATACCCGGCTGATCTGAAATGAAAAAACCGCTGCGGTTCCGCGCGGGATCATCCGGAGGACGGCATGCGGCAGGCCGGCGCGCGGGGGCGATGCCGGCCGGATGCGATTGCAGGTTGGAATTTCCGTCCGCCCGCATAAACTTCCGCCCAGGTCGCGCCCGCAGGGAAGCGCGACGATGGACAACGGATACGGGGAGAAGACCATGTTTCTGAGATCTGGGGGCATTGCCGCCGGGGCGGTTGCGCTGGCGCTGGGCGTCGGGGCGGTACCGGCGACGGCGCAGCAGTTCATCAACGTGCTCACCGGCGGAACGTCGGGGGTCTACTATCCGCTCGGCGTGGCGCTGTCGGAGATCTACGGCGCGCAGATCGAGGGCGCCCGCACCCAGGTGCAGGCCACGCGCGCCTCGGTCGAGAACCTCAACCTGCTGCAGGAAGGCCGGGGCGAGATCGCCTTCTCGCTCGGCGACTCGGTCGTGGAGGGCGTCGCGGGCAATACCGAAGCCGGGTTCCCGGCGCCGCTCGACAAGCTGCGCGGGATCGCCGCGATCTATCCCAACTACATCCAGGTCGTCGCGAATTCCGAGTCCGGGATCCGTACGCTCGAGGACCTGCGCGGGCGCAGCCTCTCGGTCGGCGCGCCGGCCTCGGGCACGGAGCTGAACGCGCGCGCGATCTTCGAGGCGGCGGGCATGAGCTACGACGACCTCGGCCGGGTCGAGTACCTGCCCTTCGCGGAATCGGTCGAGCTGATCAAGAACCGCCAGCTCGACGCGACGCTGCAGTCGGCGGGTCTCGGCGTGGCCTCGATCCGCGACCTCGGCATGGCGCTGCCGATCAACGTGGTGGCGGTGCCGGCCGAAAGCGTCGAGGCGATCGGGGCGCCGTTCCTGCCGGGGATCATTCCCGCCGGCACCTATGACGGCCAGACAGAGGACGTCTCGACGGCGACGGTCGGCAATTTCCTCGTGACCCATGCGGACGTGCCCGAGGAGACCGCCTATCAGATGACGAAGCTCCTCTTCGAGAACCTGCCGCAGCTCGCGGCCGCGCATTCGGCGGCCAATGCGATCGATCCCGCGCGCGCGCTCGACGGCATGCCGATCGACCTGCATCCGGGTGCCGAGCGCTACTACCGGGAAGCCGGGCTCCTGAACTGAGCGTGCGCTGTCGCGGATGATGACGCCTGACCGGGCCGCCCTGCGGCGGCCCGTCCCGACCGGCTGCGAAGGAACCCCATGACCGACCGGACCCACACCGCGCAGGCAGACGCGCCGCCGCAGGAAGTCATCGTCCCCGGCGAGGGATTGCCCGCGGGCTTCGGGCGGGGGCTGCCTGGGCAGGTTGCGTTCTGGATCGCGGTGGCCTTCGCGCTGTTCCAGCTCTATTGCGCCGCCTATGGCAACCTGCCGAGCCAGGTCGTGCGGGCGATGCATGTGGCCTTCCTGCTGCTGCTCGGCTTCGTGCTCATCGGCAACCTGAAGGGGACGCGCCCGGCCGCGCGGGTCTGGTTCTGGAGCCTCGGCCTGCTCGGCTTTTCCACCGGCCTCTACAACTGGGTCTTCTATCTCGACCTGATCCGGCGGTCGGGCTTCCCGACCACCGCCGATCTCGTGATGGGAAGCCTGGTGATCGCGCTGGTCTTCGAGGCGGCGCGGCGGCTGATGGGGCTGCCGCTGACGATCATCGCCGGGATCTTCCTCGCCTACTGCTTCTTCGGCCAGCACCTGCCGCCGCCCTTCATCCACCGCGGCTATGCCGCCAGTCAGATCATCGAGCATTTCGGCTTCGGCACCGAAGGCATCTACGGCACGCCGATCT
>CAZESN010000229.1:0-3320 GCA_964514775.1 uncultured Rhodovulum sp.
CGGGGGCAGGCAGGCGCGTCACGATTTGCCAACGGTCAAATCGTGCAAACAGAAAAAGTGCGGCCTTTGCCTAAGTGATCGGCCGGGACGGTGCGCGGTGGAATTTTCTGCCGGGTTGCGGCCTCGGGCGGGCGGGCGGGGCCCGGCCGGCATTGACTGCGCGGCGGCTTGCGGAGATTATTCAGGGAGTTGTCGGCCGATGTCGTGGCCGGGCGTATGTGTGGCGCCGGCCGGTGCGGGCGGCGTGGAGAACCGGTGCATGATTTCCCTCAAGACCAAGTATGCGATCAAGGCGCTGATCACCCTGGCCGAGGAAAAGGCCCGGGGCGGATCGTCGCTGACGATCGAGGAAATCGCCGATCGGGGGGGCACGCCGAAGCGGTTCCTGGAACACATCCTGCTCGAGGTGAAGCGCGCGGGCCTGATCGGCAGCCGGCGCGGGCGCGAGGGCGGCTATGTGCTGATCAAGCCGCCGCACACGATCTCGATCGGCTCGGTGCTCGGCCTGGTGGACGGGCCGATGGCGCCGCTGCCCTGCCTGTCGCGCCGCGCCTATCAGCGCTGCGCCGATTGCGAGGACGAGGAGAGCTGCCGGATTCGCGAGATCTTCGGCAGCGTGTTCGCAAGCTACCTTCTGCTGATCGACTCGCTCACCCTGGCCGATCTGATGCGCGATGAGTCTCTGCTCGCCCGCGCGGAAACCACAGCGATATCCTGACAACCTCCTGATCCAGAGAAACATTTTCTCTTTCCGAACTTTTCTGTTGCTTATAGCGACTAAGTCTGTCGTCATTATCACGAAACTGGTTCAGGAGGATCGGATGACACGTCATCTGACATCGCATGACAGGCTCGTGCAGTCCGCCCATGACGACGCCGCGGACGACGTGCGGCTGCTGGCCGCGCAGGCGTCCGCCACGCAGGTGCATTTCGACATGTACGGGGCGATCCACATCGGCGGCGGTGCCGGGCCGATCGCGCCGGGCGGCGAGGTCTGGGCGGCGATCGGGCGCCGGCTCGGCGAGGGTGTCCGCCGGCTCGGCTTCGGGGCCGTGGTCGCGGGTCTGGCGCTGACCGGGCTCGCCGCGACCGATGCCGCGGCGCAGACGACGGTTCTCAACGTCTCCTACGACCCGACCCGCGAGTTCTACCGCGAGTTCAACGAGGCCTTCAACGCGCACTGGCAGGCCGAGGGCAATGCGGCGCTCGATCTCCAGACCTCGCATGGCGGCTCGAGCTCGCAGGCGCGGGCCGTGATCGACGGGCTCGACGCGCAGGTGCTCACGCTCGCGCTTTCGGCCGATATCGACGCGGTCGCCGACAATACCGGCAAGGTGCCGGCGAACTGGCAGGAGCTGCTGCCCAACAACTCGGCGCCCTATACCTCGACGATCGTGTTCATCGTGCGCGCGGGCAATCCGAAGAACATCCAGGACTGGGACGACCTGATCCGCGAGGACGTCGCGGTGATCACCCCGAACCCGAAGACCTCGGGCGTGGCGCGCTGGAACTATCTGGCGGCCTGGGCCTGGGCGCGCGAGCAGTTCGACGGCGACGAGGAGAAGATCCGCGAGTTCGTCGGCAATATCTACGCCAACGTCCCGGTGCTGGACACCGGCGCGCGGGGAGCGACGACCACCTTCGTCCAGCGCGGCATCGGCGACGTGCTCCTGAACTGGGAGAACGAGGCGTTCCTGGCGCTGCGCGAGTTCGGCGAGGACCAGTTCGAGATCGTCCTGCCCTCGGTCTCGATCCTGGCCGAGCCCACGGTGGCGCTCGTCGAGGGCAATATCCACAGCGACGACCAGCGCGCGGCGGCGGTGGCCTATCTCGACTATCTCTACAGCCCCGAGGGCCAGGCGCTGGCGTTCAAGCACTACTACCGCGGCATCGACGCGAGCCAGGCCAATCCCGAGGACGTCGCCCGCTTCCCGGACCTGGTGCGGGTGCCGATCGGCGAGCTCGGCGGCTGGCGCGAGATCCAGCCCGCGCATTTCGGCGATGGCGGCGTCTTCGACCAGATCTACACCGCGCAATAGGACATCATGACCACCCCGGTACGTGTACTCGGTATCCATCATCCATCGCCCCTGCCGGGGTTCCGGCTGAGCTTCGGGGTGATGATGACGATGCTCTCCATCGTCGTCCTCATCCCGATCGGCGCCCTTGTCCTCAAGGGCGCCGACGTCGGTCTGGCGGAGATCTGGCGGATCGTGAACACGCCGCGCGTCTGGGCGGCGCTATGGCTGTCGTTCAGCGTGTCGTTCTATGCGGCCGTCTTCAACCTCGTCTTCGGGCTCGCGCTCGCCTGGGTCCTGGTGCGCTATCGGTTTCCGGGCCGGCGGCTGGTCGATGCGGCGGTCGACCTGCCCTTCGCGCTGCCGACGGCGGTGGCGGGCATCGCGCTGACGGCGCTCTATGCGCCGAACGGCCCGTTCGGCCAGCTGCTGGCGCCGCTGGGGGTGAAGGTCGCCTATACCTCGCTCGGCATCTGGGTGGCGCTCGTCTTCATCGGCCTGCCCTTCGTGGTGCGCACGGTCCAGCCGGTGATCGAGGAGATCGAGCGCGAGGTCGAGGAAGTCTCGGCGACGCTGGGCGCGAACCGGGCCTATACTTTCCGGCGGGTGATCCTGCCGGCCCTCACCCCGGCGCTGCTGACCGGGTTCGCGCTGGCGCTGGCGCGCAGCGTCGGCGAGTACGGCTCGGTGATCTTCATCGCCGGCAACCTGCCGAACGTGACCGAGATCGCGCCGCTCCTGATCGTGATCCGGCTCGAGGAGTTCAACTACGAGGCGGCGACGGCGATCGCGCTCGCGATGCTGGTGATCTCCTTCGCGATGCTGCTCGTCATCAACCTCATCCAGGTCTGGAGCCGCAGGAGGCTGGGCAATGGCTGATCTCTCCGCCGGCGGGCCTGTGCCGCTGCGGGCGTATCGCCCGGTTACCGAGGAGCCGGCCTGGCTGCGCTGGACGCTGATCGGCGTGGTGCTGGCGCTGCTCTCGGTGCTGCTGTTCGCGCCGCTCTGGGCCGTGTTCTCCCAGGCGCTGGCGCGCGGCTTCGGTGCCGCGGTCGAGAGCCTCGGCAACAGGGACGCGCAGTCGGCGATCCGGCTGACGCTGATCACCGCGGCGATCGCGGTGCCGCTCAACGCGGTCTTCGGCATCGCCGCGGCCTGGGCGATCGCCAAGTTCGATTTCCGCGGCAAGGCCTTCCTGACGACGCTCATCGACCTGCCGTTCTCGATCTCGCCGGTGGTGGCGGGGCTCTGCTTCGTGCTGCTCTTCGGGTCGCACAGCGCCTTCGGCGTCTGGCTGATGGC
>CAZESN010000230.1:0-3276 GCA_964514775.1 uncultured Rhodovulum sp.
GCCCGATCACCGGGGCGCCGTTCTGCACGGCCATGTCCATGATCTTGCAGATCTTCTGGGCATGGGTCTCGCTCAGCGAGCCGCCGAAGACGGTGAAGTCCTGGCTGAACACATAGACCTGCCGACCGTTGACCGTGCCCCAGCCGGTCACCACGCCGTCGCCGGCGACCCTGGTCTCCTCCATGCCGAAGTCGGTCGAGCGGTGGGAGACGAACATGTCGAACTCCTCGAAGCTGCCCTCGTCGAGCAGGACCTCGATCCGCTCGCGGGCGGTCAGCTTGCCCTTGGCAAGCTGGGCCTCGATCCGCCGCGTGCCGCCGCCGAGGCGGGCTTCGGAGCGGCGGGCCTCCAGTTCGACAAGAATATCCTTCACCGGCCGGCCCCCCTTTGACGAATTCGGGCAGGCATGCCAGATCGTGCCCCCCGCCACAAGCGTTTGTTGCACTGCGGCAGGGGCAACCGCGACCAAAGTCTCTCCCGCCCGGGCGGTGGCGCAGGATTGTTGCCGCGCTTGTCCGCGCGCCCCGCCCCCGCTAGGACTGGAGCCCGACGGAGACGGCAGGCGAGAGGCGCGATGTTCACCGGCATCATCACTGACATCGGCACGATCGAGGCCCTGGAGGACCGCGGCGACCTGCGCGCGCGGATCCGGAGCGGCTATGCGCCCGCGGGCATCGCCATCGGCGCCTCGATCGCCTGCGACGGCGTCTGCCTGACGGTCGTCGACCGCGGCCCCGCCGGCGACGGCGCCTGGTTCGACGTCGACATCTCGGCCGAGACTCGGGCGCGGACGACGATCGACGCCCGCTGGCGGGTCGGCCGGCGCATCAACCTCGAGCGCGCGCTCCGGCTCGGCGACGAACTGGGCGGGCACATCGTCTCGGGCCATGTCGACGGGCTGGCCGAGGTGGTCGCCATCGCCGCCGAGGGCGACAGCACGCGCATCACCCTGCGCGCGCCGGCGCCGCTCGCCCGCTTCATAGCCCCCAAGGGATCGGTGGCGCTGAACGGCACCTCGCTGACCGTGAACGAGGTCGCGGACCGGGATTTCGGCATCAACGTGATCCCGCACACCCGGACCGAGACCACCTGGGGCGAGATCGCGGTCGGCGATGCCGTCAATCTCGAAATCGACACGCTCGCGCGCTACGTCGCGCGCCTCGCCGAGAAAGGCTGAGGCGGTTTCCGCCTGCTGTTTTCCGGGATGACCGCCTGTTTTCCTCTTTGCACGATTTGACCGTTGGCAAATCGTGACGCGCCTGCCTGCCCCCGGCAGGCGCGTTCCGCGCCGCCCAGGCAGGCGCGCCACGATCCCCGGTGTGCGTGACCTCCATTGAGGAAGGGGACGGCCTGCGGGCTCACGCCCTCCAGCCGTGGACCGGGGCGAGGCAATGCCTCGCCTTATCCGGTCCCGAGCAAAGGTGGGGACGACGCGACCGGCCTGACAACAAAAAAACCGCGCCCCGCCGGAGCGGAAGCGCGGTTCCTGTGTCTCTGTCTCGGACGGGGGACGGCGTCAGCCAGCCCCCGAGGCCGTCAGGCCACCGCCTGCCGGCGCGACCGCGCGCGGACGAGCCCGATCACCCCGATCGCGCTGCCGATCAGCAGCACGCCCGCGGGCAGCGGGATCGGCGCCGTCGGGGTGAGCGCCGCATTGCCCGGCGCCGAGATGTTGTAGGCAAGATTGCTGCCATGGGTGAAGTTCAGCGCAAGGTAGAGCGCGCCGGCGAAGCTCTCGCCGAGCGACACCACCACCGACTTCTCGCGCGTGTAGTAGTCGACCTGCACCCAGTCGGCCGCCTGGCCATCCCACTCGTGCTTGAACGGCGAGAAGCCGTAGTTGACCGACCCACCCGCCGAATAGGACTGGTCGATCCCCTCGGGTGCGGTGAAGTTCAGCACCAGATCCTGGCGACCAGACCGCAGGCCGGTGAAGACGAAGATGTCGGGATCGTTCTGCCAGCCGGTGCCGGCGACGTTCTCATAGCCGTTGCCGATCTCGGTCGGCGCGGACCAGCTGCGGCTGAAATTGCCTGCAGCGGATTCCGCCTCGGTCAGCGTCGCGGCCTGCGTCGCCACAGGGGCCGCAAGCGCGACAACGGACGCCATCACGGCGCCAAGACCAAAACCCCGAATATACTCGTTAAGCGCCATTCCCACACACTCCCGAACCAGCACTATCGCTTGGCGTGCATTTGGGGACTGGCGGGCATTTCCGCAAGCTTTACGTAAAATCGTGGTTACTTTTTCGCCCGGGGCCTCCGGCCACGGACACGCTCCGGTTGATGCGCCTGCGGCCGGGGTCCGGGATCTAGGCCGGGATCAGCCCGGCAGAACCTGCGCCGCCAGGCCACGGACCTCGGTGTCGCGGGCATAGAGGCGGATCATCTTCAGCGCCTCGGCATAGGCGTCGCGTTCTGCCCGGAGCGCCAGCCAGTCGGCCTCGACCACCGCGAGCGCGACGTCGAGCGCCGCTTCCTCGGTCCCGTGCCGGACGGTGTGATAGGCGGCATGGGCATTGGCGCGCAGCCGGCGCCGCCGGTTCTCGAGCGCCCGCGCGGCATCGCGCGCCGACGCCGCCTCGACGGCGCATTCGCCGTCCTCCGCCACCTCGGCGGCGGGTCCGGTGGTCAGCCCGGCGATCAGCGCCTCGCGCGCCGACGCATCGGCCGCCAGATCGAGCGATACCCCGGCATTCAGCCTCTCTGTCAGTCTCTGCATGTCCGAACCTCCTTCATCGCAAGAACGGATCGCGGCGACATTTTTCGAGCGGACGGGGGACCGTCGGGGCTCATGTCGTTCTCGCCGGAGTTTATTACGACATAGTCGATCGTGATTATCAACCTGAATGAGGGCCTTGTGGTAGAAGCATTTTTCTTTTTGCGGCCCGGACCGACCCCGCAAAAGCAAGGCGGGCCGGACGATGTCCGACCCGCCGTCTGCCGTCCGGCGGCGGCACGTCTCAGGCCGAGACGAATTCCCGCACGAAGCTCGTCGCCGGGTTGCTGCGGATCTCCTTCGGCGTGCCGGTCTGCTCGATCCGGCCCATCGACATCACCACCACCATGTCGGCGAGCTCCATCGCCTCGTCCTGGTCGTGGGTCACGAAGACGGTGGTGAGCCCGGTCTGGTCGTGGATCTCGCGCAACCCCCCGCGCAGCTCCTTGCGCACCCGCGCGTCCAGCGCCCCGAAGGGCTCGTCGAGGAGCAGCATCCTGGGCTCGATCGCCAGCGCGCGCGCCAGCGCCACCCGCTGGCGCTGACCGCCCGAGAGCT
>CAZESN010000231.1:0-3267 GCA_964514775.1 uncultured Rhodovulum sp.
GCGGGTTGTTCTTGCGCCGCCGGCACAGGACCTGGATGCAGCGCTCGACCTCGAGATCGCGCCCGATCAGCGGATCGACCCCGCCGCGCCGCGACTTCTCGTTGAGGTCGACGCAGTACTTCTGGAGCGCCGTCTCCTCGGCCTCCTTGGTGCTGCCGCCCTGGGTCTGCTGCGCCGACGACCGGGTCTCCTGCGCGGCCTCCGCACCCTTGACCGGGCGCGGCTCGCCGTAGGACGGATCCTTCGCGACGCCATGGCTGATGTAGTTGACCGCGTCGTAGCGGGTCATGTCCTGCTCCTGCAGGAAATAGGCGGCATGGCTCTCGCGCTCGGCGAAGATCGCGACGAGCACGTTCGCGCCCGTGACCTCCGACCGGCCCGAGCTCTGCACATGGATCGCCGCCCGCTGGATCACCCGCTGGAAGCCGGTGGTGGGGGCCGCCTCGGATCCCTCGATGTCGGAGATCAGCGCGTCGAGCTCCTCGTCGAGGAAGGCGACCACCGTCTTGCGCAGCTTCTCGAGATCGACGCCGCAGGCCTTCATCACGCGCGCCGCGTCGGGCTCGTCGAGCAGGGCCAGCAGCAGATGCTCGAGCGTCGCAAGCTCGTGCTTGCGCTCGTTGGCGTGGCCGAGGGCGTTGTGAATTGCGGCTTCGAGGGTACTCGAGAACGATGGCATCGTCCGCATCCTTCCGGTAATGGGCTGCCGGTCTGGGGACCGACACGGGCAGGCTCCCGAGATCCTGCCCGTTACCCGTTAAACTTCGGTGTTATCGCGCGCGCTTCAAGGGTGAATATGCGCCGAGCCCCGCGACTGCCTAAATTTTGTAGTTAATGTGGCGGGGCTGGCGCGATCTCGGGCGCGCGTCAGAAGCTGTCCTTGCGCCGGCGCAGCTCGGCGAAGACCTCCGCATCCGGCGCCCCGGCCAGCCCGACCGCCGCCTTCACCTCGGGCGCGACCGCGCGCAGGAACGGATTGGTCGCGCGCTCCAGGTCAAGGCGTGCGGGGATCGTCGGCTCGCCCCGCCCGCGCAGCGCCCGGATCTCGTCGGCGCGCGCCTGGAGGGCGGGGTTGTCCGCATCGACCGAAAGCGCGAAGCGCAGGTTGCCTTCGGTATATTCATGCCCCGAATAGACCCGGGTGGCATCGGGCAGGGCCGCGAACCGGCTGAGCGTCTCCCACATCACCTCGGGGCTGCCCTCGAAGAGACGCCCGCAACCCATCACCATCAGGCTGTCGGCCGAGAAGAGCGCCGCGTCCCCGGCGAAGTGATAGGCGATATGCCCCACCGTATGGCCAGGCGCGTCGATCACCTCGGCCACGCTGTCACCGAGCGCCACCGTGTCACCCGGCGCGACCTCGCGGTCGAGCGCAGGCAGGCGATGGCGGTCCGCGGCTGCACCGACCACCTCGGCGCCATAGGCGTCGCGCAGGGCGTCCACGCCGGCGATATGATCGTCATGGTGGTGGGTGATCAGGATCAGGTCGAGTCCCCAGCCCCGTGCCTGGAGCGCGTCCCGGATCGGGCCGGCCTCGGGCACGTCCACCAGCCCCACCTTGCCCGTCGCGCTGTCGCGCAGGATATAGGCGTAATTGTCCGAAAGGCAGGGGATGATGATGATCTCGAGCGTCATGGGTCTCTTCCTGGCATTGGGTTGGCGGTGGTCCGCCGGATCGGCTAGGATCCGGCCATGCACCTCGATGTAGTGGATCTGCGCGCGTTCTACTACCGCACCCGGCTCGGGCGGACGGCCCAGCGTGCCATCCAGCAGGCCCTGCGCGGGCTCTGGCCGCAGACCCGCGGCCTCGGCGTCGTCGGCTTCGGCTTCGCGGCGCCGATGCTGCGCCCCTTCCTCACCGACGCCGCCCGCGTCGTCTCGCTGATGCCGGGCCAGCAGGGCGTGATGCCCTGGCCGGCCGGCGCGCCGAACGTCTCCGTACTCGTCGAGGAGACCGCCTGGCCGATTACCGCGGGCGGCGTCGACCGGCTGATCGTCGCCCATGGGCTCGAGACCTGCGAGCGCCCCGACGCGCTCCTCGACGAGATGTGGCGCGTCCTCGCCCCGGGCGGGCGGATCGCGTTCATCGTGCCGAACCGCGCCGGCATCTGGGCACGCCGCGACGTCACCCCCTTCGGCTTCGGCCGGCCCTACAGCTTCGGCCAGATCGAGACGCTCTTGCGCCGTCACCGTTTCCAGCCCGAACGCCAGTCGGCGGCCCTCTACGCGCCGCCCTCGCACCGCCGGTTCTGGCTCCAGACCGCGCCCTTCTGGGAGCGCCTGGGCCGCAGGTTCGAGCCGCGCCTGCTCGCCGGCGTCCTGATCGTCGAGGCCTCAAAGCAGCTCTACGCCACGCCGCCGCCCTCGGGTTCGCGGGTGATCGTGCCGGGACCGCTCGACGTCCTCGAGGGCCTGACCGGACCAAGGCCCGAGCCCGTCACCGGCCGGGCCGTCCCGCGAACCGGCGATACGGAAGCGTCCTGACCGCGCGCCGGCGGGCGGAACCGCAATGATATCCGTAATCTGCACCGTCATCGCGAACACCGTGACACCAGTGTATTGCCATGCAGCAATCCCTCTGCTATCACCGCACCGGCTTCGCTAGGGGGCAGGGTCAGTCTGACGTAACCCCCGGATATCTCGGGCTTCTTCGCCCGGAATCGTCAGCTTCGGAAGGGTGAACGTGTCCAGCTCCACATCGTTGACTTCGGGAGTTGCCGGTCGATACGCGACCGCCCTCTTCGAGATCGCGCGGGATGGCAATGTCCTCGACAAGGTCGAGGCCGGCATCAAGGCGCTCGAGGAGGCTCTGGGCACCAGTCCCGATCTCCGTCAGCTCATCAGCTCCCCCATCTACTCCCGCGCGGACCAGGCCCGCGCGGTCCAGGCTCTCGCCGAGAAGATGGCGCTCGGGCCCGAGCTGTCAAACACGCTGGGGCTGATGGCGCACAACCGCCGCCTCTTCGTGCTCCCGGGCCTCATCGCCCAGGTCAAGGCCCTGATCGCCGATCACCGCGGCGAGGTTACCGCCGAGGTCACCGCCGCCCGGCCGCTGAGCAAGGCGCAGACCAAGGAACTCGCGTCGGCGCTGGGCAAGCAGGTCGGCCGCGACGTCGCACTCAATGTCACCGTCGACGAGAGCCTGATCGGCGGACTGGTGGTCAAGATCGGCTCCCGCATGGTCGACACCTCTATTCGCTCAAGGCTCGCCCGTCTCCAGAACGTCATGAAAGAGGTCGGATAATGTCGATCCAAGCCGCCGAGATC
>CAZESN010000232.1:0-3262 GCA_964514775.1 uncultured Rhodovulum sp.
CGCCGCGCCCGCCGCCCTGCATCCGGTTCATGAAGAAGATCCAGACGCCGATGAGCAAGAGGAACGGCAGCCACAGCCCGAGCGCAGACAGGATGCCGGACTGCTCCTGCGGGGCCGCCTGGATCTCGACATTGTGTTCGCGCAGGTCGGGCAGCACGTCGGTGTTGCGCGGCTGGATCGTCTGCAGATTGGTGCCGTCGAGACCGGTCACATAGACCCGTTCGCCGTCGAGCCGCACCGAGGCGACCTGACCCGATTCCACCCGGTTGAGGAAGTCGGAATAGCTGATCTCCCGGCCCATCGAGGTGCGGCTGCCGTTCGAGAAGACGTTGAACAGCGCGACCATCAGCAGGAACAGGATGATCCAGAAGGCGATGTTCTTGGTGTTGCCCAAGTGAGGTTCTCCTAAGACGGACCCTGCGGTCGCGGCACGCGCGGGCGGGTGTTCCCGCCTAACATAAGGGCGGGGGCTGCGGATTCAACGCAATATCGTGACATCCATGGCGGTTCCAGCCCGGATATCCGGCGAAAAATATCCATATCCCCCAGCCCGGCCAGCGGTGCCGCGACCAGGCGCCCGCCGCTGCGCAGCGCGGGGCTGGAGAGAAGCGTCTCGCGGGCGATCCCCCTGGCGGACCAGTCGGGGCAGGCCCTGAGGCCATCGCGGCCGAGCGCTCCGACCGTGGCGCCGTCCCGGGCGAGGCCGGTGAACTCCCAGCGGCCGTCCCAGACGCCCGTGCCCGCCGGGATCGGGCCGGCGACCCGCGCAGGCTCGCGCCGGATGGCCACACTGCCCCGCCAGGGCCTGAGCACGCATCCGTGCAGCGTCACCCCGCGCCGCGGGCCCGCCCGAAGCCATGCGTCGAGCGCCGTCAGCGAGGCGAGCCGGGGCCGCCAGCGCGCGCCGCTCACCCAGGCGAGCGTGCCGGCGAGCACGCGCAGCCGCAGCTCTTCCGGGGCCGGCGCGAATCGTGCGGGGTCAAGCAGCACGTCGCCGGCCGGACCGGGGTCGAGGGCGGCATCGGCGAGGCCAGCGGCGGCGGCCTCCAGAGCCACCCGCGCCCGCGCCATCGCGGCGGCCGTCGCCGCCAGCCGCTCCGCGCCAAGCCCCAGCCCGGCGAGCGGTCCCAGCGCCGCCCGGGCGCGGACCCGGTCGAAGCGGTCGTTCTCGTTGCTCGGATCGTCGGCCCAGCCGATCCCCTGCCCCGACAGCCAGTCGCGCAGGTCCCCCCGTCGCAGGCCGAGCAGCGGCCGCAGCCAGACGAGGCCCCCGATCCGTACCCGCGGCGCCATCGCCGCCAGCCCGTGGACACCCGAGCCGCGCGCGAGCCGCATCAGGAAGGTCTCGGCCTGATCGTCGAGCGTATGGCCGAGCGCCACCATCCCGATCCCGCGCTCCGCCGCCCATCCCGCGATCAGCCGCTGGCGCGCCGTCCGGGCGCTGTCCTGGAGATTGCCGCGCCCCGGCCCCTCCTCCCAGACCCGTACCGCATGGGGGATGCCGAGCCTCGCGCAGAGCTGCGCCACCATGGCCGCCTCGGCCGCGCTCTCGGGGCGCAGGCGGTGGTCGACCGTCACCGCCTCGAGCCGCCGCCCGGCCTCGCTCGTCCAATGCGCGAGCAGGACGGCGAGCGCGGTGGAATCGCTGCCCCCCGAGACCGCGACCCCGACCGGACCGGCCGGCAGGTCGGCAAGGGCCGCGCCGATCGCCGCGCGCAGCCCGGCGTCTCCGGTCACGGGCAGCGGAACTCGTTGCGCCGCGCCGGCACCTCTGCCGCGACGTCCGATCCGGGATAGCGCAGCTCTACCTCGGTCAGCGTGAGGCAGGCCTCCGAGGAGTTGTTGAGCGCGTTGAGGCTGATCGCGAGGCGGTAGAGCGCGCGCGGCGCCAGCGGATCGCTCGGCGCGCCGCTGAAGGCGTCGAGATAGGAGCGCGCCGCCCCCCGCCAGTCGCCCTGCGCCTCCTGCGCCTCGCCCCGCCGGAACTGCGCCTCGCCCGAGAGCGGCCCCCCCGGATAGGTGGCGAGAAACGAGTTGAAGAGCTCGACCGCCCGCGCGTTCTCGCCCGCCGAGGCCGCCGCCACGGCCGCATCGAAATCCGACCGCTCGGTGACGGTGAGCTGCGCGCCGGGCCCGGCCGTGCCCGGCGCGGCGGGCGACGCCGCCCCTCCGGCACCGCTGCGCGCCCGCGGCCGCAGCGCGGTCAGGCCCCCGCCCAGAAGCGGCGCCTCCGCCGCCGGCGCCAGGGCCGGCGCGCCGCCCTCGAGCTCGGTCAGCCGGAATTCGATGTCGCCGACCCGGTTGCTCGCGTCGACGATGACCCGATCGAGGTCGTTGGTCAGCACCTCCACCCGCGCCGTCACCCGCCGCAGCTCCGCCTCGAGCTGGTCGAGCCGGGTCAGCGCATCCGCCGCCCCGCCCGGCAACCCGCCCGCCGCGCCCCGCTGCACGAGCTGGTCGCGCAGTTGCTGGACCTGCCCGCTCAGAACCCCGAGCTCGGCCCGCAGATCCGCGGCCGTCGACTGCGCCAGCGCCGGCGATCCCGCCAGCACGCCGAGCAGGAGCCCGGCGGCGGCCACGGTGGTGCAAAGAATGCGCATCATGCCTCTGGTCCCCTCCCCGGACGCGCCGGGGCCCTGCGGATCACATCGTCAGCGGAGCCGTCACCACCGTGACCGCTCGTCGGTTCTGCGAGAAGCAGCTCTCGTTCGGACAGGTCGCGACCGGGCGCTCGCGCCCGAAGGTGATGATCGAGATCCGAGTATCCGGAACGCCCTGGCTCACCATGTAGTTCCGCACCGCGCTGGCTCGGCTCGAGCCGAGCGCCATGTTGTACTCGCCCGTGCCGCGCTCGTCGGCATGGCCCTCGATCAGCACCGGGGTCCCGGCGTTCTGCCGCAGCCAGCCGACCTGTGCCGTCAGGATGGAGATCGCGTCCGGGCTCAGCGTCGTCTGGTCGACCGCGAAGAGCACCCGGTCGCTGATGTTGCTCCCCGGCAGCGTGCCGCCATAGGCGCCGAGCGCCCCGGTCCCGACCCCGTCGAGCCCGCCCAGCGTCCCGTCGCCGCCGCTGTAGCCCGGATCCGGGACGGTGACCCCACCGTCGTTGCGCGCGCAGCCCGCGGCGGCGAGCACCAGGGCCGCCAGCGCCAGCGTTGTGACCTTCCTCATCTCCTGCGTCCCCTTCCTTGCCTCGTTCAGCTCAGCAGCCCCGACCACGACGGGTCGGAGGCGAAGCCCTGCGTCGGAACCTGTCTCAGGT
>CAZESN010000233.1:0-2039 GCA_964514775.1 uncultured Rhodovulum sp.
GTGCCGATCGAGCTGCCGCGCACGGCGGCGAGCGCGCTGCCGACCGAGCGCGAGGAGCCGCTGACCGTGGCTTTGACCGCGGACGGGCAGATCATCGTGCAGAACGCGCCCGTCGATCGGGCCGAGTTCATCCCGCTCCTGCGCGCTGTCGCCGCCGAACGGGCGAGCGATCGGGTGTTCCTGCGCGCGGACGGGGCCGTGCCCTATGAGGGCGTGATGCAGATCATGGGCGCGCTCAACGCCAGCGGCTTTCACAACATCGGCCTCGTCACCGAGCAGGGGGGGCCGCGCTTCGATGGGCGCGACGGCTAAGCGGCGCGACGGGAGATGCGAGCCGGTCCGATCATCTCGGGAGCAGGCCACGCGGCGCTGATGGCGATCGTGGTCTGGGGCCTGCCCTGGTTCTCGCCGCGCGAGCGCGATGCGGTGCGCGTGACCGAGGTGAGCTTCGTCACGGAGGCCGAGTTCAGCGCGGCCCAGGCCGCGGCGGAAGCCGAGCGTGCCCCCGACGCGCCCCCCGAACAGCCTGCCCCTGCGGCCGATCCCGCGCCGGCCGAGCCCGAGCCCGAGGTCGTGCGCGGTCCCGGAGCGGAGCCGCCGCCCGAGCCCGAGCCCGCCCCGGAGCCCGCGGACGAGCTGCCGGACCTCGCGCCCGCCTTCGATCCCGAGGCGCCGCTCGGCATGGCGAGCCCCGAGATCGTGCCGATCACGCCCCGCGTGGTGACGGTTGCGCCACCCACGGCCGTGACCCCGCCGCAGCCGCGCCCGGTCACCCGGATCGCGCCCGACCCGGCGCCGCCTACACCCGAGCCCGTGCGCCCGGCCGAGGAGGTGACGATCGCTGCGGCCCTGACGCCCGAGCCGGAGCCCGCGCCGGAGCGTCCCGAAGAGCCCGCCGCCGCACCGCCCGAGGCGGCCGCCGAGCCCGTGGCCGAGCCCTCGCCGCCGGCCGAGATCGCGCTCACGACCTCCGCCCGACCGGTGCCGCGCCGGGGCAACGTGGCGCCTCTGGCCACGCCGGCACCCACGCCCGCGCCGACGGCCCCGGCCCAGACTGCGACGCCGCGGCCGACGCCGCCCGCCGATCCACCGCCCGATCCGCAGCGCGACATCCAGAGCGCGGTCGCGGCCGCCGTTGCCGCCGGCGCGACGCCGCCGACCCAGCCGAGCGTGACCGCGCCGAGCGCGCCCGCGACCACGTCGCTGCCCATCGGCCAGCCGCTGACGGGCAGCGAGCGCGACGGGCTGCGGCTTGCGGTGCAGCGCTGCTGGAACGTGCCCGCGGGCCTGCGCGACGCGCAGGAGCTGCGCGTGGTCGTCGGGGCCGAGCTTCAGGCCGATGGCGGCATCATCTCGTCGTCGATCCGGCTGGTCGAACCGAATCCCGCGCCGGATGCGCGTTTCCAGCAGGCCTATGAGGCCGGCCGGCGCGCGTTGATCCGGTGTGCACCCTATACGAGCCTGCCGCGTGACAAGTTCGCGCAATGGCGCAACATTGAAGTCGTGTTCAATCCCGAAGGGATGGTCTCATGGTGAACCCGCTCCGCCGCAGCCTGGTGCTCGGCGTCCCCGCCGCGCTCGTGCTCCGGCCCTTTGCCGCGGCGGCGCAATCCCCGCTCCGGATCGAGATCACCGAGGGCGTCATCGAGCCGATGCCCTTTGCGGCGCCGGCCTTCGTGCCCGACACGCCCGACGCGGCGGATCTGGCGGGCCGCATCACCCAGGTGGTGATCGACGATCTGGTTGGCACCGGGCTCTTCCGCGAGATCCCGCGCAGCGCCCATATCGGGCGGATCAGCAGTTTCGACAGTTCGGTCCAGTTCGCCGACTGGCGCGCGATCAACGCCCAGGCGCTGATCACCGGCGCGGCCGGCCAGCGCGGCGACCGGGTCTCGGTGCGGTTCCGGCTCTGGGACGTCTTCGCCCAGGCGCCGCTCGGCGAGGGGCTCCAGTTCGAGGGCACCGCGACCGCCTGGCGGCGGATGGGGCACAAGGTGGCCGATGCCGTCTATGCGCGGCTGACCGGCGAGGGCGGCTAT
>CAZESN010000233.1:2049-3190 GCA_964514775.1 uncultured Rhodovulum sp.
TTCGACAGTCGCGTCGCCTATATCGCCGCCTCGGGGCCGAAGAACGCCCGCCGCAAGCAGGTGGCGGTGATGGACTATGACGGTCACAATCCGGTGATGCTGACCGACGGCAATGCGCTGGTTCTGACGCCCCGGATCGACCGCTCGGCCCGGCAGGTGCTCTATGTGAGCTACGAGGCGGGGGCGCCGCGGGTGTTCCTGATCGAGGCAGGCGGTGGGCGGCGCAACGTGCTCGACGACGCGCGGGGCATGACCTTCGCGCCGCGCTTCTCGCAGGACGGCGGGCGCGCGGTCTATTCGATGGCGAGCGGCACGGCCTCGGACATCTTCGTGAGCAACATCGGCGGCGGCGGGCGGCGCCAGCTCACCCAGAGCTCGGCGATCAACACCGCGCCGGCGTTCTCCCATGACGGCGGCCAGATCGTCTTCGAGAGCGACCGCAGCGGCACCCAGCAGCTCTATGTCATGTCCTCGGGCGGCGGCGAGGCGCGGCGGATCAGCTTCGGCGAGGGGCGCTATGCGACGCCGGTATGGTCGCCGCGGGGCGATCTCATCGCCTTCACCAAGATGGTCGGCGGGCGGTTCCACATCGGGGTGATGCGCACCGACGGGTCGAACGAGCGGCTCCTGACCGCGAGCTATCTCGACGAGGGGCCCACCTGGGCGCCGAACGGGCGGGTTCTGATGTTCTTCCGCGAGACGCCGGGCGAAAGCGGCGGTCCGCAGATCTATTCGGTGGACATCACCGGGCGTAACCTGCGACGGGTGCAGACGCCGGGATTCGCCTCCGATCCGTCGTGGTCGGGGCTGCTCGGGTAGGGCGCGACAGCGAGGCAGAAGGAACGGGATCATGAGAACATTCGCGAAAGCCGGCGCCCTGGTTGCGCTCATGCTCGTGGCCAGCGCCTGTTCGCGCACCGCCCCGCCGATCGGCACGCCCGATCCGGGTTTCAGCGGCGCGGGTGCGGGCGGCTACGGGGCCGATGCGGGTGCGGGCGGTGCGTTCGGGGCGGGCGGCGGCGTGCTGCCGGGCAGCTCGATCAGCGACCGGGTGCATTTTGCCGTCGACCAGAGCACGCTCAGCGCCGAGGCGATCGGCATCCTCAACCAGCAGATCGGCTGGCTGACCCAGAACCCGGGC
>CAZESN010000234.1:0-3181 GCA_964514775.1 uncultured Rhodovulum sp.
GGGCGGGATGTTGGTCGCCATGCCGACGGCGATGCCGGCCGCGCCGTTGACGAGCATGTTCGGGAAGCGCGCCGGCAGGACCGTCGGCTCCATGTCCTTGCCGTCGTAGTTCGGCTGGAAATCGACCGTGTCCTTGTCGATGTCGGCGAGCAGGTAGCCCGCCGGCTTGTCCATCCGCACCTCGGTGTAGCGCATGGCCGCCGGCGCATCGCCGTCCATCGAACCGAAGTTGCCCTGCCCGTCGAGCAGCGGCAGCGACATCGAGAAGTCCTGCGCCATGCGCACCAGCGCGTCGTAGATCGCGCTGTCGCCATGGGGGTGGTACTTGCCCATCACGTCGCCGACGGGGCGGGCCGACTTGCGGTAGGCCTTGTCGTGGGTGTTGCCGGTCTCCGACATCGCATAGAGGATGCGCCGGTGCACGGGTTTGAGCCCGTCGCGCAGGTCGGGGATCGCGCGGCTGACGATCACGCTCATCGCGTAATCGAGGTAGGAGGTCCGCATCTCCTGCTCGATGGCGATGGCAGGGCCGGAATAGGCCGTCCGCGGCGTCTCGGGAAGATCGTCGTCGCCGTCGTCGGAAGTCTCGTCGCTCAAGGTCTTGCGTCCCGCATTGCGCTGCTGCCCAGTTTATAGGTGGTTGCACCGCCGGCCGCAACGATCGCGGCAAGACTGGCCCGGACCCGGCGAAGCGGGCTATGACGGGGTCGACGCAGCGAGGAGACGACCGCCATGACGCGCCCCCGGCGACGACCGATCTGGTGGGCCGTGTTCCTGCCCTTCGTGCTCGCGCTCGGCTTCATCGCCGTCTGGTTCAGCCTCGCGCTTCATTACCAGGCGGATCCGGGGCCGGTCTGGATCGCGGTCTGGCTGGTGGTGCCGCTTGCCGCGCTTGGCGTGGCGCTGAGGCGCGGGATCGGGCCGGGGGTGGGGCTGGCGCTTGCGGGGATCGCGCCCTTCGCGCTCTGGTGGAGCACGATCCAGCCCACCAACGAGAGGCCCTGGCAGCCGGAGGTGGCGGAGCTGGTGCGCGGCACCTTCGATGCCGTGAACCCCGATCTCGTCACCCTAGAGAACGTGCGCAACTTCCGGTGGCTGACCCCGAGCGAGGCGGAGGAGCATTGGGAGGTGCGCCGCTACGACCTCGCGACGCTGACCGGCACGGACGTGATCCTGACCTACTGGATGGGGCCGCAGATCTCGCATGTGATGGTGAGCTTCGGGTTCGAGGATGGCGAGCACCTCGCCTTCTCGGTCGGGATCCGGCCGGCGCGGGGGCAGGTCTATTCCTCGATCGCGGGCTTTTTCAAGGACTACGAGCTGATCGTCACCGCGGCGGACGAGCGCGACCTGATCGGGCTGCGCAGCAATGTCCAGACCCACAACACCTCGGTCCAGCTCTACCGGGTCGCCATCGACCCCGCGCTCGCCCGGGACCTTTTCCGCGAATACGTGCATCTGGCCAACGAGCTGGCGGAGGCGCCGCGGTTCTACCGGACGGTGCTGGCGAACTGCACGACGGTGATCTGGGAGCTGGTGCGGCGGATCGAGCCGGGCCTGCCGCTCGACTGGCGGGTGATCCTGTCGGGGTATCTCGACGCCTATCTCTACGACCATGGCGCGCTCGACATGCGCCTGAGCCTGCCGGAGCTGCAGGCGATGAGCCGGCTGCCGTCGGACGTCCCCCTCACCCTCGAGAGCCGCGACTGGTCCGCCGCGATCCGCGCCGGCATCCCGCCGCTCTGATCCAGGAGCCACAGATGCAGACCGTCTATTCCCCGCGCCATGCCGGCCACGCCGGCAACACCGAGCTGATGGACGGGCGGATCGTCCCGGCCTTCGAGAAGCCGGAGCGGGCGGAGATCATCCGCGCCCGCGTCGAGGCGGTGGGGCTCGGGCCGGTGGTGGGCCCGGCAGCACATGACCTCGCCACGGCGCGCAGGGTCCATCGCCCGGACTATCTCGATTTCCTCGCCCGCGCCTGGCCGCTCTGGCAGGCGGAGGGGCGGGACGGCTCGGCGATGCCCTCGTTCTGGCCGGTGCCGGGGCTGCGCGGCGACGTGGCGCCCGAGCATATCGACGGGCTGCTGGGGTTCTATGCGATGGACGGCGGGGCCACCTTCGTCGCCGGCACCTGGGACGCGGTGCGCGCGAGCCACGACGTGGCGCTGACCGCCGCCGGGCTGGTGGCGGAGGGCGCGGACGCGGCCTTCGCGCTCTGCCGGCCGCCGGGGCATCATGCGTCGAGCCGGTTCGCGGGCGGGTACTGCTTCATCAACAATGCGGCCGTGGCGGCGCAGGGGTTCCGCGACCGGGGCGCGGCGCGGGTGGCAGTGCTCGATATCGACTATCACCACGGCAACGGCACGCAGGAGATCTTCTACCGCCGCGACGACGTTCTGGTCGTCAACATCCATGCGGATCCGCGGGTCGAGTACCCCTATTTCCTCGGCCATGCGGACGAGCGCGGCGAGGGCGCGGGGACGGGGTTCAACCTCAACCTGCCCCTGCCCCACGGCACCGGTTTCGGCGCCTGGCGGGCGGCGCTCGACGTGGGGCTCGGGGCCATTGCGGCCTTCGCGCCGGAGCGGCTGGTGGTGTCGCTCGGCGTCGATACCTATCATGGCGATCCGATCAGCCAGTTCCGGCTCGAGAGCGGCGACTATCCGGTGATCGGGGGCGCGATCCGCGGGCTCGGGCTGCCCACCCTCTTCGTGATGGAGGGGGGCTATGCGGTCGAGGAGATCGGGGTGAATGCGGTCGGGGTGCTGGAGGGGTTCGCGCGGGGGTGAGGCCGTTTCCGGCCGATCGCTTCGGGAAGAGGTCGCGCCGCCTTCTCTTTTTTCCACGATTTGACCGTTGGCAAATCGTGACGCGCCTGCCTGCCCCCGGCAGGCGCGTTCCGCGCCGCCCAGGCAGGCGCGCCACGATCCCCATTGTGCGTGACCTCCATTGAGGAAGTGGACGGCCTTCGCGCTTGCGCGCTCCAGCCGTGGACCGGGGCGAGGCAGTGCCTCGCCTGATCCGGTCCCGAAAAGAGGGTCAGGGTGTGTGAGCGGCGTCGGAGGGCGCGCGGGGCCCTCATCTTGTGCGCCTCACGAAAACTCTACCCAAGTTGTGGGAGGCTCCCTATAGTGCCGGCAGTTTCAACGGCATCGGGGCCCAAGTCATGCGCTGTCCG
>CAZESN010000235.1:0-3181 GCA_964514775.1 uncultured Rhodovulum sp.
CGCTGCCGATGCGCGACGCCGAGGTCGCCCGCATCCTCAACCAGGTCGTCGAGGGTCAGGAGCGTCCGCGCTCGATCATCACCTTCCAGACCGGCGAGACCGTCAACGTCACCGACGGGCCTTTCGAGGGCTTCTCGGGCATGGTCGAGGAAGTCGATCAGGCCGCGAGCCGCCTCAAGGTGTCGGTGTCGATCTTCGGCCGGGCGACCCCGGTCGCGCTGGAATTCGCGCAGGTCTCCAAGGCCTCGTGACGGGAGCGTGGCCGGGAAGGGCGGAACCCGCCTTTCCGGGACGGTCATGGTCCATCTGAGAAAGGTCGGGATCGCAGGATTTCGATCGAGCCCGTGGGAGGCGAGGGCGGCGCGCCGTCCGGACCGGACCACGTTCCACTGACGCCGCGAGGGACGCGCCCGCGCGGCAGGAAAAAAGGAGGCCATCGTGGCCAAGAAAGTCATCGGGCAGCTCAAGCTGCAGGTGCCCGCCGGCAAGGCGAACCCGTCGCCCCCCGTCGGCCCGGCGCTCGGTCAGCGCGGCATCAACATCATGGAATTCTGCAAGGCGTTCAACGCCCGGACGCAGGAGATGGAGGTGGGCGTCCCCACCCCGGTGATCATCACCTATTTCTCCGACAAGTCCTTCCAGATGGAGATCAAGACGCCGCCCGCGTCCTATCTCCTGAAGCGGGCCGCCGGGCTGAAGTCGGCGTCGAAGACCCCCGGCAAGGACAATGCGGGCTCCGTGACCGTTGCCCAGCTCCGCGAGATCGCCGAGGCCAAGATGAAGGACCTCAACGCGAACGACGTCGAGGCGGCGATGCTGATCATCGCGGGCTCGGCCCGGTCGATGGGTATCGAGGTCAAGGGGTAGGGTCATGGCAAAGATTGCAAAGCGCACGGCCGAAGCCCGCAAGCTCTTCGAGGGCCGCGAGAACCTGGCCGTCGACGAGGCGGTGCGGCTGGTGAAGTCGGCCGCCTCGGCCAAGTTCGACGAGACCCTCGAGATCGCGATGAACCTGGGCGTCGATCCCCGCCATGCCGACCAGATGGTCCGCGGCGTGGTCAGCCTGCCGAACGGCACCGGCAAGACGGTGCGCGTGGCGGTTTTCGCCCGCGGCGCCAAGGCCGATGAGGCGACGGCGGCGGGTGCCGACATCGTCGGTGCCGAGGACCTGATGGAGACGATCCAGAGCGGCAAGATCGAGTTCGACCGCTGCATCGCGACGCCTGACATGATGCCGATCGTCGGCCGGCTCGGCAAGATCCTCGGGCCCCGGAACCTGATGCCGAACCCCAAGGTCGGCACGGTGACGATGGACGTCGCGACCGCGGTCAAGAACGCCAAGGGCGGCGAGGTCCAGTTCCGCGTCGAGAAGGCGGGCGTGATCCACGGCGGCGTCGGCAAGGTCTCCTTCGACGAGGAAAAGCTCGTCGAGAACGTGAAGGCCTTCGTGCAGGCGGTGAACCGGGCGAAGCCCACGGGCGCCAAGGGCACCTATGTCAAGAAGATCGCGATCTCCTCGACCATGGGCCCGGGCCTCAGCGTCGACGTCGCGAGCGCGGTGGCCGAGTAAGGAATTCCCCCGGGCAACCGGGGGAGCGAAGGGCGGAGCGATCCGCCCGACTGTCCGAGACGGTGGGTTGGGGGAAACCCCGGAAATCCTGCCTGAGGCGGGGAACGATCAGGTGGACGGGGGCATCCCCGGGCGATCTGGCGGGACCCGGAAACGGACCCGAGACGTCGGGGCAACCCGGCGAAAATGAGCCGGCGGGAGGGGGTGACCCCGAACGCCATACTTGGAGCAACGAAGTGGATAGAGCCAAGAAGGAAGCTGTGGTCGAGGAACTCGGCCAGATCTTCGCGGACTCTGGTGTCGTCGTGGTCGCGCACTACGAGGGCCTCTCGGTTGCCGAGATGACGGACTTCCGCCTGCGCATGAAGGGCGCCGGCGGGGCGGTTCGCGTCGCCAAGAACAAGCTCGCCAAGATCGCCCTGAAAGGGACCCCCGGCGAAAAGGTCGGGGATCTGCTCAAGGGCATGACGGTGCTCGCCTATTCCGAGGACCCTGTCGCCGCGGCGAAAGTCGTGGAGGCCTATGCCAAGGACAACAAGAAGCTTGTTGTCCTCGGGGGTGTGATGGGGGCGACGCCGCTGGACGGGGCCGGTGTCAAGGCCGTGGCTTCGATGCCGTCGAGGGAGGAGCTCATTGCTTCGATCGTGGCGACCATCGGCGCTCCGGCGGCGAACCTGGCCTCGGCCATCGGTGCACCGGCCGCGAACATCGCGGCGATCCTGACCACGCTCGAGGAGCGTGAGGCGGCTTGAGGCAACGAGGGGTCCGCTAGAGGCGGACCTTGCACACCGGACAAACCACCTTATCTGATTGGAACCTGATATGGCTGACCTGAAGAAACTCGCCGAAGAGATCGTGGGCCTGACCCTGCTCGAAGCGGCTGAGCTGAAGAAGATCCTCAAGGACGAGTACGGCATCGAGCCCGCCGCCGGCGGCGCGGTGATGGTTGCTGGTCCTGCCGCTGGTGGCGATGCCGCCGAGGCGGCCGAGGAGCAGACCGAGTTCAACGTGATCCTCAAGGGCTTCGGCGACAAGAAGATCGACGTGATCAAGGAGGTCCGCGCGATCACCGGCCTCGGCCTCAAGGAAGCCAAGGACCTCGTCGAGGCCGGCGGCAAGGCCGTGAAGGAAGGCGTCTCCAAGGCCGAGGCCGAGGAGATCCAGAAGAAGCTCGTCGCGGCCGGCGCCGAAGTCGAGCTTAAGTGATTGAGCGCAACTTGAAGTTGCGTTAACCAATTCAGGCCGGGTCCGCGTCCGCGCGGGCCCGGTCAGATGTGTCTTTCGATGGGCCTGCGTGCGGGTCCGCCGACAGACGCATTCCAGATCCGGGCGCGTGGTGTGGGAAGCCGCGCGAGTATGGGATCCGGCGTCCAGCGCGGCCGCAGCAACCGTCCCCACCGGTTGCACGGCATGCAAGCAGGGTAGAGAGAGCATGGCTCAGACGCATTCCGGTCACAAGCGCATTCGCAGGTTCTACGGGAAGATCCGTGAGATCGCGGAAATGCCGAACCTCATCGAGGTTCAGAAGTCGAGCTACGACCTGTTCCTCGCGTCGGGCGACGGCCCGGTGCCGATGGACGGCGAGGGGCTGAAGGGCACCTTCCAGTCGGT
>CAZESN010000236.1:0-1183 GCA_964514775.1 uncultured Rhodovulum sp.
GCGGGCATGTCGAAGGCCGCGAGCATGCCGATCATCTGGCCGACGGTCAGGCCGCCCGAGCTCGGCGGCCCCATGCCGCAGACCTCGTAGGCACGGTAGTGCTGGCAGACCGGGGGCCGGACGACGACCTCGTAGCCGGCAAGATCCTCGAGCGTCATGATCCCCGGGTTGGTTTCGGTGCCGACAGCCGCCACGATGTCGCGCGCGATCGCACCCTCGTAGAACGGGGCCGCCCCCTCGCCCGCGATCAACCGCAGAGTGCGTGCGAGGTCGGGGCTGTGCAGGAGATCGCCCTCGATGAGGGGGCTGCCGTCCTGGCGGAAGAAATGGGTGCGCGCCGCCTCAAAACGATCGAGGTCCGGTGCGGCGGCGATGGCGGCGGCCAGGCGCTGCGATACCGGGAATCCCTCCTCGGCAAGCTGGATCGCCGGCGCGAACAGGTCGCGCCACGGCAGCCGGCCGTAGCGGGCGTGCAGCGTCTCCATCAGCCGCACCGTCCCCGGCACGCCGACCGAACGGCCGCCGACGACGGCATCCCAGAAGGCGACGGGCGTGCCGTCCTCGCCCAGCCAGTAGTCGGGAGTGGCGGCGGCCGGGGCGGTCTCGCGGCCGTCGAGCGTCGCGAGCTCGCGCAGCGCCGCGTTCCAGTAGAGCACGAAGCCGCCGCCGCCGATCCCCGAGCTCTGCGGCTCGACGAGGTTGAGCACCATCTGCACGGTCACCGCCGCATCGGCCGCCGATCCGCCGGCGGCGAGGACCGCATGGCCGGCCTCGGTCGCCAGCGGATGGGCGGTCGCGATCATGAAGTCGCGGCCCGTGACCGCGGTGCGGGGAGGCGCGACCGCGGTCGTCGCCTCGGGCTGGGCGGGGGCTTCCTGAGCGGCGAGGGCCGGCGCGGCGAAGCAGAGGGCGAGGCCGAGAAGGCGGCGGGATATAGGCATGGGCGGCTGTCCTCCAGTCGTCATGCGTGCAGTCTAGCATGTCGGCGGGGGAACGTCAGGGCGCGTGATGCCGTGCGCGGCGGCGTGACAAGTCGGCCCCGGCATACTAGCAGTACCGCGGTCCCGGCGCAGGCGCCGGGGATGTCCATGGATGCAGGAGGAGGAACACGTGGGATTTCCTGAAGGCTATGCCGTCGCGCGGCCGATGCCGCTGGCCGCCCCGGTGATCGCGACGGCATAGC
>CAZESN010000236.1:1193-3171 GCA_964514775.1 uncultured Rhodovulum sp.
GATTTCCTGAAGGCTATGCCGTCGCGATCACCGGGGCGGCCAGCGGCATCGGCCGCGCGACGGCGGTTCATCTCGCGGGTCTCGGCGTGCGGGTCGCGCTGATCGACCGCACGGATCCGGCCGAGGCCGCGGCGGAGGCGGGCAACGGCGCGACGGCGCATGTGCTCGACATCACCGACCCGGTCGCCTGCCGCAAGGTGCTCGGCGGCATCATCGCCGATTTCGGCCGGCTCGACGGGCTGGCGAACTGCGCGGCGGTGGTCGGACCGACCAACCTCAAGGCCGAGGACCTGAAGCCCGAGGATTTCGAGCAGGTGGTGCGCATCAACCTCTCGGGCTCGCTCTATGTCAGCCAGGCGGTGCTGCCGCATATGCGCGAGCGGGGCTACGGGCGGATCCTGCACATCGCCTCGATCGCGGGCAAGGAAGGCAATGCCGGCATGGCGGCCTATTCGGCGAGCAAGGCCGGCGTGATCGGGCTCGTGAAGTCGATGGGCAAGGAATACGCGGAGACCGGCGTGACCATCAACGCGCTCGCCCCCGCCGTGATCCGCACGCCGATGGTCGCCTCGATGCCCGAGGAGCAGGTCAAGTACATGACCGACAAGATCCCGATGAAGCGCTGCGGCGAGCTCGAGGAGGCCGCCAGCCTGATCGCCTGGGTCGTGGGGCCGGATTGCAGCTTCACCACCGGCTTCACCTTCGACCTGTCCGGGGGACGCGCGGTCTACTGAAGGTTCTGGGAAGGCCCCCGGCTGGTTGCGCCCGGCCGGGGGCGGGTGTCCGGGTTCGGACAAAATGCCATGTGATTGATTTTGTTTCTATATTCTCATCACGTTAACCCGGCGGCAACCAACGCTCGCGGTGATCGACCCCGGGCGACAGCATGTGCCCAGCGTGGGCGGAGCATGTTCTCAATGAAGTTGCCAAAGAGGGCCATCATAGCCCGCATGGGCCTCAAGTTGCGGTGATCCCCACCCTTTCGGCCGCCTCCGTCACACGGCGCCTGACATCGGGGCTCGCTGGCAGGATCATGTATCCATCCTCCAAGTTTCCGAGGAGAACCGACTCGTTTTGATTTCTCAAGCGCCAATGCAATCCGATAAGCAGGCAAAGTATTGCGTCGAGCTCGTCTTGGTCCGCTTTTCGCGGCCGTTCGATTCGCGACTGTTCCCGGCAGAACGCAGCTGCCTCGGTTAGCCTGAAGGCATCGTACTGTGCTGCAGCGGTCTCAGTCACATGTATCCAATCGGCGTGCCTGAATGTCTTTCGACGGGCGGGGTTGTACTTTGGCGCAGCCTTCCGGCCAAAGAACTGGGGATTCAGGGACGCGAGGGCGAGTGCCGGAAAAACCTCGGCGATATAGAGGCCGTCGTTGGCGGTACGCGCGTTTTTCGGCTCCTCGATCGCCTCCAAATCTTTCAAGAATTTCCAGATCGGGGCTTCATCGCAGAACATCCCCTTCCGACCACGGTTGGATGGCTGCACGCCTCCTCCTAGCCAACTCACCAGTGAAGCCGCAGCTCGCTCCACAGGGCGCATGCCCGTGTGATTCCGCACGATCGTAGGCTGATCAAGCGTAATGAACGTAACTCCGCCCGGAGATCGCACATTCTGGACGAAGGTGAGTGCTTGGGCGAATGAAGCCGGGCGAGGTGGATAGAAATGAAGCGGTTCATCTCTCCTGAAAACAGCGGCGCAGATTGCCCCGGGGGCCTTCGGATTATCCGTCCATGCGGAATCAAATCCGACATAAGTTTGTTGCGAGACTGCTTCCATATAGTCAACATTAGTTCCTGCGCTCATCTTCGGGAAGACACATTGCAGCACACTGCGTGGCCGAACTTCAAAGGTTAGGCCGAAAGCTCCTGTCATACAGCTTCCGGCTAATCGCATCGGCCCGGTGTTTCGCCCGGGACCGGAAGAGGCGAGGCATTGCCTCGCCCCGGTCCACGGCTGGAGGGCGCGAGCCCGGAGG
>CAZESN010000237.1:0-3160 GCA_964514775.1 uncultured Rhodovulum sp.
GCCCGACCACGCAGGCGACGGCGACCTGGACGAGGGTGAACCACTCGATCACGGCTGCTCCTCCGACACGTTCATGATGCTCTTCACGTCGTCGCCGCGCCGCTCCACGACGCCGACGAGCCGGCCGTCCGGGTCGATCGCGGCCGGAGTCGTCGACACGAGCCGGGACGCAGCGCCGGGCAGGCGCTTGCCGTGGCGCAGATCGCGCGCCTCGTCCGCGGTCACCTCGAGCACGCCGAGCACGGCTGCCGCCACCTCGGCGTCGGCACGCAGCGGGGCCTCGGGCGTGATCTCGGCGACCGCGTCGGCGACGTCGAACGGTCCGATCCGGGTGCGGCGCAGGGCGGTCAGATGTCCGCCGACGCCGAGCGCTGCCCCCAGGTCGCGCGCGAGGGCGCGGATGTACGTGCCGCTGGAGCAGTCCACGACGACGTCGACGTCGACGACCGCGTCGGAGCGGCGGATCTCCTGCACCGCGAACCGGCTGATGAGCACGCGGCGGGCCTTCAGCTCGACGTGCTCGCCGGCGCGGGCGAGGTCGTAGGCGCGCTCGCCCGCGACCTTGACCGCCGAGACCTGGGGCGGGACCTGGAGGATGTCGCCGCGGAAGGCGGGCAGGGCCGCCTCGATCTCGGCGTCGGTGGGGCGGGTGTCGCGGGTGGCGATCACCGCGCCCTCGGCGTCGTCGGTCTCGGTGGCGGCCCCCCAGCGGACGGTGAAGCGGTAGGCCTTGTCGGCGTCGGTGACGAAGGGGATGGTCTTCGTCGCCGCGCCGAAGGCGATGGCGAGGAGGCCGGTCGCGGCGGGGTCGAGGGTTCCGGCATGGCCGGCCTTGCGGGCGTCGAAGGCGCGTTTCACCAGCGCGACCGCATGGGCCGAGGTGATGCCGGCGGGCTTGTCGAGGACGAGCCAGCCGTCGATGGCGCGGCCGCGGGGTCTGCGGGCCATGGCCGGGCTCAGTCGTCGTCGAGGTCGCGGCGGACCTCGGGGCTGTCGAGGAGCGCGCGGGTGCGGTCCATCTGGTCGAAGCTGCGGTCCTCGGCGAAGGCGAGCTCGGGCGAGTATTTGAGGTCGATCTGGCGGGTGACGAGGCGGCGGATCTCGACGCGGTTTCGCGAGAGGGCCTTGAGCACGGCCTCGGTGTTCACGCCGCCGAGGGGCAGGACATAGGCCGTGGCGTGGCGCAGGTCCGGCGAGACCCGGACCTCGGCCACCGTCACCGAGACATGGGCGAGGTCGGGGTCGTGGACGTCGCCGCGGGCGAGGATGTCGGCCAGGGCGCGGCGGATCACCTCGGCCACGCGGAGCTGGCGCTGGGTCGGGCCCGCGTCTGGATGTGTGCCGGAGGGTCTTGTCTTTGCCATCGCGCTCACATCCTATCGCGACCCATCGAAGTCAAGGGCAGGACGGATGACGCAGCAGGTCGGGATCGCGGTGGTCGGCGCCTCGGGGCGCATGGGGCAGATGCTGATCCGGGCGGTCGGCGAGGCGCCGGGGGCGCGGCTCAGCGGCGTGACCGAGCGGCCGGGGCATCCCTGGATCGGCCGGGATCTCGGCGAGGTGACGGGCGGGGCAGCGACTGGGGTGATCGTCGGGGACGATCCGCTCGAGGTCTTCGCGCGGAGCCAGGCGGTGCTCGACTTCACCTCGCCGGCGGCGACGGTGTTCCATGCCGAGCTCGCCGCGCAGGCGCGGCTTGCCCATGTGATCGGCACGACCGGGTTCGAGCGGGCGGATCTGGAGCGGCTGGCGGCGGCGGCGCGGCATGCGGTGATCGTGCGGGCGGGGAACATGAGCGTGGGGGTGAACCTGCTGACGGTTCTGACGCGCAAGGTCGCGGAGGTGCTGGGGCCGGACTACGACATCGAGGTCGTCGAGATGCATCACCGCCACAAGGTCGACGCTCCCTCGGGCACGGCGCTGATGCTCGGCGAGGCGGCGGCGGCGGGGCGGCGGGTGAACCTCGCGGACGTCTCGGAGCGCGGGCGCGACGGGGTGACGGGGGCGCGGGCCGAGGGGGCGATCGGGTTCGCGAGCCTGCGCGGCGGCGACGTGGTGGGCGAGCACGAGATCGTCTTCGCCGGGCCGGGCGAGCGGGTGGTGCTGCGCCATGTCGCGACCGACCGGATGCTGTTCGCCCGCGGCGCGGTCCGGGCCGCGCTCTGGGGGCAGGGGCAGGCGCCGGGGCAGTACACGATGCTCGACGTGCTGGGGCTCAGGGATCCCGGGACGGAGGTTCCGGAGCGCTGAGCCGCGGGTTTGTCCGGGGTCGGACAAAACGGCAAGTTAATGATATGATTGGACATGTCTGTCGGGATTAACCCGATGGTAACCCGCGCCGGTGACAGGGGAAGAGCCCCGCGCGGCTGCGCGGGAACGACCCGGACCGGAGAAGACCGATGATAGAGATCCGCCACGGCATCCTGATGCTGGCTCTTTTGCCCCTGCCCGCACCGGCGCAGCAGATCGACGTCCTGGGCGAGATCCGCGCCGATATCGACGGCGAGGCGGCGACGTATTTCACCCTGCGGGCGGAAGACCAGGCGACGGCCTCGATCGAGCGTGACGGCGGGATCAGCTATCTCAGCGTCATGGGAACCGGGCGCGCGGACGGGACCGGGGCGCAGATCATCCTCACGCTCGGCTACCGCGACGATCCGGGCGATCCGCTGCCGGGCTCGGCGCAGGTCGAGCTCTTCCCGACGGGGATGACCCCGCCCTACTGGCTGGCGGCGGACGGGGCCGTGGTCAGCCTGGACCGGCTCGAGACCGGCGAGACCTCGGGCCGGGCGGAGGGGAGCTTTTCGGCCCGTCTCTGCCGGCAGGACGAGCCGGAGGACGATGTCCACCTCGACGACTGCCGCGAGATCCGGGGCAGTTTTGCGACGGATCTGGCGATCGGGCAGTAGGCGCCCGGCGCGGGGTCGCGCGGGGACCGGATCAGGCGAGGCAATGCCTCGCCCCGGTCCACGGCTGGAGGGCGTGAGCCCGGAGGCCGTCCGCTGCCTCAATGGAGGGCGTGCCTGACGGGGATCGTGGCGCGCCTGCCGGGGGCAGGCAGGCGCGTCACGATTTGCCGACGGTCAAATCGTGCAAACAGAGCAGATCGTGCAAACAGAGAAGAACGTGTGATCTATCCCAAGGGGACCGGCGGGACCGG
>CAZESN010000238.1:0-3154 GCA_964514775.1 uncultured Rhodovulum sp.
TCGCGACGACGAACTCGCAGCCCTCGAGCTCCTTCTCGATCATGTTGTTGACGGCGTTTCCGCCCGCACCACCAACCCCGATCACCGTGATCCGGGGGCTGAGGTCCTGGGTTACCGGTATGCTTAGATTCAGAGCCATGGTGATGTCCGCCTGTTGTGTTCGCCCCTGATCCCACGCCCCCGCGCGAGAACACGTTTCCTTGATTCGCAATCGTACCCCATGTAACCCCTAGGGTCACGCGGATTTATCCAATATTCCCCTATATCTAGTGGGTTACTACTACTCAGAGGGGAATTCACGCACCACACCACAAGTTACCAGTTTTCCTTAAACCACCGCAGGGCGCGGGTTACGCGGCGGGTTCCCTGACGGTCGGCGGGAACCTCGAAATCCCAGCATTCGTCCTGAGGGTGGGAGACGTGGAGCGCGAGGCCGACGGCGGTCGCGAAGGCCGTGCCGGTGGCCGAATGCGGCAGGCCCTGGACCCGCAGCGGCTTGCCGATCCGGCACTGCCGGCCGAGGACGTGGGTGGCCACGGTCTCGAGGCCGGGGATCTGGGCGCTGCCGCCGGTCAGGACCACGCGCTGGCTCGGCAGGTACTCGAAGCCGGCGGCGTCGAGACGCACGCGGACCTCCTCGAGGATCTCCTCGACGCGGGGACGCATCACCCCGATGAGCTCCGAGCGCGAGATCTGGCGCCGGTCGTGCTCCCAGTCGCCGAGGATCGAGGGCAGCTCGATCATGTCGCGGTCGTCGATGCCAGTGGCGACGAGGCCGCCGTGCATGGTCTTCAGCCGCTCGGCGTCCTGGGTGGCGATCTGGAGGCCCTGGCAGATGTCCGAGGTGATGTGGCCGCCGCCCATGCGCACGCAGTCGGCATAGATCATCTGGCGGCGCACGAAGATCGAGACGCCGGTGGCGCCGCCACCGATGTCGACGCAGGCGGCGCCGAGCTCCTGCTCGTCCTCGACCAGCGCCGCGAGGCCGCTCGCATAGGGCGCGACCACCACGCCGGCGAGCTCGAGGTCGCAGCGGCGGATGCAGTGCAGGACGTTGCGCAGCGGCGTCGCCGCCACGGTGACGAGATGCATGTCGACGGCGAGGGTGCTGCCGACCTGCCCGCGCGGATCGGTCAGGCCCGAGCGGTTGTCGAGGGCGAAGTTGACGGGCAGCGCGTGGATCGGGTCGCGGTCGGGGCCGTATTCGGGCAGCTCGCAGGCAGCGAGCACATGGCCGATGTCGCGCTCGGCCACGGTGCCGTGGACGACGTCGGTCTCGCCGGTGACGCCGTAGGAGCGCGGGCGGCCGCCGGAGAAGGACACGACCACATGGTCGACCCGCAGCCCGGCCATCTTCTGCGCGCCCTGGATCGCGGTGCGGATCGCGCGCTCGCATTCCTCCATCGAGGCGATCTCGCCGAGCGCGATCCCGCGCGAGCGGGTATTGGCCGCGCCGACGACGCGGAAGGCGCCCTGGCGGAGCACCGGGCGGGTCTCGGCGCCCTCGCCGACCTCCTCGGGGACGAACTGGAGGATCAGGCACGAGACCTTGGCGGTGCCGATGTCGAGCACGGCGATCACGCCCCGGCGCAGCGCCGTTTCGCGCCGCGCCCGCATCGCCCGCTGGACCTCGTAGAGCGCGCGCCTCATGCATCTTCTCCCGTGATCATCGCGCGAAGCCGCGCCAGTTCCGCCATTGCGTGTTCGCTGAGTCGCAGGATCGGCCGGCGCGGGTCGCGCATGTCGACCACCCGCAGGTCCCGCTCGAGCAGGCCCTCGGCCCGTTGCAGCACCATCACCCGGTTGAGCGCCGCGACCGGGTCGGTCTCGGGCAGCCGGATCACCTGATCGCGGTCGAGCACGACGTCCCAGCGCCGTTCGCCCATCCGCACGAGGCCGCGCACCCGGTTGCGGACCGGTTCGGCCGCGGTCAGGAGCGCCAGCGCCTCGGGGATCCGGGCATCGGCGCCGGCGCCCACCACCAGCGGCAGGTCCGGGCGGCGCAGGCGGCTGTCGACCTCGGCGACGCGGATGCCGCGGTGGTCGAGGAGCTCGAGCGCGTCGTCGCTGCGCCAGACCGCCACGGGCACCCGCTCGATCGCGCGGATCTCGAGGACGCCCGAGGGCAGGGCGCGGACGCGGGCGCGCTCGACGGCGTCGAGGGATTCGATCCGGTCGCGCACCGAGGCCACGTTCACCTCGAGGCTCGAGGCGGGCAGGTCGACGAAGGCGGCGATGCGGAGCTGCTCGGCGAGGTCCTCGCTGACGTCCGGCGTCTCGATCCGGGTGATCAGGAACTGCGGACGGGTGACGATCGCCGAGCGCAGCGATTCCACCTGGGCCGCCGCGCGGGCGCCGAGGTCGTATTCGGCCATCAGCGTCCAGGTGGCGAGCAGGCCCGCCACCATCGGCACGCCGAAATTGGTGAGGCGGCGGAAGCCGGGCCGCAGCCAGAGCCGGGTCAGGCGGTAGCGCAGGCGCGAGGGCGCGGGATCGCGGCGGGCGGGGAGTTTCACCGGCCGCATGAGGCGTCCTCCACCATCCAGCGCACCAGCGCCCCGAACGATATGCCGCAATGGGCGGCCTGTTCGGGGGCGAGCGAGGTGGGGGTCATGCCGGGCTGGGTGTTGACTTCGAGCACGATCAGCCCGTCGAGGCCCCGGCGCTCGTCCCAGCGGAAGTCGGTACGGCTGACGCCGCGGCAGCCGAGCGCCCGGTGCGCGCGGAGCGCGTGGTCGAGGCAGGCGGCCTCGATCTCGGCCGGGATCCGCGCCGGGATCTCGTGGCGCGAGCCCCCCGGCGCGTATTTGGCGTGATAGTCGTACCAGCCGTCGGTGACGATGTCGGTGACCGCGAGCGCCCGGTCGCCCATGACCGTGGTGGTCAGCTCGCGCCCCGCGACGTATTCCTCGACGAGCACCGTCTCGGGCATGTCGTCGGACAGCGCGGCCGGGCCG
The DNA here is from genome assembly GCA_964514775.1 of uncultured Rhodovulum sp. GTDB lineage: Bacteria > Pseudomonadota > Alphaproteobacteria > Rhodobacterales > Rhodobacteraceae > Amaricoccus. The sequence continues at coordinate 2,958 of CAZESN010000238.1, forward strand.
TTCGCGCCCTCGGCCACGATGTAGACGCCGACCGACGAGCCCTCGTTGTTGGGCTTGACCACATAGGGCGGCGGCATCGGATGGCGCGCGCGGGCCTCGTCGCGCGCCACCAGCAGGCCCGCGGCGACCGGCAGCCCGGCCCCGGCCAGCACCTGCTTGGCGCGGGTCTTGTCCATGGCGAGCGCCGAGGCCAGCAC
>CAZESN010000239.1:0-3109 GCA_964514775.1 uncultured Rhodovulum sp.
GCGCGGCGGCGCCCGGTGGTCATCATCACCTCGAACAACGAGAAGGAGCTGCCCGACGCCTTCCTGCGCCGGTGCTTCTTCCACTACATCCGCTTTCCCGACGAGGAGACGCTGGCGCGCATCGTCGAGGTGCATTTCCCCGGCCTGAAGCCGCGGCTGGTGCGGGCGGCGCTGACGCGGTTCTTCGAGATCCGCGAGACGCCGGGGCTGAAGAAGAAGCCCTCGACCTCGGAGGTGCTCGACTGGCTGAAGCTTCTGGTCGCCGACGACCTCGCGCCCGAAGACCTGCGGGCCGATGCGGGCGACGCGCTGCCGAAGCTGCACGGGGCGCTCCTGAAGAACGAGCAGGACGTGCATCTCTTCGAACGGCTCGCCTTTCTGGCGCGGGGGCGCCGATGAGCGGCGGAGCGTCACGATTGCGTCGTGACAGGGGGCGCGCGGGCTGTTATGCTGCGTTGCAACATGCCTTGGAGACACCCGATGTCCAGACGACGCACCCCCGGACTGACGCCAGAGGCGTTCAACAGCGCGGCCGGCGCCTGGATGCGGTTCGCCCTGGCCTACGGGCAGATGTGGATGGCCGCCGGCGAGGTGATCGCCCGGCGCTCGCTGAGCATGTCGCAGGGCACGATGAGCGGACCCGAGGCGGTGGGCATGGTGATGGAGAAGGCGACCGCCTTCGTCCAGGCCTCCGAGAAGGCCGCGGTCGCGGCCGCGCGCGGAGCGGATGCCGCGGGGATCGCCTCGGCGGCGCTTCGGCCGATCCGGGCGAAGACCCGCGCCAACGTCCGTCGCCTGCGGGGCTGAGGGCCGCCATCATCCCTGTCCGTGCCTGCAAGGGCCGGGTGCGATGACGACGATCCGCCCCCTGGCCGCCTCCGACGCGGAGATCTGGGCCCCGATCTGGCGCGAATATCTCGCCTTTTACGGGACGGAGCGGCCGGAGGCCGTCTTTCGCACGACCTTCGCCCGGCTGACCGACCCCGAGGTTCGCGACTATCACGGGCTCATCGCCTTCCGGGACGGGATGCCCGCGGGCCTGGCGCATTTCATCTATCACCGGCACGGCTGGCAGATCGAAGACGTATGCTACCTTCAGGATCTCTTCGTCGCTCCGGGCGCGCGGGGGAACGGGGTCGGGCGGGCGTTGGTCGAGGCGGTCTATGCGGCCGCCGATGCGGCGGGCCGGCCCGAGGTCTACTGGCTTACCGATGCGTCGAATGCCCCGGCGCGACAGCTCTACGACCGGATCGGGCAGGTGACTCCGTTCGTGAAATACCGGCGCTGAGGCCGGCATCCATGTTTCATCCGAAATCCTACCTGTTCTGCCTCGGAGCGCTGGCGCTCGGCGCCTGCGTGCCCCAGGGCGCGGAGGCGCCGGTCGAGATCACCAGCGTGCGGTTCGCCCCGGCCGCGCTGCCGCTCGGGGTGGCGCAGTCGAACCGCGAACTGGCCGAGGATTTCCTCGATCTCACCCTCGCGCTCGAGAGCGGCCAGAAGCTCGACGGCATCCTGCGCTACGAGGCGCCGATCCGCGTCTACATGCACCCGCAGGGGCTCGGGCCCTATCGCGACGACCTCGATGCGCTGCTTGCCCGGCTGCGGCGCGAGGCGGGGATCGACATCGCCGAGACGCGGGATCCGCGCGCGGCCCAGATCCGCATCGAGGGCGTGCCCGCGGCGCAGATCGCCCGGATCTTCCCCACCGCCGCCTGTTTCATCGTTCCGGGCGAGACCGACTGGCGCAGCTTCATGCGCCGCAAGCCCGAGAGCCGCCTGCGCTGGTCGGACCAGGACGAGCTGAGGGGGGCCGCGATCTTCCTGCCGCTCGACACGACGCCGCAGGATGTGCGCGACTGCCTCCACGAGGAGATCACCCAGGCGCTGGGACCGGCCAATGATCTCTACCGGTTGCCGCACACGATCTGGAACGACGACAACTTCCACGGCATGGCGACGGGTTTCGACATGCTGATCCTGCGCGCGCTCTACCAGCCGGAATTCGCGAGCGGGATGAGCCGGGAGGATGTCGCGCGCGAGCTGCCCCGGGTCCTCGACCGGGTGAATCCGGCGGGGCGCGGCCTGGCCCCCCGGGCGCGGCACCCGGAATCGCGCGAATGGGCGCAGGCGATCGAGACGGCGCTCTCGCGCAGCACGCTCCGCTCGCGCCGGCTCGAGGCCGCCGACGAGGCGGTGCGGATCGCCTCGGCCATGCGGCCGGTCGACCACCGGCTCGGCGTCTCGCTGCTGACCCAGGGGCGACTCACGCTGCGGCGCGACCCGGCCGCCGCGGCCGGGCAGTTCGCCCAGGCCTACCGGCTCTTTCGCGACCGCTTCGGCGTGCATGACGTGCGCACGGCGCAGGCGGGGGTGCATGTGGCGGCGGTGGCGCTCGGCACGGGCGAGCACGCCACGGCGATCCTCCTCACCGACCTGCATGTGCCGGGCGCGATCGCGGCGCAGAACGCCGTGCTGATCGCGGGGTTCCTGTCGATCAAGGCGCAGGCGCTCTACGAGCTCGGCGATCTGGAGGCGGCGCAGGAGGTGCGCATCGACAGTCTGCGCTGGGCGAGGTACGGGTTCGGCGACAGCGACGGGGCGCTCGCGCGCGAGCAGGCCCAGATCGCGAGCCTGCTGCGTCTTGAGGAGCCCTGATATGCTGTACGTCGTCGCCTTCGCCCTCGGGATGATCTTCGGATGGCGACGGGCGGTGCGACGCGGCGGCGATTTCCTCGACCGGCTCCAGTACGGTGCGGCGCATGGCATCGCCTTCATCATCGCCGCGCTCGCGCTCTTCATCCTCGCCGAGCGGCTCGGGTTCATCTGAGGGCGATGTTCACCCGGCTCTTCGAGGGTCTGCGCGCGGTCGGGGTTCCGGTGTCGGTGCGCGAGTACCTCGCCTTTCTCGAAGGGCTCGATGCCGGGATCGTCCTCGATGACGCCGAGGGGTTCTACTATCTCGCGCGCCTCACGCTGGTGAAGGACGAGCGCCACATCGACCGGTTCGACCGGGTCTTCGCCGAAGTGTTCCGCGGGATCGAGGGGCAGGGGGTCGAGGCGGTGCCGGCGGGCGCGGAGCTGCCGGCCGAGTGGCTGCGCAAGCTCGCCG
>CAZESN010000240.1:0-2971 GCA_964514775.1 uncultured Rhodovulum sp.
ACCACGATCAACATCCCCGACACCGTCGGCTACACCGCGCCGCGCGAGAGCGCCGACCTGATCCGGATGCTGAAGGAGCGGGTGCCGGGGGCGGACGAGATCGTCTTCGCGACGCATTGCCACAACGACCTCGGCATGGCGACGGCGAACGCGCTGGCCGCGGTCGAGGCCGGCGCGCGGCAGATCGAATGCACGATCAACGGGCTCGGCGAGCGGGCGGGCAACACCGCGCTCGAGGAGGTGGTGATGGCGATGCGGGTGCGCAACGACATCATGCCCTACCGGACCGGGATCGACACCACGAAGATCATGCAGGTGAGCCGGCTGGTCGCCACCGTCTCGGGCTTCCCGGTGCAGTTCAACAAGGCGATCGTCGGCAAGAACGCCTTCGCGCATGAGAGCGGCATCCATCAGGACGGGATGCTGAAGAACGCCGAGACCTTCGAGATCATGCGCCCCGAGGACATCGGGCTGAACGCGACCAGCCTGGTCATGGGCAAGCATTCGGGCCGGGCGGCGCTGCGCGCCAAGCTCGCCGAGCTCGGCTACGGCGTGGCCGACAACCAGCTCAACGACGTCTTCGTGCGGTTCAAGGAACTCGCCGACCGCAAGAAGGAGGTCTATGACGACGACCTCATCGCGCTGATGCAGGATCAGGGCACCAACGCGGCGAACGACCGGATCCAGGTCCAGCGGCTGCACGTGGTCTGCGGGACCGAGGGGCCGCAGACGGCGGACCTGACGCTCGTCATCGACGGGGTGGAGCATTCGGTGCATGCGACCGGCGACGGGCCGGTGGATGCCACGTTCAATGCGCTGAAGAGCCTGGTGCCGCATGACGCACGGCTCGCGCTCTATCAGGTGCATGCCGTGACCGAGGGGACGGATGCGCAGGCGACGGTCAGCGTGCGGCTCGAGGAAGACGGCAAGATCGTCACCGGCCAGTCGGCGGATACCGACACGGTGGTCGCCTCGGCCAAGGCCTATGTGAACGCGCTCAACAAGCTCCTGGTCCGGCGGCTGAAGACGGCGCCGGAGGCGGCGAGCGCCTGAGACCGGCAGGCCCGGATTCCCGTCGGCGGGGATCCGGGCGCGACTTTATTTCAAAGCACATTATTCGGCGCCAGCCCCGCAGCGCCCTTTGCGCCGGGGCGCTAGGGTGCGCGGGCGGGGACCTCGGGGGTTAGCGCTGCCTCCAGGGACTCGAGCTCCTCGGCAAGGCGCACGACGAGGGTGACCTCGCCGCCGGCGATCAGCGTGCCGGTCGAGGACAGCACGCCCCAGATCTCGCGGCCGGTCTTGCCGAGGGCGAAGATCGGGGCGCCGGAGGCGCCGAGGTTCACGCCGCAGTCGAGGGCCGCGACCTCGCCGACCACCGCCTCGATCCGGCATCCGTCCTGTAGCGACGGCCGGCGGGCGCGACCGCGGGCATAGGAGACAATCTCGATCACGCCGTCGGCCGCCGGGAGCGGTCCGACGGGCCAGACCGAGACGGCTCCGGCCGGGACAGGTTCGGCGAGCTCGATCAGGGCGATGTCGCGGCGGATCCGATCGAAGCCCGGGCGGCCGTCGAAGACATAGTCGGGCGGGACCGCGACGCGGGCGGCGGAACGCTCTGCCGTCGCCGCGTCGCCATCGCGCCCGGCGCTGAAGCGGATGTCCTCGATCGGGACCGGCGCGTGGCTGCGCGGGTGGTAGAGGCAGTGGGCGGCGGTGACGACCAGACGCTCGGAGATGAGCGCCGCCGAGCAGAAGCGCTTGCCGCCGACGTCGAGCCGGCCGACGCCGAGGAAGGCCGCCGCCTCCTCGGGTGCGAGCGCGCGGGGCTCGCGGCCATCCCCCTGCGCCAGGGCAGCGGTGGCGAGGCCGACGAGGAGGAGAACCGGCAGGAGCATGTGCCGATCCTGCACTCGGAATGCGACAGGCTCAAGTCGCTCCGAGCGCCCTGGGCCGCGGGCCGCCGGTCGCCCAGTCGAGAAGCTCGGCGGTATGGACGACCGGCACCTCGGTGCCGCCGCCGATCTGCATCATGCAGCTGATGTTGCCGGCGGCGATGACCTCGGGCGCCCGTTCCTCGAGGGTCGCGACCTTGCGCGCCCGCAGCTCCTGCGAGATGGCGGGCTGCATCAGGTTGTAGGTGCCGGCCGAGCCGCAGCAGAGATGCGCGTCGCGCGGCTCGACCACCTCGAAGCCTGCGGCCTTCAGCAGGGTCTTGGGGTGGGTCTTGATCTGCTGGCCGTGCTGGAGCGAGCAGGCGGCGTGATAGGCGACGCGCAGGGGCGGGGCCTCGGGCCCGTCCTTGGGCCTGTCGAGGCCGAGCTCGACCATGATCTCGGAGACGTCGCGCGCAAGGCCGGCGACGCGGGCGGCGTCCGCCGCGAGCGGCCCGTCCTGGAACATGTGGCCGTAGTCCTTCACCGTCGTGCCGCAGCCCGAGGTGTTGATGACGATGGCGTCGAGCCCCGCGCCGTCGATCTCTGCGCTCCAGGCGCGGATGTTCGCGGCGGCGGAGGCGTGGCTCTCTTCGGTCTTGCCCATGTGGTGGGTGAGGGCGCCGCAGCAACCCGCGCCCCGGGCGATCACCACCTCGCAGCCATGCCGGGTCAGGAGGCGGATCGTGGCCTCGTTGATGTCGGTGTTGAGGGCGCGCTGCGCACAGCCGGTCATCAGGGCGACGCGCTTGCGGCGGGTGCCGATGGCGGGAAAGGTCTGCGGATCCTCCATGCGGCTGCGTGGCGGGATCTGGCGGGGGGCCATGTCGAGCATGGCGCGCAGGCGGGCATCGGGCATCAGCGCGCGGAACGGACGGCCGACCTTTGCCGCGAGCAGCGCGAGGCGGAACCGGGTCGGATGGGGCAGGATGCGCGCGAGCGTCCAGCGCAGCGCCCGTTCGAAGGGCGGGCGGGTGTAGGTGCGCTCGATATACTCGCGGGCGTGGTCGACGAGGTGCATGTAGTGCACGCCCGAGGGG
>CAZESN010000241.1:0-2969 GCA_964514775.1 uncultured Rhodovulum sp.
TGCCTGGGCGGCGCGGAACGCGCCTGCCGGGGGCAGGCAGGCGCGTCACGATTTGACAACGGTCAAATCGTGCAAACAGAGAAAAACGCATGCCCTCGGCGCATTAACGAAGCCTTCCTAATGGTAAACCGATCTGAATACGCAAGCGAAATCAACAAGGTGACAAAGTGGGCACGCGTGCCCACCCTGTGCCGGGCACACCCGCGGGGCCGGACCTGATGGACCTCCTGACCGCCAACGACCGCCCCGGCGAGTACCCCCCGAGCTGGTACGCCGCCACCGCGACCCCGCTCGCGCCCTTCCCCCCGCTGACCGGCGAGACCCGCGCCGACGTCTGCGTGATCGGCGGCGGCTACACCGGCCTCTCGGCCGCCCTGCACCTCGCCGAGGCCGGCCTCGACGTGGTTCTCGTCGAGGCCAACCGCGTCGGCTGGGGCGCCTCGGGCCGCAACGGCGGCCAGGTCGGCTCCGGCCAGCGCCAGGACCAGGACTGGCTCGAATCCCGCCTCGGCCGCGACCACGCCCGCGCCCTATGGAACATGGCCGAGGACGCCAAGGCGCTGGTCCGCGACCTCATCGCCCGCCACGCCATCGCCTGCGACCTCGCGCCGGGCATCGTCTACGCCGCCCACAAGCCCGGCTACGCCGCCGACTATCAGGCCTATGCCGAAAAGCTCCGCCGCGACTACGCCTACGCCGATGCCGAGCCCCTCGACCGCCCCGCCATCCGCGCCCTGATCGGCAGCGACGACTTCCACGGTGGCTACCTCGACCGGGGCGCGGCCCATCTCCAGCCCCTCAACTACGCCCTCGGCCTCGCCCGCGCCGCCGCTTCCGCCGGCGCGCGCATCCATGAGCGATCGCGCGTCACCCGCCTTACCCCGGGCGCGCCGGCCCGCGTCGAGACCGCCGCCGGCAAGGTCCGCGCCGATTTCGTGGTCCTCGCGACCAACGCCTATCTCGGCGACCTCGCCCCCGCCGTGGCGGCCCGGGTGATGCCGATCAACAACTTCATCGCCGCGACCGAACCCCTCGGCCCCGACCGCGCCCGCGACCTGATCCGCGACAATCTCGCGGTCGCCGATTCCCGCTTCGTCGTGAACTATTTCCGCCTCACCCCCGACCACCGCCTCCTGTTCGGCGGCGGCGAGAGCTACGGCTGGCGTTTCCCCCGCGACATCGAGGCCGTGGTCCGGCCCCGGATGGAGGCGATCTACCCCCAGCTCCGCGGCATCCCCGTCACCCATGCGTGGGGCGGCACGCTCGCCATCACCGTCGACCGCATGCCCGCCTTCCAGCGCCTCGCCCCCAACATCCTCTCCGCCGCCGGCTATTCCGGCCACGGCGTCGCCATGGCCACCCTCGCCGGGCGCGCGATGGCCGAGGCGGTGCGGGGCACCGCCGGGCGCTTCGACCTGATCTCGAGCCTGCCCCAGCCGCGCTTCCCCGGCGGCACCGCCCTGCGCCGGCCGCTGCTGGTGCTCGCCATGACCTGGTACGCCCTGCGCGACCGGATCTGACGCATCGGCGCGCTATCGCGGAACCCCGGCCCGTGCTAGCCGTTGACCGTTGCGCCCCGCGGCGCATCGGGTGGGGCGCACGGCGCCGGTATCGAAGGGGAATGAGCGCATGAGTTTCGGAAACATTCTCGGCCAGATCCTGCAGGACGGCCTGGGCCAGACCAGCCAGACCCGCGAGCGCGTCTCGAACGCCGGCCGCAACCTCGGCAGCGCGGGCGGCGGCATCGACGGCATCTTCGGCCAGATCCAGGACGCCCTCGCCAGGGCCGGCGTCAACACCACGAGCGTCGGCCAGACCGCGACCGGCGCCGCCGACAAGGCCCGCGACTTCCTGCGCCAGGACCAGATCGGCGGCCTGAGCGGCGGCCAGATCGGCGGCATCGGGGCGCTGGCCGGCGCGGTTCTCGGCGGCGGCCTCGGCGGCGCCGCCCGCGGCGGCGCGCTGGCCGTGCTCGGCACGCTGGCGCTGAGCGCGCTCAAGAGCGCGCAGGCCCGCGGCGCGGCCGGGGCGATCCCCGACACCAGCGGCGGCGGCATCACCCTCGACGCCGAGGAGGTGAAGGTGCTGACCGCGCCCGATACCGAGAAGCTCGTGCTCCAGGCGATGATCAGCGCGGCCAAGGCCGACGGCAAGATCGACCGCGCCGAGATGGAGAAGGTCGTCCAGCGTCTCGGCGCCGACGACGTCACCGAGGAAGAGAAGCGCTTCGTCACCGACGAGCTGAGCCGCCCCGTCGATATCGCCGGCCTCGCGGCGCAGGTCCGCTCGCCGGCGCAGGCCGCCGAGATCTACGCGGCCTCGCTGCTCGCGATCAGCGTCGACACCCCCGAGGAGCAGGCCTATCTGCGCGACCTCGCCCAGGCGCTCAAGCTCGACGCCGGCACCGTCGCCGAGCTCCACCGCCTGACCGGCGCGCCGGCCTGAGACCCGCGCGGGTGCCGGGGACCCCTCCGGCACCAGCCCCGACCATGGCCGATTACGCGCACACCCCCTCCCGGGCCCATGCCGACCTCGGGCCTGAGTTCTTCGACCCGGTCCGCCCGGCCGACTTCCCGCGCACCGACCTGCGCTTTCGCAACGACCGCTGGGCCGCCCGCGTCGGCCTCGGCGGGCTGAGCGACGCGGACTGGACCGCGCATTTCGGCCGGTTCGAGCCACTGCCCGGCAGCTTCCCCGAGCCGCTGGCGCTGCGCTACCACGGCCACCAGTTCCGCTCCTACAACCCCGCGATCGGCGACGGGCGCGGTTTTCTCTTCGCCCAGATCCATGATCTCGAGGACGGCCGGCTCCTCGACCTCGGCACCAAGGGCTCGGGCACGACCCCCTGGTCGCGCACCGCCGACGGCCGCCTGACGCTGAAGGGCGGCGTGCGCGAGATCCTCGCCACCGAGATGCTCGAGGCGCTCGGGGTCTACACCTCCAAGCCCTTCGCGCTGATCGAGACCGGC
>CAZESN010000242.1:0-2961 GCA_964514775.1 uncultured Rhodovulum sp.
ACCTTCCGCAAGAACCTCGAGGAGACCGGCATGGGCTACGGGCTCGAGGTCGACATGATCGCGAAGGCTCGCGCCAGGGACATGCTGACCACGCCCTATGTCTTCAATGCGGGCGAGGCCGAGGCGATGGCGAAAGCCGGCGCGGACGTGATCGTCTGCCACATGGGACTGACCACCGGCGGCGCGATCGGGGCGGAGACGGCCCTGAGGCTCGAGGATTGCCCGGCGCTGATCAACGAGTGGTCGGAGGCGGCGCTGAAGGTGAACCGGGACGTGATCCTGCTCGCCCATGGCGGCCCGATCGCCGAGCCGGGGGATGCTGATTTCATCCTGAAGAATACGCAGTGCCATGGTTTCTACGGAGCTTCGTCTATGGAGCGCCTGCCGACCGAGGTGGCGATGACGGAGCAGACCCGCGCGTTCAAGCGCATCGCGGGCAAGTGACGAGGGGAAGGAACGCGACATGACCGGGCAGTTCATCGGCCAGCTCATCCTGTGGCTCATCGTGGCCGTCATCGTCATCGCGATCATCTACTGGGTGATGCAATGGCTCTACCGCCGATCGACCAAGGAGATCGCCTTCGTGCGGACCGGTCTTCTCGGCGAGAAGGTGGTGATCGACGGCGGCGCCTTCGTCTGGCCCATCGTCCACGACATCACGCCGGTGAACATGAACACGCTGGCGCTGGAGGTCGTGCGCAACCGCGACAACGCGCTGATCACCAAGGACCGGATGCGGGTCGACGTCGAGGCGGAGTTCTACGTCCGCGTGCGCCCCGCGCGCGAGGCGGTGGCGCTGGCGGCCTCGACCCTCGGGCGGCGGACGCTCGATGCGAAGAACCTCCACGAGCTTCTTGTCGGCAAGTTCGAATCCGCCATGCGTCTGGCCGCCGCCGAGATGACCATGGGCGAGATGCACGAGCAGCGGGCGAGCTATGTTTCCCGCGTACGCGAGGCGGCGCAGGAGGATCTGACCCGTAACGGGCTCGAGCTCGAGTCGGTGGCGATCGTCGACATCGACCAGACCGCGCTCGAATTCTTCAACCCCTCGAACCGCTTCGACGCCGAGGGTCTGACCGCGCTGATCAAGGACATCGAGGAGCGCCGGACGCTCAGGAACGACATCGAGCAGGCGGCGATGATCCAGATCCGCACGCGCAACCTCGAAGCCGAGAAGCAGTCGCTGGAGATCGAGCGCGCCAGCGAGGAAGCGCGGCTGGAGCAGGAGCGCGACGTCGAGTTCCGCCGCGCCCACCAGCGCGCCCAGCTCGCCCGCGAGCGGGCCGAGCGCGACACCGAGGCCGAGAGCGCCCAGATCACCGCCCGCGAGGCGATCGAGCGGGCGCGGATCGCCAACGAGCGCGCGATCGCCGAGACCCGGATCGCGTCGGAGCGCGAGATCCGCCAGCGCGAGATCGAGCGCCAGAAGATCATCGACGCCGCCGAGATCGCCACGCGCGAGGAGATCGAGAAGGCGCGGATCCTGCAGGAGCGCGCCGTCACCGAGGCCCGGATCGCCAACGAGCAGGAGACCCAGACCCTGGAGATCGCCCGCCAGCGCGAGGTCGAGCATGCCGAGATCGCGGCGCGCGAGGCGACCGAGAAGGCGCGGCTGGCGCAGGAGCGCGCGGTGGCCGACGCCCGCATCGCCAACGAGGAGGAGATCCGGCGCCGGGAGATCGAGCGCAGCCGTGCCGTCGAGGAGGCCGAGATCGCCGCCCGCGAGGCGACCGAGAAGCTGCGGGTCATTGAGGCGGCCGCGACCAGCGAGGAGCGGATCCGTACCGACCGGCAGGTCCGCGAGCTCGAGATCGAGCGGCAGAAGGTGCTGGAGGAGGCCGAGATCGCGGCGCGCCAGGCGACCGAGGCCGCCGGCATCGCCCGCGAGAAGAAGATCGCCGCCGAGCGCATCGCCTACGAGCAGGCGACGCGGGAGCGCGAGATCGCCCGGACCCGGGCCGTGGACGAGGCCGATCTCGCGGCGCGCGAGTTGGTCGAGACCGCCCGGATCGAGCTCGAGGCCCGCATCGAGCGCGAGCGCATCGCCGCGGAGCAGGAGACCCGCGCACGCGACATCGAGCGCCGCCGGGCGCTCGACGAGGCCGAGGTCGCCGCCGACGAGGCGGTGGAGGCCGCGCGCATCGCCCAGCGCAAGATCGTCGATGCCGAGCGCATCGCCGCCGATCAGGAGATCCGCCAGCTCGAGATCACCCGCAACCGCGAGCTCGAGAAGGCCGACATTAGCCGCGAGCAGGCGCTCGACGCGGTCAAGCTCGAGCGCAAGCGCGCGCTCGAGCAGCTCGAGATCGCGCGTGTCCAGGCGCTGCGCGAGGCCGAGATCGCCTCGACCGAGGAGATTGAGCGGGCCCGGATCGCATCCGAGCGCGGCCTCGACGAGGCCCGGATCAGCCACGAGACCGAGCGCCGGCGCCTCGAGGTCGAGCGCGAGAAGACGGTCGAGACCGTCCAGATGGAGAAGGCGATTGCTCTCTACCAGAAGAGCCTCGAGGAAAGTGCGGCCCGCGCCGAGGCGGATCTCGCCCGCGCGCGTGCCGCCGAGGCCGAGGAGCGGGTCAAGACCGCCCGCGAGACCGAGGAGGCGAACCGCCGCAAGAGCATCGACCTCGTGATCGCGGAGAAGCGCGCGGCCGAGGAGAAGATCGCGGCCGAGGCCGAGAAGGTCCGCCGCGCGGTCGAGGCCGAGGCGCAGAAGCTCCTCAACGAGGCGGAGAACGTGCTCACCGACCCGGCCCGCCAGTCGCTCTTCCGCCGTAAGCTCCTGGAGCATGTCGAGGGCATCGTCTCGGCGAGCGTCAAGCCGCTCGAGAAGATCCAGGACATCCGCATCATGCAACTCGACGGCATCTCGGGCGGCGGGGGCGGCGGCGAGCGCGCCAACATGACCGACGAGGTGATCAACTCGGCGCTGCGCTACCGCGTGCAGGCGCCGCTGGTCGACAG
>CAZESN010000243.1:0-2943 GCA_964514775.1 uncultured Rhodovulum sp.
GGCGCTGCCGAGATGGGTGAGGCCGGTGCCGGTCAGGTGCAGATGCGCGGGGTCGGGATGGGTGATCGGGGCGAGCACCCGGCCCTCGGCCAGCGCGGCCGCGAGGTCGACCTCGGCGCCGAGGCCGCGGGCGGCGACGGCTTCGGCCAGCGTGCGGCCGGCGGCGATCGCCTCCTGCGCGAGCTCGTAGGTCGAGGCGACGCCCTCGACGAGGCGGGCGGTATCGCCCTCGCGGAAGACAACGCGGGTCGCACCGTCGGTGGCGGTGATCTGGCTCAAGTACATGTAGGCCTCGCCTGGCAGGAAAACCGGCGAGATGCCGGCAGTCACGGTTGGAAATTCGGGTGTCTAGTGCAGGCCGCCGCCGACCTCGTAGCGTCCACCCTCGCCGAGGGCGCCGAACATCGAGGAGACTTCGGGATGGTCCACGGGCTCGCCTGATTCGTCCTTCACCAGGTTCTGCTCGGAGACATAGGCCACGTAGTACGAGGTCTCGTTCTCGGCGAGCAGGTGGTAGAAGGGCTGGTCCTTGCGCGGACGGCTTTCCTCGGGGATCGCCTCCCACCATTCCTCGGTGTTGTTGAAGGTGGGGTCGATATCGAACACGACGCCCCGGAACGGATGAATCCGGTGGCGCACCACTTCGCCCAAGGCGAATTTCGCCGAAGCCCTAAGCATCCCCACTCGTCCGTCCACGCCCACTCGATCCCCGCGTAAAGCTCCATGATATAGCCCGGTTGACTTTCTGTCCACCTCACGGGAGAGACCATTCCTGGCCGTCGGGCCGCAGCGGAGCCCGCATGGACATCATTCTTCAGCTCCTCCAGATCATCGCGCCCGTCGTCGTGCTGACGGCGGCCGGTTTTGCCTGGGTGCGGATCGGCTGGGACTACGACGTGGCCTTCGTCACGCGGATCGCGATGACCTTCTCGGCGCCCTGCCTGATCTTCATGGCGCTGGTGCGCTCGGAGGTCGATCCCGCGCTTCTCGGCGACACGGTGCTGGCCGCCGCCGTCGCCTATGTGGCGGTGGGCCTGGCGGTCTGGGGGCTGGTGCGCGCGCTCGGGCTCGACATCATCACCTTCTGGGGGCCGATCACCTTCGGCAATACCGGCAACCTCGGCCTGCCGCTCGCGCTCTTCGCCTTCGGGCAGGCGGGGTTCGATTTCGCCGTGGTGATCTTCGCGGTCATGCTGATCATCAACTTCACCTTCGGCGTCTGGGTCATCGCCGGCGGCGGCAGCCCGGCGGCGGCCTTCCGCGAGCCGCTGGTCTGGGGGACGCTGCTCGGCGCGGCCTTCCTCGTCTTCGGCATCGACGTGCCGGTCTGGCTCGGGTCCTCGCTCGACCTGATCGGGCAGATGTCGATCCCGCTGATGCTGCTGACCCTCGGGGTGGCGATCTCGCGGCTCCAGCCGAGCGGGCTGGTGCGCGCCTTCTGGCTCTGCCTTGCGAAGCTCGCGATCTGCACCGCGATCCCGCTCGCGGTCGGGCTCTGGTTCGGCCTGCCGCGGATGCCGCTCGGGGTGCTGGTGGTGCAGGTGGCCACGCCGGTGGCGGTGACCTCCTACATGCTGGCGGCGAAATACCGCGCGGGACCCGAGGAGGTCGCGGGTCTCGTGGTGGTCTCGACGCTGATGTCGGTGTTCGCGATCCCGGCGATTCTGGTGTTCTTCATCTGACGTAAACCCTCGTCCGGGCCCGTCCTTGGCTTTTGGGCAGGTTTCTGGCATGGTTCGACTCGACGTGCGACAAGACACGCGAGCGGTTGAGATGAAACAGGCACCCTTTCCCCGGTACCGGGCAGCTCTCCTTTTGGGGCTGGCCGTCATCCTGTCGGCCTGCGGCGGGTCCGAGAAGCCACCGAGCACGGTGATCGACGCCTGCCGGATGCAGACCGAGCGCCCGCACTGGTTCCGCGCCATGCGCGAGACCGAGGCGAAATGGGGCGTCCCGGTTTCCGTCCAGCTCGCGACCATCGCGCGCGAGTCGAGCTTCGTCGCTGACGCCCGCCCGATGCGCACCGAGCGGCACATGATCTTCTTCGAGCGCGAGGTGCCGCGGTCCTCGGCCTACGGCTATGCGCAGGCGATCGACGGCACCTGGGAGTGGTATCTGCGCGACACCGGGCGGCGGCGCGCGGATCGCGCCAATTTCGCCGACGCCTCGGATTTCATCGGCTGGTACATGAGCAGCAACGCCCGGATGAACGGGGTCTCGACCCGCGACGCCTACAACCAGTACCTCGCCTATCACGAGGGCAAGGCGGGCTATGCGCGCGGGACCTACCGCCGCAAGGCCTGGCTGCCGGAGGTCGCGCGCGACGTCCAGGTCTGGGCCGCGCGCTACGAGCAGCAGCTCCAGTCCTGCGCCCGGCGGTAGCGCTCTCCCTTTCCCCTGCACGGCTTTGACCTGCGCCAGGTTCCCATCGTCCCGGAATCCGGGCGGGGGGCGTTCATGTGCATGATGCGGCCCAAAAATCGGCCGCTCCGGCCGCGCACGCAGCTTGCAGGCGAAAAGCGCGAAACCTATATACCCAGCCGACCCGGGGTCCGCACTTCCCGCGAGACGCCGGACAGGGATGCGACGCAGGGGCCGACGCCGGACCTTCGTTGCGAAATCGCCGCTCGAAAGGAATACGCCACATGTCCAAAGTCATCGGTATCGACCTCGGCACCACGAACTCCTGCATCGCGATCATGGACGGGTCGCAGCCGCGGGTCGTCGAGAATTCCGAAGGCGCCCGGACCACGCCCTCGATCGTCGCCTTTACTGACGAGGAGCGGCTGGTCGGCCAGCCCGCCAAACGCCAGGCGGTCACCAATTCCGAGAATACGCTCTTCGCGATCAAGCGTCTCGTGGGCCGTCGCTACGACGATCCGGCCGTCACGAAGGACAAGGGCATGGTGCCCTACAACATCGTCCCCGGCCCGAACGGCGATG
>CAZESN010000244.1:0-1414 GCA_964514775.1 uncultured Rhodovulum sp.
CCACGTTCACATGCGGCTTGTTACGCTCAAACTTTGCCTTCGCCATAATGGCCTCTTCCCAACTGCACGGGCGGACGCTTGCCGGCCCAGTCTGCGATGCGCGCCCGATTAGTGGCAAACGCCTTTGAACGCAAGCACCATGGCGCGGCGCGCCGGTCCTCTCGACAGGGGCGGATCCCGCCCCTAGTCTCGCGCGCCATGAAGAAGTTCCTCGACCCCGATCACCCGATGCTGCGCCCGCTCTGGGTGCGGCTCCTGATCGTCGGCGTGGCGGGCGGCTGGGCGGTCTTCGAGTTCATGGCTGGGTCGGGTTTCTGGGGGACGGTCTTCCTCGCCTTCGCCGCCTACGGCGGCTGGGCGCTCCTGATCGCCTTCGACCCGAAGGACGGCGGCTGAGCCGGTCAGCCCCGGGCGAGCAGCTCCTCGACCTCGCGGCGGTCCGGCATGGCGGCGGCCGCGCCCCGGCGCGTCACCGAGATCCCCGCGACCGCGCAGCCCATGCGCGCGGCCTCGAGCGGCGCGAGGCCCCGGGCGAGGCCGGCCGCGAAGCCGCCGTTGAACGCGTCGCCTGCGCCGGTCGTCTCGACCACCGGCCCCGGCGCGATCGCCGGCACGTGGCCCGAGCCGGCGGCGCCGTGGAGAAGCACGCCGCGCGCGCCGAGGGTGACGAGCGCGGTGCCGACGCCCCGGGCGATGAGCCGGTCCGCGGCGGCGCGGGCGGTGTCGATGCCGTCGACCGCGAGGCCGGTCAGCGTCGCGGCCTCGGTCTCGTTGGGAGTGATGTAGTCGCAGAGTGCGAGCACCGCCTCGGGCAGGTCGCGGGCGGGGGCGGGGTTGAGGATCGTGGTGACGCCGGCGGCACGGGCGATCTCGAGCCCGCGGACGGCGGCATCGAGGGGCTGTTCGAGCTGGGTGACGAAGACCGAGGCGCGGGCGATCAGCTTGGCGCCGGCATCGAGGTCGGCGGGGGTGATCGTGGCGGCGGCCCCGGGGGCGATGACGATGGCGTTGTCGCCGGTCGAGTCATCGACGAGGATGCAGGCCGCCCCCGTGTAGCTGCCGGGCACGCGGGTGACGACCGGGGTGACACCCGCCGCCGCCCAGGTCGCGAGCGCCATCTCGGCGAAGGGATCCTCGCCGAGGCGGGTGATGAAATGCACCCCGGCGCCCTGCCGGGCCGCGGCGACGGCCTGGTTCGAGCCCTTGCCGCCGGGGCCGAGGGCGAAGGCGGTGCCGAGCCTGGTCTCGCCCATGCGCGGCAGGCGGTCGGTGCGATAGGCGGTGTCGGCGACGAAGACGCCGAGGATGACGACGGCACCCACGGCTATGCCTCGGGCGGGATCACGCCCTTGCGCAGGGCGAAGCAGCCGTAGAAGCGCCGCTCGCCGGTCTGGATCACCGCATAGGCCGATTT
>CAZESN010000244.1:1424-2917 GCA_964514775.1 uncultured Rhodovulum sp.
GAAGGCGAAGCGCTCGATGCCGGTCATCGGCCAGGGGCGGCCCTCGGCCGCGTCGCTCTCGGCCTGGACCTCGCGCTGGACCTCGGGCAGCTCGTCGCGGGCGCCGATCACCGCCATGCGGCCGGCGCCGTCGTCGACATAGCCGTCGAGCGGGTAGACCGAGAGCACCGCGCCGACCACCCGCGCCGAGGGGGCGTCGATGCGCAGGAGCCGGCCGAGACCGGTCCGGCGGGCGATCGCATCGGCCGGGAAGTTCATGTCCGCGACGATCAGGTCGTCGCCGTGGCCCATGGCGCGCAGCGCCCCGAGCACCTCGGCATTGAGAAGCGGGTCGATCCCCTTGAGCATGATGTTCTCCCCCATTGTTTTTGCTTGTTCACAGTGCCATGCCCCGGACGGCACCGGCCACGGCGCGGCCCATCTTCGCATGTTCACCAGCCTCGAAATGCACGCCGTCGATCGGGCTCACGGTCCAGACCGGCCCGGAATCGAGGAAGGCCGCGCCGTGGCGGCGCGCGACCTCGGCATAGGGGGCGGCGAGATCGGCGCGGGCCGGACCGCCGGCGAAGACCTCCCTGAGCGTGCCGGATTCGATCACCGGCGCGGGCGCGATCAGCAGGAGGCGCGGCGCGGTCTGGTCCGGGCCGCAGGCGCTCGTGGTGATCACGCGCACCAGCCGCTCGATCGAGACGGCGATCTGGATGGGCGGCACCGGGAAGCGCGGCTTCAGGTCGTTGGTGCCGAGCATCAGGATGACGAGGTCGATCGGCGCGTGGCTCTCGAGGATGGCGGGCAGGGTGGCGAGGCCGTTCTTGTACTCGCCCTCGACCGGGTCGGAATGGACCGTGGTGCGGCCCGGCAGGCCCTCCTCGATCACATGCCAGCCGGCACCGAGCTCGGCCGCGAGCACGCCGGGCCAGCGCTGGTCGCGGGGCAGGCGGCGGCGATCGGGAAGCGAGGTCTTGGGCAGGGTGCCGTGGGTGTTGCTGTCGCCGTAACAGAGGATCGTCCGCTCGGACATCGCTCGTCTCCTGCACCTGTCGCCTGCATGGGTAGCGTGGCCGTGCGGGGGCTGTCCACGGGTTTGGGGGTGTACTGGTTTGTCGTTTTTCCCGGCCCTTGCCGTTTGCCCTGCACGATTTGACCCGTGGCAAATCGTGCCGCGCCTGCCTGCCCCCGGGCAGGCGCGATTCTCGCGCCCACCCCAGGCAGGCGCGGCACGATTGCCAACCGCACGGGGATATCTGCCGCCCCCCTCGGCCTCCGCGCTCACGCGCTCCAGCCGACGAACCGGCGCGACGCAGTGCGCCGCAAGGGCCGGTTCGGGGTGTCCTGGTGCGGCCGGGGGATCAGCGGGAGGCCGTACCGGATAACATGTGCAAAATGGCCGGTGGCGCCGCGCGCCGCCGGCCGGTCGCGGATCAGGTCCGGCGCTCGACGATCAGCTTCTTGATCTCGGCGATGGCCTTGGCCGGGTTCAGGCCCTTGGGGCA
>CAZESN010000245.1:0-2912 GCA_964514775.1 uncultured Rhodovulum sp.
CGGACCTCACCCTCGGCTTCGGCGGCACGCCGCTGCTCGACGGGGTCAGCCCGTCCCGTTCCGGCCGACGAGCGCCAGCCTCTCGCCCGGGCGGATCGACAGGCTGACCCCGTCGAGCAGCGGCGTGCCGCCGAAGCCGAGGGTGAGGTCCGTGAGGGTGAGGATGGGGGGCTCGGCCATGGGCGAGCGGGTAAGCCGGCGCGCCGGGGGCGTCAAGCCGGCCTGTCCCCGCCAGCGCCGACGGCGGATGGGAAAACTTGCCGGCAAGGCCCTGAACCGCAAACAGAACCACGATCTTCCAGCCCTGTGGGCACCCTCTCAACGACCTGCTTCCCATCCAGGGGCCGGACAGGAGAACGCCCCGGATCGCGGCTGGGGGACAGGACTCCGGACGCGCTCCGGCACATCTACGAAGGCCAGAGACGACACGGCTCATGACGCGCCCACCCGACGAAGGCGCGTCATTTCCTGGCGGCGACGGGCTCGTGCAGAACGATGACGGCCCCCCCTTTGACTGGCCCCCCCCCGGCACCTCCCCTTGCCACCCCGGCCGGCAGCGCATAGAACCACGGCCGGTCGGCTTCCAGGATCCCAGATGCTCAATACTTTCCGGGCCACTCGCTCCAATATCCTCGTCTGGATCCTCATGGGGCTCCTGATCATCGGTCTTGCCGGTTTCGGCATCACCATGGGCGGAGGTCTCGGCAGCCGCGACGTCGCCCGCGTCGGCGACCAGCGGATCAGCGTCGACGACTTCAGCCGCTCGATGAGCCAGGAGCTCAACAGCCTGTCCTCCCAACTCGGGCGAAGCCTGCCGATGACCGAGGCGCGGCAGTTCGGGCTCGACCGGATGGTGCTCGCGCGGCTCGTCAACGATGCCGCCATCGACGGCGAGGCCGCGGCCCTCGGGATCTCGGCCGGCGATGAGACGGTCAGCGCCCAGATCCTCGCCGCCCCGGCCTTCCGCGGCATCGACGGCAACTTCGACCGCCAGACCTATGCCTTCGCCCTCCAGCGCCTCGGGCTGACGCCCTCGGCCTTCGAGGAGCAGATCCGGCGCGAGGCGGCCCGCAGCCTCGTCACCGCCGGCGTGCGCGCCTCGACCGCCATGCCCGACACGCTGGCGCTGACCCTTCTCGGCTTCATGGGCGAGACCCGCGGCTTCGACTGGGTGCGGCTCGACGCCACGCTGCTGACCGAGCCGGTCACGCCCCCGACCGAGGCCGAGCTTGCCGCCTGGCACGAGGCGAACCCGGATCGCTACACCCGGCCCGAGACCCAGGTCATCACCTACGCCGCCGTGCGCCCGTCGGAGCTCGCCGCCGGGATCGAGGTCGACGAGGCCGATCTGCGCGCGGTCTATGAGGCCGACACGGTGCGCTTCCGCACGCCCGAGCGGCGCATCCTCGACCGGATCGGCTTTGCCAGCGACGAGGCGGCACAGGCGGCGCGGGCGCGGCTCGACGCCGGCGAGATCGACTTCGATGCGCTCGCCGCCGAGCGCGGCCTCTCCCCGACAGAGATCGACCAGGGCCAGGTGACCGCCGCCGCCCTGTCGGCGGACGCACGCGCCGCCGTCTTCGAGCATGACGGCCCGGGCATCGTCGGTCCGGTGCCGACCCCGCTCGGCCCCTCGCTCTATCGCATCAATGCGGTGCTTGCCGAACGCGTGACGCCCTTTGAGGAGGCCCGCCCGACGCTCGCCACAGAACGCGCCCTCGAGACCGCGCGGGCGCAGGTGAATGCCGAGATGGCCCGGATCGACGACCTGATCGCCGGCGGCGCCACGCTCGAGGAGATCGCAACCGAGACGGTGATGGACCTCGGCACCATCGAGCTGAACGCCGAGACGCAGGACGGCATCGCGGGCGATCCCGCCTTCCGCCAGCTCGCGACCGGGGCGCATGTCGGCGAGGAAACCGACCTCGCCGAGCTCTCCGACGGCGGTCTCGTGGCGCTGCGCGTCGAGGCGGTCGAGCCGGCCGAGGTGCTGCCGCTCGACGAGATCCGCGAGCGCGTCGCCGCGGACTGGACGGCCGCCCGGACGTCCGAGGCGCTGATGGCGCTCGTCGAGCGCGAGCGCGCGGCGCTGACCGGCGATGCCGGGCTCGCCGACCTTGCCGGGCGCTTCTCCCTGACCGTCGAGAGCCTGCCGCCGGTCGGGCGCGGGGTCGAGCTCCCCGGCATGCCCCCGGCGCTCATCGACGCGCTCTTTGCCGCCGAGCCCGGCGCGATCCTGCACGAGGCCGACGGCGAGGGCGTGATCGTGGCCGAGCTCACCGCCATCGAGGCGTTCGATCCGGATGCCCCGCAAAGCGCCGAGATCCTCGCGACCGTCGGCGAGCAGTTCCGGGCGCAGACGGCGGACGATGTGCTCGGCCTCTTCGTCGCGGCGCTGCGCAACCGCGAGGGCGTCTTCGTCAGCGAGGAGCTGATCGACACCGCGCTCGCCCAGTTCCCGTGAGCCGCCGGGAATGAAACTCGAACCCTCGTTCGACGCCTTCGCGGAGGGATTCAACGCCGGCCGCAACCAGGTGGTCTGGACCCGGCTCGTGGCCGACCTCGACACGCCGGTCTCGCTGATGCTCAAGCTCACCGAGGCGCGGCGCGACAGCTTCCTGCTCGAGAGCGTCACCGGCGGCGAGGTGCGCGGGCGGTATTCCTTCATGGGGATGAAGCCCGACCTGATCTGGCAGTGCCACGGGGACCGGGCGCGGATCAACCGCTCGGTGCGCTTCGATCCCGACGCCTGGGAGGACGAGGCGGCCGCGCCGCTCGACAGCCTGCGCGCGCTGATCGGCGAGAGCCGCATCGACCTGCCCGAGACCCTGCCGCCGATGTCCTCAGGGCTCTTCGGCTATCTCGGCTACGACATGGTGCGGCTGGTCGAGCGCCTGCCGGACGTGAACCCC
>CAZESN010000246.1:0-2333 GCA_964514775.1 uncultured Rhodovulum sp.
TCCTGCCTGTGCGCTCAGTGTCTCCGCGTTGCGGATGACCTCCGGCAGGTTCATCAATACGCGGGAAAGCGCGCTGGTGACCGGAGGGATATCCGCCTCCAGAGCGACCACGTGCAGTTCCGCGCTGGCCAGACTCGCCAGCGCGGCAGCATTGCGGATGGAAGCCTCGCTGCTCGCGTCCGGATAGGTAAGGAGAGGCAGGAAAGAGCGGATCTTCATGTTGACGGTCCTTCTTCGGCTATCTTTGGCTTCAGCGGACAACGAGCACGGGCACGGGGCTATGGGCAAGCACTTCCGCAGTCTGGCTTCCCAGCAACATCCGGCCAAGTCCACGCCGGCCATGCGAGGACATGACGATCAGACTGCAACCCTGCGTTCGGGCTGTTTCCACAATCGCCTCGGCAGGCCGCGAGTTCGGTACGTACAGGATCGATGCTTCGACACCGAGTTTGGTGGCGGCTTCCTTCACGCCGGCGAGCAACTTGTCCGCGAGATCCTTCTGTCCCTCTTCGTAGCCGGAGATATCAATCGGTAGCGGCGCCCATCCAGCCGACGAGGCCGCCGCGTAGTAGGGGAACGGCTCCGTGACGGTGATGACGGTAACCCGCGCGGCGAGGCTCTTGGCAAGCGAAAGCCCATGGTCCACCCCCTTCTGCGCGACTTCGGATCCATCGGTCGAGATCAGGATGTGTTTGTACATGCTACGTCCTCCGTGGTGTCCCAGCGGCAGGGCTGGGCAATATCGCCGCCTAGGCGTCCACGAGCCATGATAAGCGCCTGCGCTGCGATAGTCGTTGTCGAGGCGCAACCAGAAGCTTGAAATGACAGCGAGACATCCATAGGCCTGTCGGCATACTAGAACGCAACGCGACGGAAAGCAGCAGGGAACGGGATGCTAGTACTTGTTCTAAACGCGGGAAGCTCGAGCCTGAAGTTCGGCGTCTTCAGTGCAGGTGATGACACACGCGAGGTGTTCAAGGGTTCCTACGAACGCTTCCAGAACGGAAGCTGCGAATACCGCTTCCGGCACGGCGAGACGGACGAACGCGGCGCGGCGGCGTTCGCCAGTCCCAGCGACGCGCTGAAGGGCGTACCGGACGCGCTGAAGCGGTTTGACCTGGACTCGATCGATGCGATTGGACACCGGATCGTTCATGGCGGCGCACGATTCTCCGCGCCGACGCTGCTCGACGACGAAACGGTCGAGGCCATCGCGGCGTTGACG
This sequence comes from uncultured Rhodovulum sp., assembly GCA_964514775.1. Lineage (GTDB taxonomy): Bacteria > Pseudomonadota > Alphaproteobacteria > Rhodobacterales > Rhodobacteraceae > Amaricoccus. Next base: position 1,226 of record CAZESN010000246.1, read on the forward strand.
CCGCTTGCTCCCCTGCACAATCCGGCAAACCTGGAAGCCGTTCGGCTATGCCGCGGGCTGTGGCCGAACCTGCCTCAGGTCGCGGTGTTCGACACGGCCTTCCACCTGACTAATCCTCCCTCCGCAACGACCTACGCCGTGCCGGCGGCCTGGCGGGAGGCGGGGTTGCGCCGATACGGCTTCCATGGGACGTCCCACAAATACGTGGCAATGCGGGCGGCGCTGGAGATCGGCCGGCCGATTTCCGATCTCCAGCTTGTCAGCGTCCATCTCGGCAACGGAGCCAGCGTCTGCGCCGTCAACCGCGGGCAGAGCATGGACAGTTCGATGGGGATGACACCGCTCGAAGGGCTGGTGATGGGGACGCGCTCCGGAGACGTTGACCCGGGCGCATTCGGCTTCCTGTCCCGCAGGCTGGGGCTGTCCGTGCAGGACATCGAGGACGCTCTTTACGAAGACAGCGGGCTGAAGGGGCTGGCAGGCTCGTCTGACATGCGCGACATCGAGGACAGGGCTGCCAAGGGCGACCCCCAGGCCCAGTTGGCAATCGAGATCTACGCATACCGCGCCAGGAAATATGTAGGTGCCTACGCGGCCGCCATGGGCGGACTAGACGCGGTCGTCTTCACCGGGGGCATCGGCGAGAACTCTCCCTCGATGCGCCGACGCATTTGCGACGGGCTGGATTTCATGGGCCTGCAGCTCGACCATGACCGCAACATGGCCGTGAACCTGTCGCACCGTGCAGCGCCACAGATTCAGGCCTACGGTTCGCGGGTCCGCGTCTTCGTCACCGAGACAGCCGAGCAGTTGATGATCGCGCGCGAGACGGCGGCAGCACTCGCGGGCGGCAGGTCCGGTGGGGAGCTACGTCTGCCGATTGCGGTGTCGGCCAGGCACGTCCACCTGTCCCGCGAGGCGGTGGATGATTTGTTCGGCAAGGGCTACATGCTCGATCAGGCGATACGGCTGCGACAGCCGGGACACTGGGCTGCAGGGGAACGGGTAACACTCGTCGGGCCCAAGGGAAGACTGGAGCGCGTCGCGATCCTCGGACCGTTGCGGGAGCGTACGCAGATCGAGGTATCCCGCACCGACAGTTTTGCGC
>CAZESN010000246.1:2343-2879 GCA_964514775.1 uncultured Rhodovulum sp.
TGCGCTCGGCATCGACGTGCCCGTGCGCGACAGCGGCGAGCTGGAGGGAACACCGCAGGTGACGATCCTGGGGCCGGCGGGAAGCATCGCCACGGACGGGCTGATTATCGCAGCCAGGCACATCCACACGAATCCTGCCGATGCCGCGCGGCTAGGCATTCAGGACGGCGACTATGTCGACATAAGGGTGGGCGACGAGGATCGCAGCCTTACCTTCGGCCGGACCCTGGTCCGCGTGGGCGCCAACGCGTTCACCGAAGTACACATCGATACCGACGAGGCCAACGCGGCCGGGATAGAGGCGGCAGGGACCGGTGAACTGGTTCACATCTGAACCGATGACCGCGTTTCTTGCCGATATCCGCGGTCCGACAACGCACAAGTAGTACAACAAGGCTCGGTGCGGTTGCGCGCCAGCACTGCGACGGCACCGGTGGTATTGGGACCGGAGGCTCACTCCTGGTCTGCCTCCAAGGCTCGCCGTAGGCGACGGATGATGACCGCGCGGCTTTTTTCGTCGGCGGCAGCAGTCACGG
>CAZESN010000247.1:0-2874 GCA_964514775.1 uncultured Rhodovulum sp.
TGCCGAGGCCGTAGCCCCACTGCGCGCCGTCGGGGTGGAAGCGGAAGAAGTTCGGGGCCGGATCGACATAGGTGGTCTCGAGCGCGCCCGAGGCCGCGTTGATGATGGTGCTGTGCGGGATGGTCTTGGCATAGTCGCGCAGCGCCAGGCCCTCGGAGCCCGACAGCGGCCCGATTATGAAGTCGACGCCTTCCTGCTCGATCAGCCGCCGCGCCTGGCGCAGGGCGGCATCGGGGGTCGCGTCGGTCGGCCCGAGCACCCACTCGATCTTCTTGCCGGCGATCTCGCCGCCGAACTTGTTGAGCGCCAGCTGGAAGCCGCGGATGCCGTCGGTTCCGGGCTCGGTGAAGACGCCCTCCTGCGGCGCCAGCAGGCCGATCTTGATCGTATCCTGGGCAAGCGCCGCGACCGGCACGAGAAGCGCCAGAGCCGCGACGGTGGTCGTGAGCTTCAGTCTCATTTCTTCCTCCCTTGATCAGGTGCCGGTGGCTTGTGCCGCCACCAGGGGCCTTCAAGTCCTGCGCCCGACATCCGCCTGGCGGCATCGACAGACTAGGCTGCACCTGCCCGGGGGACGGATCACCGGGCGTTCCGACTTATATCCGAGCGTCTGTTTTTTGGGCCCGGCCGGCCTTTCGGACCTAGCGGAGCGGGGAGGTCTCGCCGGCTTCCATCACCTCGGCGATCTGGTCGATCAGCCACCTCAGGCCCGGATCGCGGTCGCCGCGCTGGTGCCAGAGCACCTCCAGCTCGACGGCGAGCGGCTCGTAGGGAAGGTCGAGGATGACCACCCTGCCCTGCGCCTCCGCCTCCCGCGCCAGACTGAGCGGCAGCGTCGCGACCATGTCGGAGACCGCGAGCGCCGGAGGAACGGCGGCATAGTAGGGCACCGAGAGCGCCACATGGCCGACGAGGTCCTGGTCGCCCGGGCCGGTCTCGATCAGCAGCCGGTCGATCCAGACCCGCCGCCAGACGCCCCGGTCGTCGAGAAAGCCCTCGACCGCCGGCTCCTCGCTGCCGGTGAGCTCGACGACCAGGAAGGGGTAGTCGAAAATCCGCTCGAGCGTGACCGTCCCCTCGCTCAGCGGATGGCCGGGGCGCACCACCACCGCCTCCTGGTCGGCGGCGATCACCTTGCGGCACATGCGCTCGGGCACCTCGCCGAACCAGCCGAGCACCAGGTCGATGCGGCCGTCGTCGAGATTGCGAGCGACGTCGAGCCGGCTGTAGGGAAACACCCGCAGCTCGATCCCCGGCGCCACCCGGGCGAGGCGGCCGGCGAGCGGCGCGACCATCGTGGTGGCGCTGTATTCGGTCGCCGCGATCCGGAAGGTGCGCACCGACTCGGCCGGCTCGAACGGCCGGACGCTGATCGCGCCGTCGATGAGCGCGAGCCCGTCGCGGACACGCGGCGCCAGATCCAGCGCGCGCTTCGTCGGCTCCATCCCCGATTCCCCGGGCACGAACAGATCATCCCCCAGCGCCTGGCGCAGCCGCCCCAGCGCATGGCTCACCGCCGAGGGGGTGACCCCCAGGACCCGGGCCGCGCCACTGACGCTGCGGTGCTCCAGCACGGACTCGAAAACGCGAAACAGATTGAGGTCGACACGCTGCCTCGACACCCGGCTCACTCCTCTTCCCCGGAATGAAATCAGATCATCAACCTACTGACATTCATTCATCATTTACCGCACGGGCATCCTCGCCCAAGATCGTGGGACGCCTGCGGATTTCTTGCACGTGTGATTGGCGGTGACCAGCATGGAAATGTACGCAAAGGCATGATTGGCGGGTTGGTCGGCCAGCCCCTGATGCTATGATGGAGCTCGACACGGTAGGGGGGACGACACGTGCCGGCAGTCGCGATCAGCTACGACAGGGTGCTCTCGATCGTCGGCGACGTGGTGCGCATCGCCCTGCCCCCGCAGACCCGCGACGACCCCGGCGGCCCGCGCTTCGGCGATCTCGCCCTGGTGGACGAGGAGGGCTCGGCGCCGCGTCTCGCCCAGGTCGTGCGCCTCGACGAGGGCGAGGCCTCGCTCCAGGTCTTCTCGGGAACCGCCGGCCTCTCGACCCGCTCGCGCGTGCGCTTCCTTGGCCATCCGCCGCGCGTCGCCTTCTCGCCCAACATCATGGGCCGGGTCTTCGCCGGCGACGGGCGGGTGGTCGACGGCGGCCCCTCGCTCGCCCATGAGCCGCAGGTCCGGATCGGCGGCCCCGCGGCCAACCCGGCGCGCCGGGCGCTCGCCTCCCGGATGATCCGCACCGACGTGCCGATGATCGACGTCTTCAACTGTCTCGTCGAGAGCCAGAAGCTGCCGATCTTCTCCACAGCCGGCGAGCCGCATGACGCGCTGCTCGCGCGCATCGGCGTGCAGGCGGATGCGGATGTGGTGGTCTTCGGCGGCCTCGGCCTCACCTTCGACAGCTACTGGCGCTTCCGGTCGACCTTCGAGGACGCCGGGGTCTTCGCGCGCACGGTCATGTTCATCAACCAGGCCTCCGATCCCGCGCTCGAGCGGCTGCTGGTGCCGGACATGGCCATCGCAGTCGCCGAGCGGCTGGCGGTCGAGGAAAAGAAACGGGTGCTCGTGCTCCTCACCGACATGACCGCCTATGCCGACGCGATGAAGGAGGTGGGCATCGCCATGGAGCGGGTGCCCTCGAACCGCGGCTATCTCGGCGACCTCTACTCGCAGCTCGCCCGGCGCTACGAGAAGGCGGCCGTCTTCCCCGGGGCGGGGTCGGTGACGATCCTGACCGTCACCACCATGCCCGGCGGCGACGTCACCCATCCGGTGCCCGACAACACCGGCTATATCACCGAGGGCCAGTTCTACCTGCGCGAGGGGCGGATCGACCCGTTCGGCTCGC
>CAZESN010000248.1:0-2861 GCA_964514775.1 uncultured Rhodovulum sp.
TGGGGCAGGTCGCCTGGGGCGAGCTCGACGCGCTGGTCATCGACCTGCCGCCCGGCACCGGCGACGTCCAGCTCTCGCTCAGCCAGAAGTTCCAGATCACCGGCGCGGTGATCGTCTCGACGCCCCAGGACGTGGCGCTCCTCGACGCGCGCAAGGCGCTCGACATGTTCGAGAAGACCCGGGTGCCGGTGCTCGGGCTCGTCGAGAACATGTCGAGCTATGTCTGCCCGAACTGCGGCCATGAGGCGCATATCTTCGGCCATGGCGGCGCCCGGGCCGAGGCGGAGCGGCTCGGCCTGCCGTTCCTCGGCGAGGTGCCGCTCGAGCTCTCGATCCGCCTTGCCGGCGATGGCGGCACCCCGGTGGTCGCCGCCCGCCCCGACGGCGCCGAGGCCCTCGCCTTCCGCCGCATCGCCGAGCGGCTGATCGCGGGCGGGATCGTCTGACCCCCGCGCCGCTCATCGGGGCGGGGCTCGCGCTCGCCGCGGCCCTGGCCGCCGACCCGGCGCTCGCCCATGCGACCGAGCGCATGGTCATCCTGACCCTGCCGACCGGCTACTACCTCGCCGGGGCGGCCGCCGCCGTGGCGCTGACCGCGCTCGCCGGCGCGGTGGCCCCGCGCCTGCGAGGTCCGCGCGCCCGCCGCCTCGTCGAGCACCCGGTCCTGGTGCCGCGCGCCGTGTCGAGCTGGCTCGCCGCCCTCGCCCTCTGGGCGCTGGTCGCCATCGGCTTTCTCGGCAGCCGGGATCCGCTGCACAACCCGCTGGTGCTGGTGGTCTGGACGCTCTTCTGGGTCGGGCTGCCGCTCGCCTGCATCTTCCTCGGCAACCTCTTCCGCCCGCTGAACCCGTGGGTCGGGCCGGTGGCCACGCTGCGCCGCCTGCTCGGGCGGACCGGCTCCATCGGCCTCTCGCGCCTCGGCCACTGGCCGGCGGTGGCGGGCCTCTTCGCCTTCGCCTGGTTCGAGATCGTCTCGCTCGCGCCGGCCGATCCGGCGGTACTCGCGCGGGCAGTGGCGGGCTACTGGTTCCTCGTCCTGGTCCTTGGCGTGCTCGAGGGCGAGGACTGGCTCGATCGCGGCGAGACCTTCGGGGTTTATTTCGGCCTGATCGGCCGTATCGCGCCGCTCTGGCACGAGACCGCGGCCGGGCGCACCCGGCTGATGGCCGCCCTGCCGGGCACGCAGATCCTCGCCATGCCGCCGCTCACCGCCTCGGCCGCCGCCTTCGTCACCCTGGCGCTGGCGGCAGTCAGCTTCGACGGTCTCTCCGAGACCTTCTGGTGGCTGGCCCGGATCGGGGTGAACCCGCTCGAATTCCCCGGCCGCTCGGCGGTGCAGGGCGTGAACACCCTGGGCCTCGTCGCCATCTGGGCGCTGGTCGCGGCCTCGATCCTCGGGGCGATCGCGCTCGGGCGGCGGATGGCCGGCGGCACCGCGCCGTTCCGGCAGGAGGCCGGCCCGTGGATGCTGAGCTTCCTGCCGATCGCGGCGGGCTATCACGTCGCCCATTACCTCGTCGCGCTGCTGACCGACGGGCAGTATGCGATCGTGGCGCTGGGCGATCCGTTCGATCGCGGCTGGAACCCGCTCGGCCTGCCGCAGAACTGGGTCTCCTTCGCGATGCTGGCGGATCCGGGGTCGGTGCAGGCGATCTGGAACGCGCAGTTCGCGGCGATCCTCGGCGCGCATCTGCTCGCCGTTCTCATCGGTCTCAGGATGGCCGCGCCGGCCCGGCCGCTTGCCCATGCGCCGATGACGGTCCTGATGGTGCTCTACACGATCTTCGGCCTCTGGCTGCTGTCGACCGCCACCGGCGCCTGACACCCTCCCCGGACCGGACGAGACGAGGCATTGCCTCGCCCTGGTCCATGGCTGAAGCGCGCGAGCGCGGAGGCCATCCTCTTCCTGCATGGAGGTCACGCCCGCCGGGGATCGTGGCGCGCCTGCCTGGGCGGCGCGGAACGCGCCTGCCGGGGGCAGGCAGGCGCGTCACGATTTGCCACAGGTCAAATCGTGCAAGGAAAGTACTCCTTGTTCCTTACCCCACATCTGGTGCCGGCTCCGCCGCAAGCACGGCCCAGTGCCCGTATCTGGTGTCCCGACACCGGCCGGACCGCCAAAAGATTGACAAGGATTGCCACCGGGTTAACGGAGACCCCTGTTTCCCTATGAAATCAACGTCTTAACATGGATGTCCGACGTCGGACACCCATGCCCTCGCACGGATCGGGGCGGACCGACAGCGCCCGCACAGGGAGGTGGACTTTTCCCTCGCCTTTCCACATGTTCCCGCATCAGCGAAGGCCGGGGCCGGCTTCGCCCACTGGAGGACTGACTGATGACGAATCGCACTGGCACACTCGGGCGCCGCGGGGTTCTCGGGGGGCTGGCGGCGGGCGGCGCGCTCGCGGCAACCGGGAGCTTCCCGGGCTTCATCCAGGCGCAGTCGTCCGAACCGATCCGCCTCGGCTTCCAGCTCCACCGCACCGGCATCGGCGCCGCCTACGGGCGCTGGTACGAGCGCACGTCGCAGGCAGCCCTCAGGGTGCTGAACGCCGAGGGCGGGCCGATGCCGGTGCGGTGGAGCTGGAAGCCGAGGCGGACGGCATCAACGGGCGCCCGGTCGAGATCCTGTTCGAGGACGACGGCACCGATCCCCGCCGCGGCACCGAGGTGGTCGAGCGCTTCGCCCAGCAGCAAAACTGCGACGCCATCTTCGGCACGCTCTTCTCCCATGTGGTCATGGGGGCGGCGCCCCGCGCCGGCGAGCTGCGCATCCCCTATCTCGTCTGCTCCGAGGGCCATCACGTCGCCGCCGGCCTCAACCGCTGGACGGTGCAGCCCGGCATCACCGACGTGA
>CAZESN010000249.1:0-2833 GCA_964514775.1 uncultured Rhodovulum sp.
GCGACGGCACCAAGATCGACAACCTCGTGCAGATCGGCCACAACGTGAAGATCGGTCATACCTGCCTGATCTGCGGCCAGGCCGGGGTCGCGGGCTCGACGGTGATCGGCGACCGGGTGGTCCTCGCCGGCAAGGCCTCGATCGCCGACCATCTCAGGATCGGGTCGGACGTGGTGATCACCGGCAACTCGGGCGTGGCGAGCCATGTGCCCGACGGGCGGATCATGATGGGCTATCCGGCGGTGCGGATGGACCAGAACGTCGAGATGTACAAGGCCCTGCGCCGCCTGCCCCGGGTGCTCGCCCGGCTCGATGCGGCGCAAAAACGTGTTTCCAATCCGGGCGCAAGCGATTAGACCGTCGCGACACCATACCGACGGAGGGCCCATGTCCGATACGATCCAGGACAGCGTGCGCGACAGGGTGATCGCCATCCTCGCGGAACAGGCCGCCCGCGAGCCCGGAGAGGTGGCGCTCGACAGCACGCTCGAGGAGCTGGGCATCGATTCGCTCGGCCTCGTCGAGACGATCTTCGCTATCGAGGAAGCCTTCGACATCCAGGTCCCCTTCAACGCCAACGACCCCGCCGCCACCGATTTCGACATCAGCAACGTCGCCAGCATGATCCAGGCGGTGCAGAGCCTGATCGCGGCGCGGGCATAGCGGGACGCATGCACCGGGTGGTCATCACCGGCCAGGGGTCGATCAACGCCCTGGGACGATCGGCCGGCGAGACGATGGCCGCGATGCGCGAGGGCCGTTCGGGCATCGGCACGCTCGACTTCCAGGACGTCGACCGGCTCGCCATCGCGATCGGCGGCCAGATCCGCGGCTATCGCCCGGAGGAGCATTTCACCCGCCAGGAGCTGACGCTCTACGACCGCTTCACCCAGTTCGCGCTGCTCGCCGCGCGCGAGGCGATGGCGGGCTCGGGTCTCAGCATCGACGGGGAGCTCGCCGAGCAGGCGGGCGTCGTGCTCGGCACCTCGGGCGGCGGCTTGCAGACCCAGGACGAGAACTACCGGCTGGTCTACCAAGAGGGCAAGAACCGGGTGCATCCGCTGGTCGTGCCCCGGCTGATGAACAGCGCCGCGGCGGCGCATGTCTCGATGACCCACAACCTCCAGGGGCCGAGCTTCACGGTCGCGACCGCCTGCGCCTCGTCGAACCACGCGATGGGCCAGGCCTTCGGCCTGATCCGCTCGGGCCAGGCCAAGGTGGTGCTGACCGGCGGCACCGAGAGCATGCTGTGCTTTGGCGGCATCAAGGCCTGGGAGGGCCTGCGGGTGATGTCGCGCGACGGCTGCCGGCCGTTCTCGAGGAACCGCAACGGCATGGTCCAGGGCGAGGGCGCCGCGATCTTCGTCTTCGAGGAGCTCGAGCATGCCCGCGCCCGTGGCGCCGAGATCCTCGCCGAGGTCCGGGGCTTTGCCATGAGCTCGGACGCGACGGACATCGTGAACCCCAACCAGCACGGCGCGGTCCGCGCCATGCGCGGCGCGCTGCGCAGCGCCGGCGTCGCACCCGAGGACATCGGCTACATCAACGCCCACGGCACCGGCACCGCCGCCAACGACCGGGTGGAATGCGCGGCGGTGCGCGAGGTCTTCGGGCCGGCGGCCGACGGGGTGATGATCTCCTCGACGAAGTCGATGCACGGCCATCTGATCGGCGGCACCGGCGCGGTCGAGCTTCTGGCCTGCCTGCTGGCGTTGCGCGAGGGGGTGATCGCCCCCACGATCAACTACGACGAGCCCGATCCGGACTGCGACCTGGACGTGGTGCCGAACGTCGCGCGCGAGCATCGGGTCCGGACCGTCATGACCAACGCCTTTGCCTTCGGCGGCATGAACGCGGTCCTGGTCCTCGGCGCCTTCGACTGAACGGCCCGCAGGGCGCGAGCCCTGCCCGCGACGCCAGGTCGCGTCCCGTTCTTTCCCGGAAAAACCGCGATGCGCCTGCCCGCGGCAGCCGCATCGCGCGATCGCTGACCAAACAGGTCCCGGCGGGTGCCGGTCAGTTCCGCGGCAGCGCGGTCGGCACCGCCAGCGAGTCGAAGGCGGCGGTAAAGCCGGTCAGCGACAGGTCGAGCACCACCGGCTCGTCCGGCGCGCCGACCGCGAGCAGCGACACCTTGCCGGCACGCCCGCGCTTCATCGTGTTGACCGTCGCGTCGTCGAGGCCGAAGCGGGCGAAGCAGCCCACCTGGCTGCACCAGGCGAAGGGATACTGCCGCGCCTCGTTGCTGTCGATCTGGATGCCGAGACCCGGCGGCAGCAGCGTTCCGAGCGGGGTGACGATCGTCACGCCGGCCACTGCCTGCTCGCCGGCGGGCAGGCGCAGCATGCTCACCTCGGCCACGGGATTGCCCTCGTCGTCATGGGCAAGCTGGTACATGAAGCAGTCGTCGCCGTCGGGCGCGCAACGCACCTGCCAGTCGCCGAACGTGTCGCGGACGATCTCGAGGATCTCGGGGCCGGCCGGATCGCCCGCGCCCGTCGCCGGCGCTTCGGCGGCCTCGCCCTCGGTGGCGGGCTCAGTCGCAGGCTCGGCAGGCGCAGCCTCGGCCGGGGTTTCCGGAGCCGCCTCGTCGGCGGGCGCCGCCGGTTCGGCCGCGTCCTGCGCCAGCGCGCCGCCGGCACCCAGCACGGCCAGCAGTGCCGCCGCCGCCACGCCCTTCAGGGTCGATTGCATTTGCTGCTCGTCCTTTTTGCTCGACTTCCCGTCCGGAAGTCTCACTCCCCGCCGCATCTGTCAACTGGAGAGCTATAAGGCCGCGCCAAAGTGAAAAGGGCGCCCGAAGGCACCCTTTTCCCCGCTTGCGCGCCTTCCC
>CAZESN010000250.1:0-2796 GCA_964514775.1 uncultured Rhodovulum sp.
CGTGGAAGTCGCCGGTGAAATGGAGGTTGATGTCCTCCATCGGCACCACCTGCGCGTGGCCGCCGCCGGCCGCTCCCCCCTTCATCCCGAAGCAGGGCCCGAGCGAGGGCTCGCGCAGGCAGATCATCGCCCGCCGGCCGATCGCGTTCAGCCCGTCGCCGAGACCGACCGTCGTCGTGGTCTTGCCCTCGCCCGCCGGCGTCGGGCTGATGGCGGTGACAAGGATCAGCCGCCCGTCGGGCCGGTCGGCCAAGGACTTGATGAACGGCTCGGCGACCTTCGCCTTGTCATGGCCGAAGGGCAGCAGCGCCGCGTCGGGAATGCCAAGTTCTGCGCCCACCTCGCGGATCGGGCGGACCCGCGCGGCGCGGGCTATCTCGATGTCGGACGGCTGCCCCACGGTTCTCCCTCCCTCGGCATGGTTTTCTCCCGGCATACGCGAAAGGCCCCGCGTCCGACAACCGTCCCGGTCTCAGCGGCGGCGCGCCGCCTCGATCCGCTCCGCCAGAAGCGGCCCGATATGGGCGGCATAGGTGGCGCTCAGGTGGTGGCGGTCGCGGTAGACCAGCATCCCGTCGCGCAGCACCCCGCAGCGGTCGGCCTCGCAGACGGCGTCGGTCATGTCGACGAAGGCGACCCCGTCGGGCAGGCGGGCGAGCTCGGCCGCCAGCCCCGCATCGTCGAGCACGGCACTGCGGGGCTTGCCGCAGTCCTCGGCATCGCCGTAGCGCCGGGCATAGACGCAGTTGGGGATGTCGCGCCCCATCCACGGCGTGTCGCGGATCGCGACCACGTCGATGCCCGCCTCGAGCAGCCGCTGGAAATGATCGACATAGCCGTCCGGCACATGCTCGCCGGCGACATCGGAGGTCATCCGCTGATCCGGCCGCGCGAAGACCGGCCGCGTCGCCAGCGCCACCACCATGTCGGGCCGCTCATCGAGCAGCATCTCCATCACCGCCCGGTTCCAGACACCGCAGGAGGGATCATAGCCCTCGGACAGGTAGAGCCCGGCATCGTCGGGCGAGGCGAAGATGCACTCGCTCTTGGTGACCGAGACGACGCGCCAGCCCTGCGCCTCGGCGACGGCCTGAAGGCTCGGCAGCCAGTGCGCCGAATGCGAGCCGCCGACCAGGAAGACGACGTGCCCGGCATCGGCGGGGCCGAAGTCGCAGCGGCTGATCTCCGGCGAGAACCGGTTCTGGTGGCAGCCGCTCGCATAGGTCACCGGATTGTCCGAGCGCACAGTGAACGGGCCGGGCACGGTCCCGGCCAGCCGCCCCATGACAAGGTCCGACCGCTCGAGCGCCGCGATCACCGCGGGCCGCCACAGCAGCCCATGCGCGAGATACGCCGTCCCCGCCAGCCCGGCGAGACCCGCCCCGAGGCCGAGCGCCACCATACCGGGCCGCAGCCGGGGCGAGAGCACCGCCAGCATCGCCTCGGCAAACCGCTGCGACAGGACGGCGAGCACGACCGAGACGAGGATGATCCCGGTCCCGGCCGCGACCGACGGCATCCCGCCGCTGTATTCCAGGACGACCACATAGATCGGCCAGTGCCAGAGATAGACCCCGAACGCGTAGGTGCCCAGCGCCGACAGGGGCCGCGCCGCGAGAAGGCGGCCGGCATTGGCCCGGTCCGCCTCCCGGCCCGCCGCGAGGATCAGGAGCGCGCCAGCCACCGGCCAGAGCGCGGCATAGCCCGGAAAGGCCGCCCGCGCCCCGATCGCGACGCCGCAGCTCAGAATCAGCCCCAGCCCGATCCAGGAGAGCGGCGCCGCGATCCCCGCGGAGAGGCGCGGCCCACGATCGGACGCGAGCCAGAGGCCGAGGAGCGCCCCGGCCTCGAATTGCCACCAGCGGGTCGCCAGGCTGAAATAGGCCGCCGTCGGATCCTGCGCGGTCCGGACCACCGACCACAGGAGCGACGCGGCGACGAGCCCGGCGAGGACCGCCACCAGCACGCGCCCCGGATCCGCGCCGAGCCGGCCGGCAAGGAACCCCGCCCCCCGGGTGAGTGGGAACCAGACCACATAGGCCTGGGCGATCAGCGACACGGCCCAGAAATGCTGGGCGAGCGTCGCGGTCTCGTCGCGTGCGAGATAGTCGTGCCCGCGCGCGATCAGCCAGTAGTTCTCCAGATAGGCCGCGCTGTAGGCCACGTCCTTCATCAGCGGGCGCCACTGCACCGGCGCGGTCATGACGAGTCCGAGGAGCACGATCGCAGACAGGACCAGCAGCACCTCGGGCACGGTCCGCCGCACGAACCGCCCGAAATGATCGGCCGCGCGCAGCGGCTCGCCGCGCGACAGGCGCCGTATGGTGCCGAAGCCGAGGAAATATCCCGCGACCACGAAGAAGACGTCGACGCCCCCCGATATCCCCGCCTCGCGGATATGGAAGACGGCGACGAGCAGCGCGCCGATCGCGCGCAGGCCCTGGATGTCCTGCCGGATGCCGTCGCCGGCGACCCGCACCCCCGGCGCGACGGCGATCGTTGAAGACGTCATGGCCGGCACCTCGACGACGGAAGGGACGGGGCTCTCGCCCGGCCACCGCCGGGCAGGAGCGCCAGGTTGAACGGGAAACCCTTACCAGACCCTGCCCGCGCCGGCGCATCCGATCGTCTTCACGAAGACGGGAACGGTGAAAGGGGGGCTTTCGCCCCCCTTCCGGTCTTCCTGCTGGCTTTGTCAGTATGGTCCTGCTCGACCGGTTCTGCCGCAGCCCCCCCGGAAATCAGCTGCAGCCGCTGGTGCCGCCGCAGGTGTTGCACTTCATGCAGGTGCCGTTG
>CAZESN010000251.1:0-2785 GCA_964514775.1 uncultured Rhodovulum sp.
AGACGCCCTTCTACGGCGAATCCGGCGGCCAGGTCGGCGACAGCGGCACGCTGCGTACCGACAAGGCCCGCGTGACCATCGAGGACGTGAAGAAGAAGGCCGGCGTCTTCGTCCATTTCGGCCGTGTCGAGGAGGGCCTCCTGTCGGTCAACGCCCCGGCCCAGCTCACCGTCGACCACACCCGCCGCACGGCGATCCGCGCGCATCACTCGGCCACCCATCTCCTGCACGAGGCCCTGCGCCGCGCGCTCGGCGATCACGTCGCCCAGCGCGGCAGCCTCGTCGCGCCCGAGCGCCTGCGCTTCGACTTCGCCCATCCCAAGGCGATGAGCCCCGCGGAACTCATGACAGTCGAGACGGAGGTGAACGACTTCATCCGCCAGAACACCCCCGTCGAGACCCGCATCATGACCCCCGACGACGCGCAGGGCCTCGGCGCCCGTGCGCTCTTCGGCGAGAAATACGGCGACGAGGTCCGCGTCGTCTCCATGGGCACCCTGCCCGGCTCGGGCATCGGCGCCAGCGGCGACACCTATTCGCTGGAGCTCTGCGGCGGCACCCATGTGCGGCGCACCGGCGATATCGGCGCCTTCAAGCTCGTATCCGAGGCCGCCAGCGCCTCGGGCGTGCGCCGCGTCGAGGCCCTGACCGGCGCGGCGGCCATGGCCCACATTGCCACCGAGGAAGCCGCCCTGACCGAGGCCGCCTCGCTCCTGCGCGCCCGCCCCGACGAGTTGCCCGAGCGCATCCGCGCACTCCTCGACGAGCGCCGCGCCCAGAGCGCCGAAATCGCCGACCTGCGCCGCAAGCTCGCCCTCGCCGGCCCCGCCCAGGCGGACGCGGGCCCCGAGACCGTCGGCGGCGTGCCCTTCCTCGCCCAGTCGCTTTCGGGCGTCTCGGGCAAGGACCTGCGCGGCCTGATCGACGAGCACAAGACCCGCCTCGGCTCCGGTGTGATCCTTCTCGTCGCCGACACCGGCGACAAGGCCGCCGTCGCGGCCGGCGTCACCGACGACCTCACCGCCCGCATCTCCGCCGTCGATCTCGTCCGCGTCGCCGCCGAGGCCCTCGGCGGCAAGGGCGGCGGCGGCCGGCCCGACATGGCCCAGGCCGGCGGCGCCGATGCGTCGAAGGCGCCCGAGGCCATCGCCGCGGCGCGCGCCCTGCTGCAAGCCTGAAAAGACGACCAACCGAGAGGAGACTGCCCATGCCTGCCTACTGGATCGCCCATTCCGAGGTGACGGATGCCACACGCTACGGCGAATACGCCAAGCTCGCCGGCCCGGCGATCGAGGCCCACGGCGGCCGCTTCCTCGCCCGTGGCGGCAAGCACAAGCAGCTCGAAGGCAATGATCGCGCGCGCAACGTGCTGGTCGAATTCCCGAGCCTCGAGGCCGCCGAGGCCTGCTACAACTCCGACGCCTATCAGGCGGCGCTGGTGCATGCGAAGGGCGCCTCGGTCCGCGATCTGGTCATCGTCGAAGGGCTCTGAAGCTCTCGCCGGCTGATCCGGCCGGCAAGCTTGGCGCGCCTGCCAGGCAGGCGCGCCACGATCACCCCTCTAGTCGCCCTGCATCGAGGTCGCGAACGGGGCGGGGCACTGCCCCGCCCGACCCGGCCCCGAGCGAACGCGCGATCGATGCGACCGGCATGACGCCCGGGAACGCCCCCGGCTTCATACAGGTTTGCTAACCTGGAGAGCAGTCAGGCACGCGCGAACACGCGCGTGTCCAGCCAAAGGACTCGCGCGCACCTGCGCGCTCCTTATGGCGCCAACAGGCGCCCCGCCCCGCCCGCGCGCCGCCAACAAAGCTTTCCTAATGCTTAACGGCCCGGAATAACCCTTATATACCAATGCCCTGAAAAATGGGCACGCGTGCCCACCCCGTGCCCGGGCACACTTTTCAGTAGGCGATATATCGGTCCCTGCGGTGATTGATGGCGATCACGGCATTCAGCACCACCGCCCCGAGCAGCGACCAGGCCACCGCCGTCCAGGGCAGCGTCAGCAGCGCCAGCGCGAAGACGACGAGATCCACCCCGAGCTGCACCCAGCCCGCCCGGAACCCGGTCCGGTCCTGGATATGGAGCGCCACGATCCCCACGCCTCCGAGGCTCGCCCGGTGCCGGAAGATCGCGAGCAGACCCGCCCCCTGCGCGATCCCGGCCAGTATCACGCCCGCCAGCGGATCGAGCATCTCGAATCGCAGCAGGTCGGGCCGGATCATCGTCAGCAGGGACACCATGGCCACCGCCAGGAATGTCTTGATGGTGAAGGCCCATCCCATCCGCCGCACGGCGAGCCAGTAGAACGGCAGGTTCAGAACGAAAAAGACCGGGCCGAACGCCGCCCCGGTCCAGATCGAGATGAGAAGCGCGAGCCCGGCGATCTGGCCGGTCACGAGCCCCAGGTGCTGGAGGCAGGCGAGCCCGAGCGCGACCAGCACCGTCCCCGCGAAGAGCCCCTGGGCATCCTCGAAGGCCGTATGCCGCGGCGCGCCCGCCCCCTCCATGCGGCCGTCAGCCGGCCAGCGCCTTGTTGAGGTTCTCGTCGACCTTCTCGAGATAGCCCATGGTGGTGAGCCACTTCTGGTCCGGCCCGACCAGGAGCGCGAGGTCCTTGGTCATGAAGCCCGCCTCGACCGTCTCGACCGTCACCCGCTCGAGCGTCTCGGCAAAGGTCTTCAGCGCCGCGTTGTCGTCGAGCTTGGCGCGATGCTTCAGCCCGCCCGTCCAGGCGTAGATCGACGCGATCGAGTTCGTCGAGGTCTCCTTGCCCTTCTGG
>CAZESN010000252.1:0-2739 GCA_964514775.1 uncultured Rhodovulum sp.
TCGTCATATGGCTAGCCGAACGGCAGCTTTCTGAGTTGCGCACTTGAAAGCAGACGGGCCGCTAACGTGAAGAGTTTCGGGCGCCGGCAGGCGTACGAAAGTCGCCGAGGAACGAACCCGCGGGTCACAGGGCGCGGGCTATGGGGATTTCGAATTTGGGCCGGTGTCGGCTGCGGGCTCGCCGCCGTTGGCGGACGCAGATCGCGATGCGGACGGGCCGTATCGTCGCCTGATCCAGCCGGTCTTTGTTGCCGGTTGATCACCGGGACCGACCTGCAGATCCTCGCCGACGGGGGCAGGCGCGAGCCTGTATGTTGGCCGCAGCGCGGGTGCTGCGGCGGGGGAGCGTGGCGGCCCATGCCGGGTCACGGATCGATAATCCCGGTTGCGGTGGCGTGATCCGGCGGCGCCCGGGGCTGGCGCCATCGCTCGAACGTCTCGACGACGACCATATGTCCGCCGCAGCACGGGCACGGCGGGCGGGCATCGACCGGCTCCTCCGGGGTATCGTCATCGGGCGGGGCGGCGACCGCCAGCAGCTCCCGGGCAAGCCCGAGACTGGTCTTACGGGCGGAACTGGCGAGCAGCCCATAGTGCCGGATGCGGTGGAATCCGCGCGGTAGGACGTGGAGCAGGAACCGGCGGATGAACTCGTCGGCGGCAAGCGTCATGATCTGCTGCCGATCGGCGCCGTGGCGGCGATAGTCCTTGTAGCGGAACGTGACCCCGGCCTCGTCGAAGGCGAGGAGCCGCCGGTTCGAGATCGCGACCCGGTGCGTATAGCGAGAGAGATAGGCGAGCACCGCCTCCGGCCCGGCGAACGGTGGCTTGGCGTAGACGACCCAGCGCTTCTTCCGGACGGGCGACAGGTGGCGCAGGAAGTCTCGCCGGTCGGCAAGGTGCGCCATCGTCCCGAAGAAGGCGAGCCGTCCTGTCTCGTGGAGCGCGATCAGCCGGGTGAGGAACAGGCGACGGAACAGCTTGCCCAGCACCCGCACCGGCAGCAGGAACGCCGGGCGCGACGATATCCAGCGGCTGCCGTCGAGGGCGATGCCGCCGCCCGGAACGATCATGTGGACGTGGGGATGGTGGGTCAGCGCCGAGCCCCAGCTGTGGAGCACGGCGGTGATGCCGATCCGGGCGCCCAGATGCTTCGGATCGGCGGCGATCGCCAGCATCGTCTCGGAGGCGGCGCGGAACAGCAGATCGTAGACCGCCGCCTTGTTCTGGAAGGCGATGTCGGCGACCTCGGCCGGCAAGCTGAACACGACGTGGAAGTAGCCGACCGGGAGCAGGTCGGCCTCGCGTGTCGCGAGCCAGGTCCGCGCGGCGGCGCCCTGGCACTTGGGGCAGTGCCGGTTGCGGCAGCTGTTGTAGGCGATGCGCCGATGCCCGCAGTCCTCGCAGGCCTCGACGTGACCGCCCAGGGCGGCGGTGCGACAATGCTCGATCGCCGACATGACCTTGAGCTGAGAGAGGCTCACGTGCCCGGCATGGGCGGTCCGGTAAGCAGGCCCGGCAGCGCGGAAGATATCGGCGACCTCGATCGAGGCGCGCAACGGCTCAGCCGCCGGGCACGACCCCTTCGGCCCGAACCATGGCCAGCTTGTCGAGCGGGCTTGTGACGGTGCGCACGGTCCGCGTCGCCACCTTGGTATAGAAGGCGGTGTTCTCGAGCTTGGCGTGGCCGAGCAAGGCCTGGATCACCCGGATGTCGACGCCGTCCTCGAGCAGATGGGTGGCGAAGCTGTGGCGCAGGGTATGCGGCCCGACCCGCTTGGCGATGTCGGCCGCCCGCGCCGCCTCGACGACGATGCGGTAGAGCTGCCGGGTGCTGATCGGCTTGCTTGCGTGCTGGCCCGGGAACAGCCAGCCCTTCGGGTGCATCACGCCCTGTTGCCGCCCGGCCTTCCACCACTGACGCAGCAGCGCGAGCAGGTCGGCCGAGAGCATGGCGTTGCGATACTGGCCGCCCTTGCCGCGCTCGACCCGGAGCAGCATCCGCTCGCTGTCGACGTCGCTGACCTTGAGCATCGACACCTCGGCGACGCGCAGCCCCGCGCCATAGGCCACCGACAGCGCCGCCTGATGCTTGAGGCAGGTCGTCGCGTTCAGCAGGCGAGCGACCTCGTCCGGGCTCAGCACCACCGGCAGCTTGCGCGGATGGGCGACCCGGACAAGCCGGCGCGCCAGGTCGGGCCGATCGAGCGTCTGGGTGAAGAAGAAGCGCAGCGCCGAGACGATGCTGTTCATCGTCGGTACCGCAACGCCGGCCTCGCGCTGGTCGACCTGGAACCGGCGCAGATCCTCGGCCGTCGCGGTGTCGGGAGGGCGGCCGAGGAAACTGGCGAAGCGTGCCACGTCGCGAACGTAGTTGCGCTGCGTCTCCCGCGAGAACCGGCGCATGCTCATGTCGTCGATCAGGCGCTGGCGCAGCGGGCTGATCGGGGCAGCAGGAATAGGCACGTCCATCGTTCGACTCCTCATGTTGAAGGAGCCGAAATGCTCTGCCGCCGGCGGCCATCGCTCAACCGAGGGGCAGCGTCCTTACAGAAGTCTCATCACCCGCGCCCTCCCGCGCAGCGGGTTCGTTCTTCGGCCCGTTCCAGCCCCAGCCATCATGCTCTGGCAAAACTCAGCCCCGCGCTGCCTCCGCAGCGATGTGGGCTGCAAATTCGGTCACGAAGGTCTTCAGGCTCGTCAGGTCCGACAAGTCTGAAAATGCGCCGTCGTCAACGG
>CAZESN010000253.1:0-2737 GCA_964514775.1 uncultured Rhodovulum sp.
GGCCTCCGGGCTCACGCCCTCCGGCCGTGGACCGGGGCGAGGCAGTGCCTCGCCTGATCCGGTCTCGGGCGCTCCAGTGACCGAACCGGCCACCCGGAACCGGCACCGGACCTTTCCAAACGGTTAACGCCGCCGACATTTCCCAGTTATATCAACAACATAACCTCCGGTGACACTGTGTCACCGTCTTCCCCTCACGACCCGGGACGCATTGCCTGATTGACGTGCAGCCGCGTCGCTGCCAGTTACGGCCCCGACGGAACCGGCGGGGCGGGGCTTTTGCCAAAGCGAGCGCAGGAACACAAAGGCAGCGCCGAGGCCGTCGAGGCCGAGAAGGCGCGGCTGCGGCGTATCGGCGTCATCGACGTCGGCTCGAACTCCGTCCGGCTGGTGATCTTCGACGGGATGGCCCGCAGCCCGGCCTATTTCTACAACGAGAAGATCCTCTGCGGGCTCGGCGCCGGGCTCGGCGAGACCGGGCGGCTGAACCCCGAGGGCGTCGCGCGAGCCCTGGCCGCGCTGCACCGGTTCTCGGCACTCGCCGCACGGATGGAGCTCTCGGGCCTGATCGCGGTGGCCACCGCCGCCGTGCGCGAGGCCCGCGACGGCCCCGCCTTCTGCGACCGGGTCGAGCGCGAGATCGGGCTCCAGCTCCAGGTGATCAGCGGCCGCGAGGAGGCACGGCTCTCCTCCAAGGGCGTGCTGCTCGGCTGGCCTGCGGCCGAGGGGCTGGTCTGCGACATGGGCGGCTCGTCGATGGAGCTCGCTGACCTCTCCGGGGGCGAGATCCGCGACACCGCCACCTCCGCCCTCGGCCCGCTCAAGCTCGCCGACCTCGACGACCCGGAGGAGCGCGCGCGCTACATCCGCAAGCAGGTGAAGGCGCTCTGGAAGGCGGTCGACAGCTCCGCCTCGCGGCTCTTCCTCGTCGGCGGCTCCTGGCGCGCGATCGCCCGGCTCGACATGGAACGGCGCGCCTATCCGCTCAAGGTGCTGCACGGCTACGAGCCGCCGATCCCCGACCTCGTCACCACCCTCGGCTGGATCCGCGAGCAGGACCTCGGCGCCCTCTCGGCGCAGACCGGGATCTCGGCCGGGCGGCTGTCGCTGGTGCCGCTCGCCACCGAGGTCCTGGCCGAACTCCTGCGCCGGATCGGCCCCGAGCGCGTCACCATCTCCGGCTACGGCCTGCGCGAGGGCCTGCTCTACCGCCAGATGCCCGAGCGGGTGCGGATGCTCGACCCGCTGATCGAGGCCTGCCGCCACCTCGAGGCCACCTCCGCCCGGCAGCCGGGCTTCGGCGACGCGCTCTTCGCCTGGCTGGCCCCGCTCTACGGCGACCGCTCCCCGGCCGAGCAGCGGCTGGTCCGCGCCGCCTGCCTGCTCCACGACGTCAACTGGCGGGCCCATCCCGACTATCGCGCCGAGCTCTGCTTCGAATCGGTGACCCGCTCGAACATCGGCGGGATCAACCACGGCGAGCGGGTCTATCTCGGGCTCGCGCTCCTCAACCGCTACAAGGCCCTCGCGCCCCAGGAGATCGTGAACCGCTTCGGCGCGCTGATCCCGGCCGAGCAAGTGACAGAAGCCGCAATCCTCGGTCGCGCGATCCGGCTCGGCGCCATGCTCTCGGGCTCGGCGCTCGGCGTCCTCGATCACACTTCCCTCGTTCTCAGCGACGAGGGAATCGAGCTCAGGCTGCGCGGCCCGGGACACGACTTCTCGGGCGAGTCGGTCGAGCGCCGGCTCCAGTCGCTGGCCGCCCGGCTCGGCCGGACCTCGGCCCTGATCCGCGAGCCCTGAAGCCCCGCGCATCCGCCCCGGCCGATGGCCCGCAGCGGGACACCGGCAGCTCCCCTGATTTCAATGGGAATAGCATTGCGCCTTGGCAGCGGGTCGCCGGAAACGTCAAAGCGGCCTGCGCTCGCAGGCCGCTTCGTTTCTTCCCCCCCTGACTTGGGCCGCGCCAACAGGTCTCGACCGCTGTCGTGACCCCAGGACCACTTTCGTTGCGATCTCCAGGGCCATGCCTGTCTTTCGGCAAGGCAAGATATGCACGCTTCATGACGTGGGCGCAATGCCAAAATGCGCAGGGTGCATGGCTGGCGCGACGCGAGGCCCCCCAGCCGGGCGGGATTGCGTGGCGGCGCGGCTTCGCCTACATCGACCCGACCCTCGATACCCGCCGGAGCCCGACCGCCGATGCGCCTCACGCAGTACTTCCTGCCCGTCCTCAAGGAGACGCCGGCCGAGGCGCAGGTCGCCAGCCATCGGCTGATGCTGCGCGCCGGCATGATCCGGCAGGCCTCCGCCGGCATCTATTCCTGGCTGCCGCTCGGCTACCGGGTGCTGCGCCGGCTCGAGCAGATCGTCCACGAGGAGCAGGCGCGCGCCGGGCATATCGCCATGCTGATGCCGACGCTCCAGTCGGCGGATCTGTGGCGCGAAAGCGGGCGCTACGACGACTACGGCGCCGAGATGCTGCGCATCAAGGACCGCCACGAGCGCGACATGCTCTACGGGCCGACGAACGAGGAGCTGATCACCGACATCTTCCGGTCGTCGGTCAACTCCTACAAGGACCTGCCGCTGACGCTCTACCACATCCAGTGGAAGTTCCGCGACGAGGTCCGGCCGCGGTTCGGGGTCATGCGCGGCCGCGAGTTCCTGATGAAGGACGGCTACAACTTCGACCTGACCCGCGAGGACACGCTCCACGCCTACAACCGGCACATGG
>CAZESN010000254.1:0-2663 GCA_964514775.1 uncultured Rhodovulum sp.
GGCCGAGCGCGGCCTCGACCTCGGCGAAGGCCCGGTCGAGGTGCTGGTGAACAACGCCGGCGCGGCCGTCACCGGGGCGCGGCTCGAGGAGACCTCGCTCATTGACTGGGACCGCACGTTGCGGCTGAACCTCACCAGTCAGTTCCTCTGCATCCGCGCGGTGCTGCCGGGGATGAAGGCGCGGCGCTCGGGAGCGATCATCAACATCGCCTCGACCTCGGCCTTCAGCGGCGTCACCGCCTCGCTCTACCGCGAGGATCCGCCCGCCAACCTCACCGCCTATGTGGCGGCCAAGGGCGGCGTCGTCGGCCTGACCCATGCGCTCGCCCGCGAGCTTGGGCCCTACGGTATCACCGTCAACGCGGTCGCGCCCGGCTTCACGCCGACCGACCGCGTCCGCGCCGTCTTTCCGGGCCGCGCGATCGAGAGAATGGTGGAGGACCAGGCGTTCCGCCGGGAGCAGGCGCCTCAGGACGCCTCCGGCGCCGTGGTCTTCCTGGCCTCGCCGGCCGCCCGCTTCATCACCGGCCAGGTCCTGCGTGTCGATGGCGGGGGGAGCATGGGATGAGCGATTTCGACGGCAAGGTTGTGATCATCACCGGGGCGGGTTCGAACGTCGGCCGCATCGCCGCGGACCGGTTCCGGGCCGGGGGGGCGCGGCTCGTGCTCGCCGACATCCGTACCGGGGGGCTCGGCACCGATGGCGACGTCGTGGTTGGGGCGGACCTCACGCGCACCGACGACTGCGCCCGCCTCGCCACCGAGGCGATGGCGCGCTTCGGCCGCATCGACGTGCTCGCCTGCACCGTCGGCATCGACCCGCCCGGTGCGCGTACCGTCACCGAGACCACCGAGGCCGACTGGGACCGGGTCATGGCGGTGAACGTGAAGTCGGTATTCCTCGCCGCGCAGGCGGTGATCCCCTGCATGCAGGCCGGCGGCGGCGGGTCGATCGTCACCGTCGCCTCGCAGGGCGCGCTCCTGACCATGCCCGGCATGGCCGCCTACGGCGTTTCGAAGGCCGCCGTCCTCCAGCTCACCCGCCAGATCGCTGCCGACTACGGCCGCGACAACATCCGCGCCAATGCCGTCTGCCCGAGCGGGCTCGAGATGCCCTCGGTCGACCGGCTCGAGATCCTCGCCCCCGACCAGCTTGCCCGCCGCATGGAGGCGATGGGCCGCCTGAACCCGCTCGGCCGGGTCTGTTCCCCGGCTGACGTCGTCGATGCGATGCTGTATCTGGCCGGCGACGGGGCCTCCTTCGTCACCGGCGCCGCGCTGCCGGTCGAGGGCGGCGGCACCATGGCCCTTCGGTTCTGAGGAGAAAGACATGCGCTGGGGATTCATCGGCACCGGAGCCCACGCCACCCAGGTCGTCGCCCCGGCGCTGAAGGCGGCCGCCGGTCAGTCGCTCGCCGGCGCGCTCGGCAGCGGCCCCGCGAAGAGCGCGGCCTTCGCCGAGACCTTCGGCGGCCGGGCCTATGCGAGCCTCGACGAGCTGCTCGCCGACCCCGCCTGCGACGCGGTCTTCATCTCGACCCCCAACGACCAGCACCGGGCCCAGACCGAAGCCGCCGCCGCCGCCGGCAAGCACGTCCTCGTCGAGAAGCCGATGGCGCTGACCGCCGACGACTGCCGGGCGATGATCGACGCCTGCAAGGCGGCGGGCGTCACCCTCGGCCTCGGCTTCCAGCGCCGCCTCCACCCGGTCGCGCGGGAGGTGAAGCGCCTGATCGACGACGGCGCCCTGGGCGAGATCGTGGTGATGCGCGCCGAGTTCCACACTGCCTACGCCCCCTGGACCAACTGGCGCGCCGATGCGGCCAAGGCGGGCTCCGACATCCTCGGCGCGGTGGGCGTGCATCTCTACGACCTCATGTGCTGGTTCGACCGCTCCGAGGTGGTGGACGTCGCGGCCATCGTCGACGTCTCGCCCGAGACCGGTCTCGACCAGACCATCGCCGCGAACCTCCTCTTCGACAGCGGCGCCATGGCCGCGACCAGCATCACCCGCCGCGCGAAGGCCCAGCACAACGGCGTCTGGGTCTACGGCACCAAGGGCATGGCCGGCGGCCCGGCGGTCCTCGGCGCCAACTCCGACGGGCGGCTGATGACCCGGCTCGACGACACCTACGCGGAGCGCGAGCTCCCCATGCCCGACATGTTCACCGAACAGTTCAACGTCTTCGCCGAGGCGGTGCGCACCGGCACCTCGCCGATGGCGACCGGCGAGGACGGTCTGCGCTCAGTCGCGCTCTCGCACCGCATCCTCGGCACCTGAGCCGATGCACTACACCGCGGCGCACTGGGGGATCTACGAGGTCGACCACACGACCGGCACGCCGCGGCTCGCGCCCTTCGGCCGCGACCCCGAACCCACCCCGATCGGCCTCGACCAGCTCGACGCGCGCGTGACCCGGCTCCGGGTCGCGCGGCCCGCCGTCCGCCGGTCCTGGCTGGAGCGCGGCCCCGGCCTTTCCCCCCTCGGCCGGGGCCGCGAACCCTTCGTCGAGGTCCCCTGGGACGAGGCGCTCGACCTCGTCGCGGCGGAACTCGCCCGCGTCCGCCGCGATCACGGCGACACCGCGATCTTCGGCGGCTCCTACGGCTGGTCGAGCGCCGGCCGCTTCCACCACGCCCAGAGCCAGGTGCACCGCTTCCTC
>CAZESN010000255.1:0-2575 GCA_964514775.1 uncultured Rhodovulum sp.
CTCGGGGTCTACACCTCCAAGACCTTCGCGCTGATCGAGACCGGCGAGGACCTGATCCGCGGCGACGAGCCCTCGCCCGCCCGCTCGGCGGTGCTGACCCGGCTGAGCCACAGCCACATCCGCATCGGCACCTTCCAGCGCCTCGCGGCCCAGGGCGACCATGCCGCGATCCGCCGGCTCGTCGACCACTGCATCCGCCACTTCTGGCCCGATGCCGCCGGCGCCCCGGATCCGGTCGCGGGTCTGTTCGATGCGATCACCGGCGCGGTGGCGACGCTCGGCGCCGAGTGGTTCGCCGCCGGCTTCGTCCATGGCGTGCTCAACACCGACAACATCAACATCACCGGCGAGAGCTTCGACTACGGACCCTGGCGGTTCCTCGACCGGTTCGACCCGGCCTTCACCGCCGCCTATTTCGACCACAGCGGCCTCTACTGCTTCGCCCGCCAGCCCGAGGCCCTGAACTGGAACCTCGCCCGCCTCGGCGAATGCCTGATCCCCGTCAGCTCGCGCGAGGCCATCGAGCCGGTCTTCGACAGCTTCGCCGAACGGTTCCAGTCCGCCCTCGCCCGCCAGACCCTGGCCCGGCTCGGGCTCCTGCCCGGCGCGGCAGCGCTGCCGCTGATGCACGCCTTCTGGGGCGCGATGCAGGAGAGCGCACCGCCCTTCCAGCGCGTCTTCTTCGACCTCCTCGGCGGCGGCCGGCCCGACCGGCTGCGGGCAAGTCCGATCCGCTCGACCTACGAGACCGCTGTCTGGGCCGAGGTGATCGAGGGGCTGCGCGCCCTCTCGCCGGCCCCGGGGCTCGATGCCGCGCTCGCGCATCCGGTCGCGGCCGACGACGCGCCCGAGACCATGGTGATCGACGAGGTCGAGGCGATCTGGGCCGCGATCGACCGGGATGACGACTGGACCCCGCTGGCGAAGAACATCGCGCGCATCCGCCGGACGGGGGCGTTCAATGCGGCCCTCGGCCTGCTCTCGGGGCCGAACGGCCGGCCGGGGCACCGGCTGATCGGACAGGACACCTAGCCGGCGAGGACCAGGAGCACGATGCCGCCGCCGACGAGGGTGATGCCGGTGATCTCCTGCCGGCTGGGGCGCTCGCCGAAGACGAGGCGGGCGGTCAGCATGCTGAAGAGAAGCTCGATCTGGCCGACCGCCTTGACCTCGGCGGCGGGGGCGAGGGTGAAGGCGGCGAACCAGGCGAAGGAGCCGCACATGCCGACCACCCCGACCGGGAGGGCGGCGCGCCAGGCGCCGAAGACACCGGTGATGGCGCCGGGGGCGCGCAGGCGCATCCAGAGGCTGAGGGCGATGGCCTGACCGAAGGTGACGACGGCCAGCGTGATCGCAGCGCGGGTCACGAAATCCGCGTCGCCCTCGATCGCGAGGGAGGCGGCGCGGTAGGCGACGCCGGAGAGGGCGAAGCCCGCGCCGGAGGCGATGCCGGTCAGGGCCGTCGCGCGGTCGAAGCGGCCCGAGCGCAGCCCCCCGGTCACGGAAAGCAGCATCACCCCGAGTGCGCTGACGAGGATGCCGAGAGCCGGCAGGACCGCGACGCGGTCGCCGATCAGGACGGCGCCGATCACGGCGGCCTGAATGGTCTCGGTCCGGGCGAAAGCATTGCCGACGGCGAAGTTGCGCAGGCTGAAAAGGCGCAGGAGCAGAACCTGGCCGGCGATCTGGCCCACCGCGCCGGTCAGGGCCCAGAGAAAGAAGGCCGGCGTGAGGCCCGGGGTGCCGCCCGGTCCGGTCAGAACGAGGGCGGTGGCGATCACGGCCGCGAAGGGGGCGGCGAAGGCGAAGCGGGCATAGGTCGCGCCGAGCACCGCCAGCCGGCCGGTCAGCCGGCGCTGGAGGGCCGAGCGCAAGTTCTGGAGGAAGGCCCCGGTGACGGCCAGAGCGACCCAGGTTTCCATGTTCAGGCGCCTTTCGGAGGGATCTGTCCGAACCCGGACAAAACGGCAATCGATTGATATAAAATGAAAATGTCTACAGCATTAACCCGGCGTCAACCCATCGCCAACGTGCGGCCCGGACCCCGTCGGAGCGATCGGCCGAAGACTCCCCCTTCTCTTTCTTTGGCTAGAAACCTGGAGAGCAGTGCCTGGGGCGCGGGGGCGGCGAGCGCCCCGCCGGCGCGCGCGAACACGCGCGCGCCAAGCAAAGGATGCGCGCGCAACTGCGCGCTCCTTGAGGCCGCCAAATGGCGGCCCCCGCCGCCGGCCTGCAAGCCCCCCGCCCGCCGGCGCGTCACATCACCGCCCCGACCTGCCAGGGCACGAACTCGTTGTCGCCGAGGCCGAGCGCCTCGCTCTTGGTCTTCTCGCCCGAGGCGACGGCGAGGATCTTGTCGAGGATCTCCTGCCCCTTGGCCTGGAGAGTCACGCCGCGGCTGACGATGTCGCCGCAGTTGATGTCCATGTCGTCGGGCATCTGGGCATAGAGCCGGTCGTTGGTCGCGACCTTGATCGTCGGCGCGGGCTTGGAGCCGAAGGCCGAGCCCCGGCCCGTGGTGAAGACCACCACCTGCGCGCCGCCGGCGATCTGGCCGGTGGTGGCCACCGGGTCG
>CAZESN010000256.1:0-2565 GCA_964514775.1 uncultured Rhodovulum sp.
TAGCCCGGCAGGGTCGAGAACGGGTTCAGCCGCGTGCCGAGCGCCAGCACCACGTCGGCCTGCGAGATCAGCTCCATCCCCGCCTTGGAGCCGTTGTAACCGAGCGGTCCGGCGAAAAGCGGATGCGAGCCGGGAAAGGCGTCGTTGTGCTGGTAGTTGCAGCAGACCGGCGCATCCAGCCGCTCGGCGAGCGCTTTCGATGCGTCGATCCCGCCCGCGAGCACCACGCCGGCGCCGTTCAGGATCACCGGGAACTTCGCCTCCGACAGGAGCTTCGCCGCCTCGGCGATCGCGGCCTCTCCACCCGTGGGGCGCTCGAACTCGACGATCGCCGGCAGGTCGATGTCGATCACCTGCGTCCACATGTCGCGGGGCACGTTGATCTGCACCGGCGCGGACAGGCGGCGTGCCTTGGTGATGACCCGGTTCAGCACCTCGGCGATGCGCAGGGGGTCGCGCACCTCCTCCTGATAGGCGACCATGTCCTTGAAGAGCGCCATCTGCTCGACTTCCTGGAAGCCGCCCTGCCCGATAGTGCGGTTCGCCGCCTGGGGTGTCACCAGCAGCATCGGCGTGTGGTTCCAGTAGGCGGTCTTGATGGCGGTGACGAAATTGGTGATGCCCGGGCCGTTCTGGGCGATGCACATCGCCATCCGGCCGCTCGCCCGGGTATAGCCGTCGGCCATGTAGCCGCCGTTGCACTCATGCGCCACGTCCCAGAACCTGATGCCCGCCGTGGGGAAGAGATCCGAGATCGGCATGAAGGCCGAACCGATGATGCCGAAGGCATCCGTTATCCCGTGCCGCTGGAGGACCTTCACGAAGGCTTCCTCGGTCGTCATGCGCATCGTTTTTCCTCCCCGTTCTATGCGTGCCGCCAGAGGGCGACAGCGCCGGCCGAATGTCCAGCGGGAGTTGGGGCGCATGGCATATCCGGCCGCAGTATCGGCGAGCGCTATAAACCGCTTTTCCGGTGCGTCACATTGTCTATAGTTGGCACAGGAACAGGAGGCCCAAGATTTGGGGCACGTGCTTACCTTTGCCCAGCAGAAGGGCGGCGTCGGCAAGACGACCGCGGCGGCTCATCTCGCGGCGGCCTGGGCTGAAGCCGGGCGCAATGTGGGGTTGATCGACCTCGACCCGCAACGCTCGCTCACCCGCTGGGCGGAGACGCGGAAAGATCCGGGCATCGCGCTGATCGAATCGAAGGACTACCGGGCCAGCGCGGATCTGAAATCGGCGCGCCGCAGTCATGATCTCGTCGTCGTCGACTGCCCCGGCAGCGCGTCGTCGCTGCTCGAGAACGTCATCCGCGAGAGCGATCTGGTGATCGCGCCCTGCCAGCCCTCGGTGATGGACGTCTGGGCGCTCGAGCCGCTCGTGACCACTGCCGCCCGGCTCAGGCGCCCCTTGCGGATCCTGCTCAACCGGATGCCGCCGCGGATGGGGGCTCTGGAGGAGGTGCTGAGCGCGCTCGGCGATGGGCGCGCGCTGCTCCTTGCCTCGCAGCTTGGCAACCGCAACGGCTTCAGCCGCGCGATACTGTCGGGCCGCGCCGCGCAGGAGCTGGCGCCGCGCTCCACCGCCGCCGCGGAGATCTACGGGCTGCGCGCGGAACTGGGCGCCCTGATCACTCGGCTCTGACCCCGGGGCGCATGACCCCGCCCTTGACAGGCGCGACGGCATCCCGGATGCAGAGCGCGAACGCAGTCGCAATAAACTGACGCGGGGGGAGTAGGGGAAGTATATGAACAAGGTCCATGCCAATGCCTCCGACGCACTCGACGGACTGCTCTTCGACGGCATCTTCATCGCGGCCGGCGGCTTCGGGCTCTGCGGAATTCCCGAGCTCCTGATCGAAGGCATCAAGGCGGCCGGCACGAAGGACATCACCATCGCGTCGAACAACTGCGGTGTCGATGACTTCGGGCTCGGCGTCCTGCTCCAGACCCGGCAGATCAAGAAGATGATCTCGTCCTACGTCGGCGAGAACGCCGAATTCATGCGCCAGTACCTCTCGGGCGAGCTAGAGCTCGAGTTCAACCCGCAGGGCACGCTCGCCGAGCGGATGCGCGCCGGCGGGGCCGGGATCCCGGGCTTCTACACCAGGACCGGCGTCGGCACGGTGATCGCCGAGGGCAAGGAGCACAAGGAGTTCGACGGCCAGACCTACATCCTCGAGCGCGGCATCGTCGCCGACATCTCGATCGTGAAGGCGTGGAAGGCCGACCCGTCGGGCAACCTCGTCTTCCGCAAGACCGCGCGGAACTTCAACGTGCCGGCGGCGACCTGCGGGCGGGTGTGTATCGCCGAGGTCGAGGAGATCGTGCCACTCGGGAGCCTTGACCCCGACACGATCCACCTCCCGGGGATCTATGTCCACCGCCTGATCGCGGGCGAGCACGAGAAACGTATCGAGCAGCGCACGACCCGGCCCCGCGCCGAAGGCGCGACGCGCAACGGGGGGGCCGTGTGATGGGCTGGGACCGGAACCAGATGGCGGCGCGGGCCGCGCAGGAGCTGCAGGACGGCTGGTACGTCAACCTCGGGATGCCGATCCCGAGG
>CAZESN010000257.1:0-2542 GCA_964514775.1 uncultured Rhodovulum sp.
AAGGTGAAGGCCATCGGCCCGAAGGTCTCGTGGAACTTCAGCCCGTGATAGGCGGGCTCGGGCTCGGTCAGGCTTGGGAACTTGCCCGCCGCGGTCCAGTCGAACTTGCCCGAATCCACCACCGCGCCCCCGGTCACGGTGCCATTGCCGGTCAGGTATTTGGTGGTCGAATGCACGACCAGATGCGCGCCCTGCTCGATGGGGCGGCAGAGGTAGGGCGTGGCCGAGGTGTTGTCGACGATGAGCGGGATCTGCGCGTGGTTCGCGATCTC
Organism: uncultured Rhodovulum sp.; assembly: GCA_964514775.1. Taxonomy (GTDB): domain Bacteria; phylum Pseudomonadota; class Alphaproteobacteria; order Rhodobacterales; family Rhodobacteraceae; genus Amaricoccus. The sequence continues at coordinate 273 of CAZESN010000257.1, forward strand.
GGCCAGGGCCGGGATGTCGGTGACATAGCCGCCGGGATTGGCGATGCTCTCGCAGAAGATCGCCCGCGTGTTGCCGTCGATGGCGGCCTCGACCGCGGCGAGATCGTCGGTGTCGACGAAGGTCGCCGACCAGCCGAAGCGGCGGATGGTCTGGGAGAGCTGCGTCACCGTGCCGCCGTAGAGCCGGGTCGAGGCGACGACGTTGTCGCCCGGGCGCATCAGCGGGAACAGCGCCATGATCTGCGCGGCATGGCCCGAGGAGCAGCAGACGGCACCGACGCCGCCCTCGAGCGTCGCGATGCGCTCCTGCAGGACCGAGACGGTCGGGTTGGTCAGCCGCGAGTAGATGTAGCCGACTTCCTGCAGGTTGAAGAGCGCGGCCGCGTGGTCCGCGTCGCGGAACACATAGGCGGTGGTCTGGTAGACCGGCGTCTGCCGCGCGCCCGTGGCCGGGTCGGGGCGGCTGCCCGCGTGGATCTGCAGCGTGTCGAAGCCGTACGGCGTATCGGTCATGGGGGTCTCCTCCCTCGGGGTTCCCTGGCGCGCGCGGAGGCTATGCGAGCGCCGCGCGGCTGGCAACGCGTCCTTTCCGGCTTCCCTCCGGCGGCCGGAGCGGCCTATGTGACACCATGATCCGCGATGCCCCCCGCCTGCGCCCGGAGTTCTGGAAGCGCTTCCCCCTCGACGAGCTGCCAAGGCACGAATGGGAGGCGCTCTGCGACGGCTGCGCGAAATGCTGTCTGGTGAAGCTCGAGAACGAGGACACCGGCGAGGTCGTCTACACCAACATCGCCTGCCGGCTGCTCGATCTCGGCACCTGCCGCTGCGGGAACTATCCGCTGCGCCGGCAGCTCGTGCGCGGCTGCGTGGTGCTCGACCGGGACAATATCGAATCCGTGCTCGACTGGATGCCGGCGACCTGCGCCTACCGGCTGGTCCACGAGGGGCGCGACCTGCCCGACTGGCATCCGCTGGTCTCGGGCGATGCCGAGAGCGTGCACCGCGCCGGCGTGTCGCTGCGCGGGCGGATGGTGTCGGAATACGACGTGGATGAGGACGACTGGGAGGATTACGTGATTGGGGAGCCTGTGTGATGTGGTTCACGTCGGATAATGCGGGGCCGGCGCATCCCCGGGTGATGGAGGCGCTGGCCGCCGCCAACACCGGCTATGCGCGCTCCTACGGCGCCGACGAGGCGATGGCCCGGGTAACGGCGCGGCTGCGCGAGGTCTTCGAGGCGCCCGAGGCGGCGGTCTATCTCGTGGCGACCGGCACCGCGGCGAACGCGCTCTCGCTCGCCCTACTCTGCCCGCCCTGGGCGACCGTCTACTGCCACCGGGCCGCGCATATCTCGGTCGACGAGTGCGGGGCGCCGGAATTCTTCAGCGGCGGGGCGCGGCTGACGCTGCTCGGCGGCGAGGGGGCGAAGATCGGGGCGGGCGAGCTTGCCGAGGTGCTGGCGCGCGGCGCCCAGGCGGATGTGCACAACGTCCAGCCCGGCGCGCTGAGCCTGACCAACACGACCGAGGCGGGCACGATCTATGGTCCCGACGAGATCGCGGCGCTGGCCGGGCTCGCGCGCGAACATGGCCTGCCGGTGCATCTCGACGGCGCGCGGTTCAGCAACGCGCTGGTGCGCATCGGCTGCACGCCGGCCGAGCTGAGCTGGAAGGCGGGCGTCGACGTGCTGAGCTTCGGCGGCACCAAGAACGGACTGATGGGGGTCGAGGCGGTGATCCTCTTCGACCCGGCCCGGGCGCGGGAATTCGAGCTGCGCCGCAAGCGGGCCGGGCATCTCTTCTCCAAGCACCGGTTCCTGTCGGCGCAGATGGAGGCCTATCTGGCGGACGGGCTCTGGCTCGAGATGGCGCGCATCGCGAATGCCCGCGCCGACGTGCTGGCCGCCGGGATCGCCGCCGCGCCGGGGGCGCGGGTCACCCAGCCGGTCGAGGCGAACATGGTCTTCGCGACCTGGCCGCGCGCGCGGCACCGGGCGGTGCAGGCGGCGGGCGGGCGTTACTACTTCTGGCCCGACGACCGCAGCCTCGACGGCCCGGACGAGGAGGAGTTGAGCGCGCGGCTGGTGTGCAACTGGTCGACGACGGACGCCGACGTCGCCGCCTTCGTCGCGGCGCTGGCTGGCTGAGGCGGGGTCACCGTTTCAGCACGGTCAGGCCGGTCGGGGCGTCTATCCGGACCGGATCAGGCGAGGCATTGCCTCGCCCCGGTCCACGGCCGGAGGGCGTGAGCCCGGAGGCCGTCCGCTTCCT
>CAZESN010000258.1:0-2490 GCA_964514775.1 uncultured Rhodovulum sp.
CGGCGGCGCCGCCGATGACGCCGCGGAGGAACCAGCGCGGGCCGTCGACGCCGAGGAACCGGATGACACGGACCGTCTTCGAGCCGTCCTCCTCGGAGAGGAACTTGGCGGCGTGGAAGCCGACGTTGCCGAGGCCCTGGACGATCACGCGCTTGCCTTCGAGCTCGCCCGAGAGCTTCGCCCGCTTCACGTCCTCCGGGTGGCGGAAGAACTCGCGGAGCGCGTACTGGACGCCTCCGCCTGCGTCACCGGCAAGCCGCTGAACGCCGGCGGCATCGCCGGCCGCGTCGAGGCGACGGGGCGCGGCATCGAATACGCGCTGCGCGAGTTCTTCCGCCATCCCGAGGACGTGAAGGCGGCCGGGCTGAGCGGCGGGCTCGAGGGCAAGCGGATCATCGTCCAGGGGCTCGGAAACGTCGGCTATCACGCGGCCAAGTTCCTGTCGGAGGAAGACGGCGCCAAGATCATCGGCGTGGTCGAGCGCGACGGGGCGGTGTTCAACGAGAACGGCCTGCCGATAGAGTTCCTCAAGGCCCATATCGGGGCGACCGGCGGGGTGAAGGACTTCGCCGAGGGCAGCTATGTCGAGGACGGCGCCAGCCTCCTGGAGGCGGAGTGCGACATCCTGATCCCGGCGGCGCTCGAGTCGGTGATCAATCTCGAGAACGCCGCGCGGGTGCGCGCGCCCTTGATCGTCGAGGCGGCGAACGGCCCGATCACCGCCGGCGCCGACGAGATCCTGCGCGCGCGCGGCGCCGTCATCATCCCCGATCTCTATGCGAATGCGGGTGGCGTGACGGTGAGCTACTTCGAATGGGTGAAGAACCTCAGCCACATTCGCTTCGGCCGCATGCAGCGCCGGCAGGAAGAGGCGCAGAACGCACTCCTCGTGCAGGAGATCGAGCGGGTGCTGCGCTCGACCGGGGTCAAGGTCGATCTGTCGGAGAAGTTCAAGACCGACTACGTGCGCGGAGCAGGTGAGCTCGAGCTCGTGCGCTCGGGCCTCGACGACACGATGCGCACCGCCTACCAGTCGATGCGCGAGATCTGGCACGGGCGCAAGGACGTGCCGGACCTGCGGGTCGCGGCCTATATCGTGTCGATCGGCCGGGTGGCGTCGAGCTATCGCTCCAAGGGTCTCTGAGACGGCTCGGAGGGTCTGCCGGCCTCGGTGCGCCGGCGGATCAGCCAGGCGTGCTCGGGATGGCGGATCTCGGTCTGATGGAGCAGGGCGTGCCCCTGCTCGGCGCAGAAATGCGGGATGTCGACGAGCGCCGCCGGGTCGTCGCAGACGAGGCGGAGCACCTCGCCCGGGGCCATCGCGAGCAGCCGCTTGCGCGCGCGCAGCACAGGCAGCGGGCAGAGGAGCCCGCGCGCATCGAGTTCCGCGTCCCAGGTCGGGGTCCAGGTCATGGCCGAGAGCTATCCGCGCGGCCCGGAGCTGTCCACGGCAATGTGACGCCTTTGCGGCTGACGCGGCGCGGCGGGCGGGGTAGGTACGGGCCATGTTCGGGATCGATCTGTGGGACGCGTCGCTCGCGCCGGCGCTGATGGTGGCCGGGGCCGGCGGGGTGCTGAGCTTCCTCTCGCCCTGCGTCCTGCCGATAGTGCCGCCCTATCTCGCGTTTCTCGCGGGCACTTCGATGGGCGAGGCGACGGCGGGGACGGGGGCGGCGCGGGCGCGGATCCTGCGGGCGGCGGTCTTCTTCGTCCTCGGCCTCTCGACCGTGTTCCTGATGCTGGGGCTCGCGGCATCGGCGATGGGGCGGGTTCTGCTCGCCTACCAGCGCGAGATGGCGATCGCGGCGGGGCTGATGATCATGGTCTTCGGCCTGCATTTCCTGCGGGTGATCCGCATCCCGGTGCTCGAGCGCGAGGCCCGGGTCGAGGCGGGCACCGCGGGCGGGACGGCCTTCGGGGCCTATGTGCTCGGCCTTGCCTTCGCCTTCGGCTGGACGCCCTGCATCGGGCCGGTGCTCGGCACGATCCTGAGCCTCGCCGCGCAGGAGGGGTCGGTCGAGCGGGGGATGGTGCTGATGGGCGCCTATGCGCTGGGCCTCGGGGTGCCGTTCCTCGTGACCGCGCTCTTTCTCGACCGCGCCCTCGGGGTGATGTCCCGGATCAGGCCGCATATGGGCACGATCGAGCGGGTGATGGGCGGGCTCCTGCTCGTCGTCGGGCTGATGATGCTGACCGGCGCGTTCAGCGACTTCTCGTTCTGGCTGCTGGAGGCGTTTCCGGCGCTGGGGCTGGTGGGGTGATCCGATACAGAGTGTGCCCGGCACGGGGTGGGCACGCGTGCCCGTTTTTCAAGATATTGATATGAAATGGCTATTCCGGGCCAGTAACCATTAGGAAAGCTCTGTTAACGCGTCCGGGCACGCCGGGTTAGAACCGGTCCGGTCGAACGAGAACCTGATGAGGGGCAGGTTTTCTCTGCACGATTTGACCGTTGGCAAATCGTGACGCGCCTGCCTGCCCCCGGCAGGC
>CAZESN010000259.1:0-2483 GCA_964514775.1 uncultured Rhodovulum sp.
CGACGCCTTCACCCGCGAGGAGCTCTGGCAGGTGATCCGCGACCTGCACGCCGAGAAGGGCTTCACCACCATCCTTGTCACCCACGACCTGCGCGAGGCGGTGTTCCTCGCCGACCGGATCCTCGTCATGTCGGCCCGCCCCGGCCGGGTGATCGTGGAGCGGCCGGTGCCGATCCCGCGCCCGCGCCCGATCGAGGTGCAGTACGAGCCCGAATTCACCGAGATCGTCCACGAGCTGCGCGCCCATATCGCCGAGGCCCGGGGATGAGCGCGCGGGTGAGCGCGCGCGCCGCAACCTGTGGATGCGCCTGTTCTCTTTTGGTTCACACCGCGCTAGAATGCCTTCCGCATCTTGGGAGGCATCATGACCTGGTTGCAAGATATGGTGTCTGCCGCCTGGGCGGACATCGCCGTCGGCTCCTGGCAGCATGCGGCGCTCGGCCTGGCCGCCGTCGCGTCGCTCCTGTCGGCGCTGCTCGTGCTCGCCGTCCTGGTCCGCCAGGCCGCGATCTCGCGCCGCGCCGCGCGCGAGGGGCTTGCTCGGCTCGAGGAGCGCCTCGACCGGCTGGAGCGCGCCATGCGTGAGGAAAGCCGCACGGGCCGCGAGGAAACCGCCGGCGCGGGCGAGCGGCTGGCCGACCGGGTCGGGCGCTCGCTCCACGACTTCGGCGAGACCCACCGCGCGCAGATGACCCAGCTCTTCGAGATCCAGCGCCGCCAGCACACCGACTTCGCCACCCGCCTCACCCAGCTCGGCGAGGCACAGGCCCGCTCGGGCGAGGCGCTGCGCGGCAAGGTCGAGGAACAGCTCACCGGCCTGCGCCGCGAGAACGAGGCGAAGCTAGAGGTCATGCGCGCGACCGTCGACGAGAAGCTCCAGGGCACGCTGGAGAAGCGCCTGGGCGAATCGTTCAAGCAGGTCTCCGAACGGCTCGAGGCCGTCCACCAGGGTCTCGGCGAGATGCAGACCCTGGCCTCGGGCGTCGGCGACCTCAAGCGCGTGCTGACCAACGTGAAGACCCGCGGCGGCTGGGGCGAGATCCAGCTCGGCACCCTGCTCGACCAGATCCTCGTCCCCTCGCAATACGCGGCCAATGCCCTGACCGGCGAGGGGCGCGAGCGGGTGGAGTTCGCCATCCGCCTGCCCGGCCGGGACGAGGGCGCCGAGGTGCTGCTGCCCATCGACGCGAAATTCCCGGTCGAGGACTTCGAGCGCCTGCAGGCCGCCGCCGAGGCCGCCGACCAGACCGCCCTCGCCGAGGCCGGCCGCGCGCTCGAGGCCCGCATCCGGCAATGCGCCCGCGACATCTCGACGAAATACATCAACCCGCCGGTCACCACCGACTTCGCCATCCTGTTCCTGCCGACCGAGGGGCTCTATGCCGAGGTGATCCGCCGCACCGGCCTCTGCGACGAGCTGCAGCGCGCGCACCGCGTGACCATCGCCGGCCCGACCACGCTGACGGCGCTCCTCAACAGCCTGCAGATGGGCTTTCGCACCCTCGCCATCCAGCAGCGCTCGAGCGAGGTCTGGCAGGTGCTCGGCGCGGTCAAGACCGAGTTCGGCAGGTTCGGCCCGGTGCTGGAGAAGGTGAAGAAGAAGCTTCAGGAAGCCTCGAACAGCATCGAGGAGGTCGGGCGGCGGGAGCGCGCGATCCAGCGCAGGATCCGCGATGTCGAGGCGCTGCCCAGCATGGAAACAGCGGCCCTTCTGGGCCATGCCGCGCCGCTCGACGAGGACGATGCCGACGACACCGGCGATGCCCCCGAGGCAGCGCGCGCCGCACGATAGGAGGGGACCGATGAGCACCGACGAGACGACCGCCACCCCCCGCACCGCCATCCCGGTGAGCACGGCCCGCCCGGCGCGGCGCGCGCGCGTCGACTGGGTCAGGCTCGCTCCCTGGCTGGTGACCATCGGGCTCTTCGTCGTCTGGGAGCTGGCGGTAAGGCTCTTCGCCATTCCCACCTATGTGCTGCCGGCACCCACCGTAATCTGGAAGGCGATGGTCCAGTTCGCCCCCGGGCTCTGGACCCATTCGGTCCAGACCCTCTGGACGACGCTCGCGGGATTCGGGCTCGCGATCGTCTTCGGCCTGCTGCTCGGGCTCGCGGTCGGCTGGAACCGGGTGGTCTATGCCGCGCTCTATCCGCTGATGATCGGCTTCAACTCGATCCCCAAGGTGGCGGTGGTGCCGATCCTCGTCCTCTGGTTCGGCATCGGCACGGTACCGGCGATCCTCACCGCCTTCCTGATCTCGTTCTTCCCGATCGTGGTCAATGTCGCCACCGGCCTCGCCACCATCGAGCCGGAGATGGAGGACGTGCTGCGCGCGCTGGGCGCGAAGAAGATGGACATCATGCTGAAAGTGGGCATCCCGCGCTCGATGCCCTATTTCTTCGGCTCGCTGAAGGTGGCGATCACGCTGGCCTTCGTCGGCTCGGTGATCGCGGAGACCGTCGCCGCCAATTCCGGCCTCGGC
>CAZESN010000260.1:0-2483 GCA_964514775.1 uncultured Rhodovulum sp.
CCTTGGTCCACTGGCCCTCGCGCTCGGTCTGGAAGGCGCGCTCCGAGACGTCGTTGGACACCAGATAGCCCGCCACACGGTCGAGCGCCTCGGCCTCGGACACGTACTTCGTCCGCTTGCCGATGACGAAGCCGAGCTCGACCTCCCAGTCGGTCTTCTCCGAGCCGCGCGGGATGATGACGTTGTCGTTCGGCCCGCAGATCGCGCTCGTCGCCTTCATGAACACCACCGGCTCCGAGGGCACGGCCATGCCCGACTCGGCGGCGTGATCGGCGTAGTTCAGGCCGATGCAGATGAACTTGCCGACCTTGCCGACACAGGCCCCGAGCCGCACGCCGGCATCCACGGCCGGCAGCTTGCTCAGGTCGAGCCCGCGCAGGCGGTCGAGGCCCTCGTCCGAAAGGGTCTCGCCGGCGATGTCGCCGACCACACCCGACAGGTCGCGGATCGTGCCGTCCGCATCGAGCACGCCCGGCTTCTCGGCCCCCTTCGGGCCCCAGCGCAGCAGTTTCATTCAGTCTCTCCCTAAGGTCAGTCGTAAAGGAATGGCGTCAGAGGTTGGTCATGCCGCCGTCGGCGACGAAGGTGCCGCCCGTGGTGAAGGCGCTCTCGTCCGAGGCGAGATAGACGGCGAGTGCCGCGATCTCCTCGGGCTTGCCGAGCCGGCCCATCGGCTGGCGGGCGATGAAGGCGCGCCGCGCCGCCTCGTAGTCGTCGCTGTGGGTGCGCATCCGGTGCTCGAGCGAGGGGCTCTCGACCGTGCCCGGGCAGATCGCGTTGCAGCGCACGCCCTGGCCGACGCAATCCGCCGCCACCGCCTTGGTCAGGCCGATCACCGCCGCCTTCGACGCGCCGTAGGCCGCGCGCAGCTTGACGCCGCGCAGCGACGAGGCGACCGAGGCCACGTTCACGATCGAGCCCGCGCCCTTGTCGAGCATCCCCGGCAGGAAGGCGCGGATCGTATGGAACATCGCGGTGGCGTTGATCGCGAACGACCGGTCCCAGTCCTCGTCCGTCGCGTCGAGCACCGAGCCATGCGCCACATAGCCCGCGCAGTTGAAGAGCACGTCGACCGGCCCCGCCTGCGCCGCCACCGCCCGGATCGCGGCCGCGTCGGTCACGTCGAGCACCGCCGTCTCGATCCCGGGCCCGGCCAGGTCCTTCAGCGCATCCGCATTGATGTCGGTGGCAAAGACCTTCGCCCCCTCCCGCGCCATGGCGATCGCGGTGGCCCGGCCGATGCCGTGCGCCGCCGCGGTGATGAAGCAGGTCTTGTCCTTCAGGCGATCCATTGCTCGCTCCCCAGAATTCTCCCGGGCCTTTTCTCCAGCAGTTCGCACCGCTTGTCCACCGCGCCCGCGCGCCTTGCGCAAGCGCGGGCAGGATCCGCCCGACGGGCACCGGCGTACGGTCTGGCGCGCCCCGACGCAACCCCGCCCGGGCTGTGGAATTCTGGCGCGCGTGAACCCGAAAGGACCGCGCCATGACCGCCGCCGTGACTCCCACCGTGCCCGCTACCGTCCACCTGATCCCGCTCGACGCCATCGACGAGGCCGCGCTCACCCGCGACCGCACCGGCCTAGACCCCGAGCCGCTCGCCGAGCTCGAGGCCTCGATCGCCGCCACGGGCCTGCGCCAGCCGATCGAGATCTTCCCCCTCGCCGAACCCTATGACGCCATGACCCACGGCCTCCTGTCGGGCTTTCGCCGCCTACTCGCCTTCCGCAACCTCCATGAGCGCACCGGCCGCGACGACTATGCGGCCATCCCCGCCTTCATCCGCACCCGCCAGGAGCCGGCCCGCGCCCTGATGGCCGTGATCGAGGAGAACGAGATCCGCGCCGGCATCTCGCCCTATGAGCGCGGCCTGATCGCCGTGAACGCCCGCAACCAGGGCCTCTTTGCCTCGATCGAGGAGGCGGTGGAGGGGCTCTATCCTGCCGCCAGCCGCCAGAAGCGTGCCCGCCTTCGCCACATTGCGCATTTCGCCGAGGAAGTCGGCGGGTTCTTCGCGGCGCCGGAGAGGTTCTCCGAGCACAGGATCGAGCGTCTGATGCGCGCCGTTTCCGGCGGTTTCGGGGACCTGATCCGTACGGCATTGGAGGAATCGAGCCTTACGGATCCGGGCCACCAGTGGTCGCTGGTCGAGCCGATCCTCGACGAGGCCGAGGAGACCGCCCGCACCCCCCAGCCGTCCAGTGCTCCCGGTCGTCCCCGCCGCATCCTGCGCCCGCGCTACGGCCTGACGATACGCCGGGAACGCACCCGCGACGGCTGGTCCCTGCACTTCACCGGCCGGGAGGCCAGCGGCGCGATGATGGATCTGGTGCTCGACAACATCGAGCTCATGTATTCGCCGGTGTGAGCCCGCTACCGCCCGATCACACCGGGAAGGCCGCGTCTCCTTCCCCTTCCACGATTTGACCCATGGCAAATCGTGACGCGCCTGCCTGCCCCCGGCAGGCGCGTTCCGCGCCGCCCAG
>CAZESN010000261.1:0-2471 GCA_964514775.1 uncultured Rhodovulum sp.
GCTTCCTGTCGCAGCCCTTCGACGTGGCGCAGGTCTTCACCGGCTCGCCCGGCGTCCAGGTGCCGCTCGAGGTCACGATCGACAGCTTCAAGCGCGTCGTCGCCGGCGAGTTCGACCACCTGCCCGAGGCTGCCTTCTACATGGTCGGCGGCATCGACGAGGTGATCGCCAAGGCCGAGCGCCTCGCAGCCGAGGCCGCCTGACATGGCCGAGACGCTCCAGTTCGATCTGGTGAGCCCGGAGCGCCGTCTCGTCTCGATGGCTGCCGAGCAGGTCCAGATCCCGGGGATGGAGGGCGAACTGACCGCCCTCCCGAACCATGCGCCCTTCCTGACCACGCTCCGGCCCGGCATCCTGCGGGCGACGGCCGGCGCGCAGGTCGCGGAATACGTCGTGAGCGGCGGCTTCGCCGAGATCTCGCCGACGGCAACCAGCGTACTCGCCGAGCAGGCGGTTCCGCGCGCGGAGGTCGATGCCGGGTTCATGGCCGATCTTCTGGCCGAAGCGGAGCGGACGCTGGCGAGTGCCGCGCCCGAAGGCCGGATGGCCGCCGACCAGCGGCTGCGCGACGTCCAGAACCTCAAGGTCACGCTCGGGATGTGATCATCCGCCCCGGCGGATCACGATACGACAGGACGGCCCCGGTTTCCGGGGCCGTTTCCGTTCGGGACAACCCTAAATGCCTTGCAGGCGTGCGGGCCCGCCCGTGCCTCCGGCACCGCTGACGCGGCTCCGCCGCTCCTGCTGCGCTGCCGGCGTCGCGTCTTCGGGCCCGCACTCTGACATACGGGTCAACGCGCCTGGCGCCAGAGACATGCCCCCTGTTTTTGCAGGGGCACGTCCGTGCCCACATGAACGGAAGCGATCGCCCGAAGCCGGTCTCATACGGTCTCGGTCCGACCGTAGAGGACCCATCCGGGCGTGCCCGAGCCCGTTAACAAAGCTTTCCTAATGGTTAGCGGCTCGGAATTTCCCTTTCATATCAGCCCGCTGAAAATTGGGCACGCGTGCCCACCCCGTGCCGGGCACACTCTGTCGGGCCGATCCTCATCCGAACCGGTCGGGCGGCGACCCTGTCAGCCGTTCCCGGCGAGGTACGCGTCGAGCAGGTCGAGCCGGTCCTGTCCCCAGAAGACCTCCTCGTCCACCAGATAGCTCGGCGCCCCGAAGACCGCCCGGGCCAGCGCCTCGTCGGTGTTGCGCTGAAGCGTCTCCACCGCCGTCAGCAGCCCCCGCCCGGCCAGCGCCGGATCGAAGCCCGCCTCGGCGAGGCACCCGGCGATGACCGCATCCTCGGCGATGTCCCGGTCCTCGGCCCAGACCGCCCGCAGGAGCGCGTGCAGGAGCCGCCCGGTGTCGCCGCCCCCTGCTTCCTGTGCGGTGATGATCGCGGCCGAGGCCGGCACCGGGTTGGTCGGCCAGTGCCGGGGGTGGGGGTTCACCGGCAGCCCGGCGGCCCTGCCCAGCCGCTCGATGTCGGCGAGCCGGTACTTCTGTCGCGCGGGGTGCCGGTCCTTGACCAGCGGCGTGCCGGTCTCGGCGAAGATGCGGAAGAGCTCGACCGGCTTGTAGGCGATCTCCGCCCCATGACAGGCCGCGATCTCCTCGAGCCGGAGGCCCGCCAGATAGCTGAACGGCGAGAGCGGGAAGCAGTAATAGTCGATCCGGGCCATGGTGGTCCTCCTCGGGTCGGATTGGGCATTCATCTGCGAACTGAGGGGGTTTGCAAGCCCTGCCCGTGGTGATAGGCCACGCCCCGCGCAGGTATATCCGCAGAAGGGCCGGCCGGCATGATCCCCCACTCCAAGCCCAAGCTCATCTCGGGCAACTCCAATCCGACCCTGGCGCGGGCGATCGCGCGCCGGGTATCCATCCACCGCGGCGAGGCGGTGGAGCTCTGCGGGACGCGGGTGGAGCGCTTCAACGACCAGGAGATCTTCGTCGAGGTCTTCGAGAACGTCCGCAACGAGGACATGTTCATCATCCAGTCGACGTCGAATCCGGCGAACGACAACCTGATGGAACTGCTGATCATGACCGACGCGCTGCGCCGGTCCTCCGCCCACCGGATCACCGCGGTGGTGCCCTATTTCGGCTATGCCCGCCAGGACCGCCGCACCAAGGCCCGCACGCCGATCTCGGCCAAGCTGGTGGCGAACCTGATGACCGAGGCCGGCATCGAGCGGGTGCTGACCCTCGACCTGCACGCGGCCCAGATCCAGGGTTTCTTCGACATCCCCGTCGACAACCTCTATGCCGCGCCGGTCTTCGCGCTCGACATCCGCCACAAGTTCCGGGACCTGTCACGGGTCACCGTGGTCTCGCCTGACATCGGCGGCGTCAGCCGTGCCCGCGACCTGGCCGAGCGCATCGGCGCCGACCTCGCCATCGTCGACAAGCGCCGCTCGGCGCCGGGCGAGGTCGCCTCGATGACGGTGATCGGCGACGTGAAGGACCGGGTCTGCATCATC
>CAZESN010000262.1:0-2447 GCA_964514775.1 uncultured Rhodovulum sp.
CCGGGGATCACGCCGAGATTGATCTCCGGCTGGCCGAACCTGGCGGTATCCGAGGCGATGATGAAATCGCACATCATGGCGAGCTCGCAGCCGCCGCCGAGGCAGTAGCCCGAGACCGCGGCGATCACCGGCTTGCGCAGCCGCAGGATCGTCTCCGACGGCCCGGCGAAGACATCCTCGACGAACATGTCGGCGAATCCCTTCGGCGCCATCTCCTTGATGTCGGCCCCGGCCGCGAAGGCCTTCTCTGAACCGGTGACGACCATCGCGCGCACCTCGTCCGAGCCGTCGAGCTCCGTCAGGGCCGCGCCGAGCTCGTCGAGGAGCTGCCCGTTGAGCGCATTCAGAGCCTCCGGCCGGTTCAGCCGCACCAGCGCGACATGATCCGCGATCTCGACGATGATGGTCTCATAGGCCATGGCTGCCCCTCCTGCCGCGTTGCCGGGCCAAGCAATACCAGCCGCCGGCCCGCGTTCAACCCGGGGCGTTCAACTCTGGCAGACGGGGCAGTGGAAGCTCGACCGCCCCGACTGGACCGTGCGGGCAATCACGCCGCCGCAGCCCGGGCGCAGGCAGGGCTCGCCTGCCCGGCCGTAGACCGCAAAGGCGTGCTGGAAGTAGCCGAATTCGCCATCCGCCTGCCGGTAGTCGCGCAGCGAAGATCCCCCGGCCGCGATCGCGTCGTCGAGCACGGCGCGCACCGCCGTGACCAGCGCCTCGATCTCGCCGCGCCCGAGGTCGCCGCCCGCGCGCAGGGGCGAGATCCCCGCCCGCCACAGCGCCTCGCAGACATAGATGTTGCCTAGCCCCGCCACGACCCGCTGGTCGAGCAGGAGCGCCTTGACCGGCGCGATCCGCCCCTTCAGCCGCGCGGCCAGGTGATCGGCGTGAAACCCGTTCCCCATCGGCTCCGGCCCGAGCCCGGCCAGCAGCCGGTGCCCCGCCAGATCGCCGCTCGCACAGAGGTCCATCGCCCCGAAGCGCCGGGCATCGTTGAAGGCGATCCGCGCCCCGCCCTCGACGTCGAGGACCACATGGTCGTGTTTCTGCGGCAGGGCGAGCGCATGGTGGAACTGCCCCAGCGTGGTGCCCGAGACCAGCATCCGCCCCGACATCCCCAGATGGACGATCAGCGTCTCGCCGGTGTCGAGCCCCGCGATCAGGTATTTCGAGCGCCGCCCCAGCGCCTCGACCCGCGCCCCCTCGAGCCGCCCCGCCATTCCCGCCGGAAACGGCCAGCGCAGCCCCGCGCGCCGCACGTCAGCCCGCAGGATCCGATGCCCCACGAGCACGGGCTCGAGGCCCCGGCGGACCGTTTCGACTTCGGGAAGTTCGGGCATGTCCACTCCCATCACAGGCATGGCCGGACCCGGTGTCCGGCCCCCGGGGAGCGATGGTGCTGCCGGAGAGATTTGAACTCTCGGCCTCTCCCTTACCAAGGGAGTGCTCTACCCCTGAGCTACGGCAGCAAGCGACGGCGCTTTTAGCCGATCGCGCACCCGGTGCAAGGGCAATCTGGACCGGACGAACCGCCTGCGGTAGATATGCGCCATGCCAGACACCCCTCCGCCGACCCCGCCCCGCAAGCCGACCGACAAGGACACGAAGGCCGAGAGGCTCGCCGCCGCCCTGCGCGCGAACCTCGCGCGGCGCAAGGCGCAGACCCGCGCCCGTGCGGACGAGACGCCGGGCCAGCCCCGGACCGGGGACTGACGCCGCATGGACAGCATTCTCCTGCGCGGCGGACGCCCGCTCGACGGCCGCATCGAGATCTCGGGCGCGAAGAACGCCTGCCTCGCGCTGATGCCCGCGGCCCTGCTCACCGACGAGCCGCTGACGCTGACGAACGCGCCCCGTCTCTCGGACATCCGCACGATGACCGCGCTGCTGCGCTCGCTCGGCACCGAGGTCGCGAGCCTCCAGGGCGGACGGGTTCTGGTGCTCGGCACCGAGGCGATCACCGACCACCGGGCCGACTACGACATCGTGCGCAAGATGCGCGCCTCGATCCTCGTGCTCGGTCCAATGCTCGCGCGCGACGGCGAAGCGATCGTCTCGCTGCCCGGCGGCTGCGCGATCGGCGCCCGGCCCGTGGACCTGCATCTGCGCGGGCTCGAGGCGCTCGGCGCCACGCTCGACCTGCGTGACGGTTATGTCCACGCGACCGCGCCCGGCGGCCTGCGCGGCGCCGTGGTCGACTTTCCGCTCGTCTCGGTCGGCGCGACCGAGAACGTGCTGATGGCCGCGACGCTGGCGCGCGGCACTACGGTGCTGAGGAACGCCGCCCGCGAGCCGGAGATCATCGACCTCGCCGACTGTCTGCGCCGGATGGGGGCGCGGATCGAAGGGGCCGGCACCGACACGATCGAGATCGAGGGGGTCGACCGGCTGCACGGCGCCACCCATCCGGTGGTCGCCGACCGGATCGAGCTCGGCACCTACATGCT
>CAZESN010000263.1:0-364 GCA_964514775.1 uncultured Rhodovulum sp.
GCTCATGGTGCATGGCATGGATCACCGAGCCCGAGCCGAGGAACAGCAGCGCCTTGAAGAAGGCGTGCGTGAACAGGTGGAAGATCGCCGCCGAGTAGAAGCCGAGGCCGAGCGCCACGAACATGTAGCCGAGCTGCGAGCAGGTCGAATAGGCGATGACGCGCTTGATGTCGTTCTGCACGAGCCCGACGGTCGCCGCGAAGAAGGCGGTGATCGCGCCGATGAAGGTGACGAAGGTGAGCGTGGTCGGCGCCCATTCGAAGACCGGCGACATGCGGCAGACGAGGAAGACGCCGGCGGTGACCATGGTCGCGGCGTGGATGAGCGCCGACACCGGGGTCGGGCCCTCCATCGCGTCCGGCAG
>CAZESN010000263.1:374-2443 GCA_964514775.1 uncultured Rhodovulum sp.
TGGAGCAGGAGCTGCGCCGACTTGCCCATCGCGCCGACGAAGAGAAGGAACGCCACGATCTCGGCCGCGTTCCACTCGCGCCAGAGGAAGGTGAGCTGGGTCTCGGCGAGGCCGGGCGCCGCGGCGAAGATCGTGTCGAAATCCACCGCGTCGACGAGGAAGTAGAGCGCGGCGATCCCCATCAGGAAGCCGAAGTCGCCCACACGGTTGACGATGAAGGCCTTCATCGCCGCCGCGCCGGCGCTCTGCTTGCGGAAGTAGAAGCCGATCAGCAGGTACGAGGCGACACCCACGCCCTCCCAGCCGAAGAACATCTGCACGAGGTTGTCGGCGGTGACGAGCGCCAGCATCGCGAAGGTGAAGAACGAGAGATAGGCGAAGAACCGCGGCTTGTAGCTCTCGCCCTCACTGAAGTTCACGTCGTGGTCCATGTAGCCAAAGCTGTAGAGATGGACGAGCGCCGACACCGAGGTGACCACGATCAGCATGATCGCGGTCAGCCGGTCGAGCCGGATCGCCCAGTCGGCGGCCAGCGTGCCGCTGTCGATCCAGCGCAGGATCGGGATCGAGCGGGTCTCGCCGTCGAAGCCGATGAACACGATCCAGGACAGCAGGCAGGCGAAGAACAGGAGCCCGGTGGCGATGGTGATCGCCGCCCGCTCGCCGAAGATCCGCCAGCCGAAGCCGCAGAGGATGGCGCCGACGAGCGGCGCGAAGAAGATGAGCGTGGTCATGTGCCTCAGCCCTTCATCAGACTGACGTCGTCGACCGCGATCGTGCCACGGGCGCGGAAGAAGCAGACGAGGATCGCGAGCCCGATCGCCGCCTCGGCGGCGGCGACGGTCAGCACGAAGAGCGTGAAGACCTGGCCCACCAGGTCGCCCAGATGTGCCGAGAAGGCCACGAGATTGATGTTCACCGCGAGCAGCATGAGCTCGATCGACATCAGGATGACGATCACGTTCTTGCGGTTCACGAAGATGCCGAAGATGCCGGTGACGAAAAGGATCGCCGCGACAGTCAGGTAGTGTCCGAGCCCGATCATGCCCCCGCCCCTCAGAATCCGCCGTTCACGATCAACAGCACCACGACGACGATCACCGCCGTCAGCGTTCCCATGCCCGCTCTCATGCGCCCTGCCCCGGTTTGATGTCCACGAGATCGACCGCCGTCGCCGGATCGCGGTACATCTGGACCAGCACGTCCTGGCGCTTGACGTTCGCGCGCTTCCTGAGCGTCAGCACGATCGCCCCGATCATCGCCACCAGCAGGATCAGCCCCGCCGCCTGGAACAGGAAGACGTAGCGGGTGTAGATCAGCATCCCCAGCGCCTGGGTGTTCTCGATCTCCTCGGGCGCGGGCGCGATCGCCGTGCGCAGCGCCAGCGCCTCGTCCGAGACCTCCCAGCTGCCGAAGGCGAAGCCGAGCTGCACGAGCAGCACCACGCCGATCAAGAGGCCCACCGGCAGATAGCTCGCCATCCCCGCCTTCAGCGCGGCGAAATCGACGTCGAGCATCATGACGACGAAGAGGAAGAGCACCGCCACCGCGCCCACGTAGACGATCAGCATCAGCATCGCCACGAACTCGGCCCCGAGCAGGACGAAGAGCCCCGCCGCGGCGAAGAAGGCGAGGATCAGCCACAGGACGGAATGCACGGGGTTGCGGGCGAAGATCACCAGCACCCCCGCGGCGACCGCGACGATGGCGAAGAAGTAGAAGGCGACGACGGCGACCATTGGCGATCCTCTAGCGATAGGGCGCGTCAAGCTCGAGATTGCGGGCGATCTCCGCCTCCCAGCGGTCCCCGTTCGCGAGCAGCTTCTCCTTGGTGTAGAAAAGCTCCTCGCGGCTCTCGGTGGCGAACTCGAAATTGGGCCCTTCGACGATCGCATCGACCGGGCAGGCCTCCTGGCAGAAGCCGCAGTAGATGCACTTCGTCATGTCGATGTCGTAGCGCGTCGTGCGCCGCGACCCGTCCTCGCGCGGCTCGGCGTCGATGGTGATCGCCTGTGCCGGGCAGATCGCCTCGCAGAGCTTGCAGGCGATGCACCGCTCCTCGCCGTTCG
>CAZESN010000264.1:0-1882 GCA_964514775.1 uncultured Rhodovulum sp.
AGCCCGCGTACTGGCGGATCGTCCAGGGCCTTCCTGCATACATCGTCGCCCGCGGCCCGCGCGTATAGGGCGCCAGTCCCGGCAGGCTCCCCAGATGGTCGAGCCCCTCGAGATCGGCCTCGGTGTAGAGGGGCTTCACGTCGATCCCCTCGAAGGTCCGCCAGGTCAGGTCCTCCGGCGTCCTGCCCTTCAGCTCGCGCTCGACCAGCGCCCGCCACGCATCCATCCCGGCCTTGCTCATCGCCCAATCCCCCCGCTCGCGGCCCGGCGCATGGCGCCGGCTGCCGGTCCCGCTGGCCTGATACCTGCGGATTCCCTCTCGCATCCCACGGCATTCTGATTATCTCTGGGGCAACGGGAGTGATCCATGAAATTCAACCGCCTGCTTGTCCTCGCCTTCCTGCTGCTCGCGCCGGGCATCCCGCCCGCCGCCGCCCAGGAGACGCCCGCGACCGGCGATGCCGCGGCCGCGCCCGCCACCCTGGAGGAACTCCTCTGGGTGGCCCGCCCGGTCGTGGTCTTCGCCGACAGCCCGAACGATCCCCGCTTCGCCCAGCAGATCCGCATGCTCGAACAGCAGACCGCCGACCTCGAGGACCGCGGCGTGGTGATCCTCACCGACACCGACCCGGCCGCCGCCGGCCCGCTGCGCCGCGCGCTCAGGCCCCGCGACTTCGGGCTGGTGCTGATCGACCGCGACGGCACCATCGTCCAGCGCCGCCCTACCCCGACCACCGCGCGCGAGATCATCAACCTCATCGACCGCCTGCCCTCGCGCCGGCAGGAAACCGGCTCGCGGCGGCAATAGCCGCGCGGCGTATTGACGCGGCCGCGCGCGATCATAGCTGTTGCCCTGGCCAACCCCGGCCGGCCCACAAGGGAACCAGCACCATGATCCGCCTTCTGCCCGCCCTCGCGCTGCCCCTCGCCCTCGCCGCCGCGCCGTCGAGCGCCCAGATGCTGCCGCCCGCAGGCGCCCAGCCCCTCTCGCAGATCATCGCGAGCGTCGAGGCCCGTGACGGCGTCGTGGTCGTCCTCGAGGCCGACTGGGACGACGACGGCCACTGGGACATCGAATACGTCGACACCGGCAACCGCGTGCACGAACTGCGCCTCGACCCCGTGACCGGCGCCGAGGTGCCGCGCCGGCGCCGCTGAGGCGATCCCCGTCACTCGAACTCCATGATCACATCGTCCACCGCGAGGCTGTCGCCCGGCTTCGCGTGGACCTTCGCGACCCGGCCCTTGCGCTCGGCGCGGAGCACGTTCTCCATCTTCATCGCCTCGACCATGGCGAGGGCCTGGCCGTCGAAGACCTCGTCGCCCTCGGCCACGTCGATGCGCACGACGAGGCCGGGCATCGGGCAGAGCAGGAGCTTCGACGTGTCGGGCGGCGCCTTCTCCGGCAGCCGCGCGGCGAGCTCGGCCATGCGCGGCGACATCACCGTCACCCTCAGATCGGCGCCGCGCACCCGCATCCGGTAGCCCGCGGTGATCCGCGAGACCTTCAGAACCAGGAGCTCGCCGTCGACCTCGAGCCGCGCCAGCGGCTGGCCCGGCTGCCACTCCGAGACCACGCGCGAGGCCGTCCCGTCACTGAACCGCACCGTCGCGCCGGTCCGGTCCGCGTCGATCGTCACCGGCAGGCTCTCGCCCTGGAGCCCCACCACCCAGTCCTCGCCGACCCGGCGCTCGTGGTTGTCCATCCGCCCCGAGATCCGGGTGCGCCGGATCTCGGCCACCCGGTGCATCGCCGCCGCCGCCGCCGCGACCCGGCGCAGCATCGGCGCGGGCAGGGTCACGCCCTGGAAGCCCTCGGGGTATTCCTCGGCGATGAAGGCCGTGGTGATGTTGCCCGAATTGAACCGCGGATGGTCCATCA
>CAZESN010000264.1:1892-2441 GCA_964514775.1 uncultured Rhodovulum sp.
CGCATCGAGCGCCCCCCGCATCGCCTCGATCGCTTGTGCCCGGTCCGGCGCCCAGGTGCAGAGCTTGGCGATCATCGGGTCGTAGTACATCGAGATCTCGCCGCCCTCGAAGACGCCGGTGTCGTTGCGCACCACCGCCCCCGCCCGCCGGGTCTCCTCGGGCGGACGATAGCGGGTGAGCCGGCCGATCGAGGGCAGGAAGTTGCGATAGGGGTCCTCGGCATAGAGCCGGCTCTCGATCGCCCAGCCGTCGAGCTTCACGTCGTCCTGCGCGAGCGCGAGCTTCTCGCCCGCCGCGACGCGGATCATCTGCTCGACGAGATCGATGCCGGTGATGAGCTCGGTCACCGGATGCTCGACCTGGAGCCGGGTGTTCATCTCGAGGAAGTAGAAGTTGCGCGCGCCGTCCACGATGAACTCGACCGTGCCGGCCGAGCAATAATCCACCGCCTTCGCCAGCGCCACAGCCTGCTCGCCCATGGCGCGCCGGGTGGCCGCGTCGAGGAAGGGCGAGGGCGCCTCCTCGATGACCTTCTGGTTGCGGCGCTG
>CAZESN010000265.1:0-2432 GCA_964514775.1 uncultured Rhodovulum sp.
GATGATCATCGAGGAGATCGCCCCCGCCGGCGTCGGCGCGCTGATGGCGATGCTGGAAAAGCGCAAGGCCGCCCTCGCCGCCGAAGGCCTGTTCGATGCCGCCCGCAAGCGCCCCCTTCCCTATCTGCCGGAGGTGATCGGCGTCGTCACCTCGCCGTCGGGCGCGGTGATCCGCGACATCCTCCATCGCCTGCGCGAGCGCTTCCCCCGCCCGGTGCTTATCTGGCCAGTCACCGTCCAGGGCGAGCGTTGCGCCCCCGAGGTCGCGGCCGCCATCCGCGGCTTCAACGCCCTCGCCCCCGGCGGGCCGGTGCCGCGCCCCGACATCCTCATCGTCGCGCGCGGCGGCGGCAGCCTCGAGGACCTCTGGGGCTTCAACGAGGAGATCGTGGTGCGCGCCGTGGCCGAGAGCACCATCCCGGTGATCTCGGCCGTGGGCCACGAGACCGACACCACCCTGATCGACCTCGTCGCCGACCGCCGCGCGCCGACCCCGACCGCCGCCGCCGAGATGGCCGTGCCCGTCCGGCTCGACCTCCTCGCCACCGTCGCCGCGCTGGAAGAGCGCCGCCGCGCCGCGCTGGCCCGCGGCATCTCCCAGCGCGGCCAGCGTCTGCGCGACCTCGCCCGCGGCCTGCCCCGCCCCGAGGCGCTCCTCTCCGAGCGGGCCCAGCGCCTCGACGCCGTCGCCGCGCGCCTGCCCCGGGCGCTGACCGGCGCCGCCCGCGATCGCCGGCTCCAGCTCACCCAGGGCCGGGCCGGGCGCTTCGGCCCCGCCCTGCTCGCCCTAGGCAATGCCGAGCGCCGCCGACGCCTCGCGCGCACCGACGCGGGTCTCGCGCCCGAGACACGGCTGCGCGACCTCAGCCTCCGCGCCGAGCGCCTGGCCACCCGGTCGGAGCGGCTCGGGCGCATCGGCCGCGCCCTGACCCGCGAGAGCCGCGCGAAACTCGCCGAGCTCGCCCGCACGCTGGCGACCCTCGGCCCCGCCTCGGTGCTGGCGCGCGGCTATGCGATCGTGCGCGACGGTACCGGCACCGTCCTGACCAGTGCGGTCGCGGCCGGCCGCGCCCCGGTCCTCGAGATCGAGCTCGCCGACGGCCGGCTCCGGGCAAAGCCCGAGACACGCGGCGGTGGCAGCGGCCGCTCCCCCCGGGCGCGGCCCGAACAGGGCAAGCTGCTCTGAGTCGCCCTCCCCGATCCACGGCCCGAAGGCGTGAACCCGGAGGCCATCCGCATCCGCAATGGAGGTCGTGATTTGGCGCGCACCAAATCGCGCAAGAAAAAAGAACTCGCGGCCCCACCCCGAAGCGATCGGCCGGACAGCGCAGGAGGCGCGCGGCACACCCCTGATGGCAAAAGGTTGAGATCGCCTTAATGCGACGCCATTTACCAAGAAATTTCAAATACTTGACGATTTGTGCGAGCTCGCACAAGATCCGAAACCGATGCACTCCCACCCCCGCCCGGGGGCTTGAATACCGGCGTCGATCGGTGTACCGGGCGTGTCTCCCCTCGGGGGAGCCATATCCACACGAATGCCGTGTCCGCCCCTTTCGTCGCTCATCGGGCGCGTCCGGCCAAGGAGAGAGCGTCATGAAACTCAACGAACTGCGTGACAATCCGGGCGCTGCCAAGCGCGCGAAGCGCATCGCCCGCGGCCCGGGCTCGGGCAAGGGCAAGATGGGTGGCCGCGGCATCAAGGGCCAGACCTCGCGCTCGGGTGTTGCGATCAACGCCTACGAGGGCGGCCAGATGCCCCTCTACCGGCGCCTGCCGAAGCGCGGCTTCTCCAAGCCGAACCGCAAGGAATACGCGGTGATCAACCTCGGCCAGCTCCAGGCCTTCATCGATGCGGGCAAGCTCGACGCCGGCGCCGAGATCACCGAAGCCGCGCTGGTCGCGAGCGGCCTTGTCCGCCGCCAGCTCGACGGCATCCGCCTGCTCGGCAAGGGCGAGCTGACCGCCAAGGTCGCACTCAGCCTCACCGGCGCCTCGAAGGCGGCCGTCGAGGCCGTCGAGAAGGCCGGCGGCACGATCGCCGTGACCGCGCCGGCCGCCGCGACCGACGAGGCCGCCTCGGTTTGAGGCTTGTGGCCGCCTGACCGGCGGCTTAAGTCACCTGACGTGTCTTGGCGCCGCTGGCCCCGACCGGGTCCGGCGGCGCTGTCTTGGAGGGCCCTTGAATGGCATCCGCAGCCGAACAGATGGCAGCCAATCTCAGCTGGAGCACCTTCGGCAAGGCCAAGGATCTCCAGAACCGCATCCTCTTCGCCATCAGCCTGCTGATCGTGTACCGGATCGGCACCTACATCCCGGTGCCCGGCATCGACGCGGCGCGGCTCGCTATGTTCTTCGAACAGGCGAACCAGGGCATCGGCGGCATGCTCAACATGTTCACCGGCGGCGCGGTCGGCCGCATGGCGATCTTC
>CAZESN010000266.1:0-2348 GCA_964514775.1 uncultured Rhodovulum sp.
GAAGGCCTGAAGCGGGGCTATTCCATCAAGGTACCCGCCGGCGAGCTCGAGGCCAAGGTGACCGAGAAGCTCGAGGACGCCCGGAAGGACTTCCAGATGAAGGGCTTCCGCAAGGGCAAGGCGCCCGCGGCCCTGATGAAGAAGCTCTTCGGCAAGTCGGTGCTCGGCGAGGCGATGCAGGAGACGATCGACGCGGCGATGCGCGCCCATTTCGACGAGACCGGTGACCGTCCCGCGCTCCAGCCCCAGGTCACGATGACCAACGAGGACTGGAAGGAAGGCGACGACGTCGAGGTCTCGATGACCTACGAGGCGCTGCCCGAGGTGCCCGAGGTCGACCTCGCCGCGGTCAAGCTCGAGAAGCTCGTGGCCGAGATCGAGGACGCGGCCGTCACCGAGGCGCTCGAGAATCTCGCGAAATCGGCCAGCACCTTCGAGGACCGCCGCAAGGGCTCGAAAGCGAAGGACGGCGACCAGGTCGTCATCGACTTCAAGGGCTCCGTCGACGGCGAGCTCTTCGAGGGGGGCGCTGCCGAGGACTTCCCGCTCGTGCTCGGCTCGGGCAGCTTCATCCCGGGCTTCGAGGACCAGCTCGCCGGCGCCAAGGCCGGCGACGAGGTCGAGGTGAAGGTGACCTTCCCCGAGACCTACGGCGCGGCGAATCTCGCCGGCAAGGACGCGGTCTTTGCCTGCACCGTGAAGGCCGTGAAGGCGCCCAAGCCCGCCGAGATCGACGACGAGCTCGCCAAGCGCTTCGGCGTCGAGGGGCTCGACGCGCTCAAGGAGCAGATCCGCGGCCGGCTGGCCGACGAATACGCCCAGGCGAGCCGCGCGGTGCTCAAGCGCCGGCTGATGGACGCGCTCGACGAGCTCGTGAGCTTCGAGGTGCCGCCGGCGCTGGTCGAGGTCGAGGCCAACCAGATCGCCCACCAGCTCTGGCACGACGAGAACCCCGACCATCACGGCCACGACCACGGCGCCATCGAGCCCACGCCCGAGCACAACCGTCTGGCCGAGCGGCGCGTGCGCCTCGGCCTCCTGCTCGCCGAGATCGGCAACAAGGCCGAGCTCAGCGTGAGCGACCAGGAGCTCCAGCGCGCGATCATCGCCCAGGCCCGCCAGTATCCGGGCCAGGAGCGCCAGTTCGTCGAGTTCATCCAGAAGAACCCGCAGGCCGTCCAGCAGATCCGGGCGCCGCTCTTCGAGGAAAAGGTCGTCGACCACATCATCGCCCAGGCGCAGGTCACCGAAAAGCCCGTCAGCAAGGACGATCTCCAGAAGGCGATCGAGGCGCTCGACGAGGACCTGCCCGCCACCGCGGGCTGACCGCCGCGGGCCGCCGCGCGGGGACGAGGCTCCCGGCGCCTGCCCGATCGACATTCCCGGGAGCCGCGGAGGACCTTCCGCGGCTCCCGCCGTTTCCGGGGCCGGCCGCACCTCCCCTTGCGGAGGGCGATCCGGATGATTATTCCTCTGGACAACCTTGGCGCGATCCATCGCCGCCTCCAGTGAAAGGCCCATCCCCCATGCGCGATCCTGTCGAGACCTACATGAACCTCGTGCCCATGGTGGTCGAGCAGACGGCACGCGGCGAGCGGGCCTATGACATCTTCTCGCGCCTCCTCAAGGAGCGGATCATCTTCGTGTCCGGCCCGATCCACGACGGCATGTCGACACTCGTGGTCGCGCAGCTCCTGTTCCTCGAGGCCGAGAACCCCAAGAAGGAAATCTCGATGTACATCAACAGCCCCGGCGGTGTCGTCACCGCGGGCCTGTCGATGTACGACACGATGCAGTACATCCGCCCGCCGGTCTCGACGATCTGCGTGGGCCTCGCGGCCTCGGCCGCGTCGCTCCTGCTGATCTCGGGTGAGAAGGACATGCGGTTCTCGCTGCCGAACGCCTCGATCATGGTCCACCAGCCCTCTGGCGGCTATCAGGGCCAGGCGACGGACATCATGATCCACGCCGAGCAGACCCTGAAGATCAAGAAGCGGCTGAACGAGATCTACGCGCATCACTCGGGCCAGCCGATCGACGTGGTCGAGGCGGCGCTGGAGCGCGACCGCTACATGACGCCCGAGGAGGCGAAGGCCTGGGGCCATATCGACGCGATCGTCGAGAAGCGCGCGGCGCCGGCCACACCTGCGTGATCGTTCCGGGCCGCCGCCCGCCCCCCGGCGGCTTAGGGCTTGTAATTGCCGACGCAAGCATGTTCCAATGATTCTGGAACAGGCGCGCCGAGGCGTTCAAGGGTGGCGAAAGCGTTGATTGTGGCGAAAGCCGGAGGCGAAAAATGAGCAAACCGAGCGGAAGTGACTCGAAAAACACCCTCTACTGCTCGTTCT
>CAZESN010000267.1:0-2313 GCA_964514775.1 uncultured Rhodovulum sp.
AAGGCGCCGATGGTCGAGGCGATCACCGGCAGGGTGATGTGCCAGAGATAGTCGATGACCTTGCCCCAGAGGCTGAGGCTGTCCCAGTTGTCCGAGGTCAGGCCGCGCAGCGGGAAGATCTGCCAGTAGCTGCCACCGGCGAAGAAGACGATGAGCAGGATCGCAAAGAGGAAGCTCGGGATGGCATAGGCCACGATGATCAGCCCCGAGGTCCAGGTATCGAAGGTGCTGCCGTCGCGCATCGCCTTGCGGATGCCGAGCGGGATCGAGATCATGTAGGCGAGCAGCGTCGACCAGAGCCCGAGCGAGATCGACACCGGCATCTTCTCGAGGATCAGGTCGACGACCGAGATCGAGCGGAAATAGCTCTCGCCGAAGTCGAAGCGCAGGTAGTTCCAAAGCATGATCCCGAAGCGCTCGTAGGCCGGCTTGTCGAAGCCGAACTGGCGCTCGAGTTCCGCGATGAACTCCGGCGGCAGGCCCTGGGCGCCGCGGTACTCGCTGCTTCCGCCGCCGGCGCCGAGGATCTCGCCGCCGCCGCCGGAGATGCGGCCCGTGGCGGCGGCCTCGCCCTCGAGCTGGGCGATGATCTGCTCGACCGGCCCGCCGGGCAGGAACTGGGTCAGCGCGAAGTTGACGAGCAGGATGCCGAAGAGCGTGGGCACGATCAGCAGCAGCCGGCGGAGAAGATAGGCTCCCATCAGATCGGGCCCCGACCTGATGGTTCCTCGACGCGCAGGATCGGTCGGGAACGCCGCACGGCACTTTTCCTGATCATGCCCGCGGTCAGCGCAGAGCGCCCTCCGCTACCAGCCGGTCGTACTTGTCCTGGTCGAACCACCAGTAGGCGTCGCCGCGTGAGTAGGTCGGCGGGGCCTCGGGCTTGCCGAAGACATCCCAGTAGGCGAGCCAGTGCGTGCCCTTGCTCCAGTGCGGCACCCAGATCTGCATGGAACGCAGCACCCGGTCGAGCGCCTTCACCCGGCCCTCCATCTCCTCGCGGGTGGTCGCGTCGATGATGTGCTCGATCAGCCCGTCCACCACCGGATCGGCGACGCCGGAAAGGTTCAGTGTGCCCGGCGTCTGCGCGCCGGCGGAGCTGAGCAGGGTGCGCAGCTCGATCGAGGGGCTGAGCGACATGACAGGCCGGCCCGGGGTGATGTCGTAGTCGAAGTTCTTCTGCCGCTCCTGCATCTGCGCGGGGTCGATCTGGTTGTAGCGCGCGTCCACGCCGATCCGGCGCAGGTTGGCGACATAGGGGTTGGTGATGCGCTCGAAGGAGGGGTTGTCGTCGAGGAACTCCACGCTCAGCGTCTGGCCCTGCGCGTTGCGGCGCAGCCCGTCGGGGCCGACCTCCCAGCCCGCCTCGTCGAGCAGGCGCGAGGCGTTGCGGATGGCGCTGCGCGGGGTCTGCTCGCGGGCGTAGACCGGGGGGACATAGGGCTCCTCGGTGAAGATCTCGGGCGGGAGCCGGTCGCGAAACATCTCCAGCGCGGCGAGCTCCTCGCCCTCGGGCAGGCCCGTGGCCTCCATCGGCGAGTTTTCCCAGAAGCTGTCGGTGCGGTCGTAGAGCCCGTAGAACAGCGTCTCGTTCGTCCATTCGAAGTTGAACATGATCGCGATCGCCTCGCGCACGCGCGGGTCCTGGAACTTGTCGCGGCGGAGGTTGAACCAGAAGCCCTGGGTGCCGGAGGGGCGATTGTCGGGCACCGTCTCCTGCACCACCCAGCCGCGGGAAAGCGCGGGGAAGTCGTAGTTGGTCGCCCAGTTCAGCGAGAAGAATTCCTCGTGGAACAGGTAGTTGCCGACCTTCAGCGCCTCGAAGGCCGCGACGTTGTCGGCGAAATACTCGTAGAGGTAGCAGTCGAAGTTCGACACGCCGACGGTTGTCGGGTGGTCCTTGCCCCAGTAGTCGGGATTCTTGCAGTAGCGGATCGACCGGCCCGGCCGCGCATCGGCGACGACGAACTCGCCCGAGCCCACCGGGGGCACCATGCTTGAGCGGCCGAAGTCCACCTCGTCGTAATAGTGCTTGGGCAGGATGGTTAGGCCGCCGGCGAGCATCGGGAGGTCGCGCTTGGCGGCGCCCTCGCGGAAGGTGAACTTCACCCGGTGGGTGTCGAGCGCCTCGACGGTCTCGATGTCCTGCAGGCTGATCCGGTAGCCCGGCGCGCCCTTCTCGAGCAGGATCTCCCAGGTGAAGACCACGTCCTCGGCGGTGATCGGATGCCCGTCGGAGAAGGTCGCCTCGGGGCGCATGTTGAAGATCACCCAGGAGCGGTCCTCGGGATATTCCAGCGTCTCGGCGATCAG
>CAZESN010000268.1:0-2307 GCA_964514775.1 uncultured Rhodovulum sp.
GGCGAGCTCCATGATCGCGGCGATCTCGAGGAACGCCCCGGTCGCCCCCCCGTGCAGGGCCGGCAGGCGGGGATTGCCGATGAGCTTCTCGTCGAAGGGCAGGCGCGCGGTCAGCTCATCGCCGCGCCGCTCGAAGACCACGCCGAGGTAGCGGATATAGGGGACGCCGGCCACCATCCGGGCGAGGGCCGCGTCGCGGCGCTGCTTGATGATCTGGACCGGCTCGGGGGGGCGTCGTTCGGTCATGGCTGCCGGGCGGGCTCCACCGTGAAGGCGCCATGCGCCGCCGCGACCGGATCGTCGGGCGTATCGGTATAGGCGAGCGCGCGCACGAAGGCGACTGAGCGCGTCATCCGGAAGCACTCGGCGCTGGCGTAGAGCCGCTTGCCCGGCGCGGCGGCGCGCATGTAGTCGATGCGGATGTCGAGTGTCGCCGTCGCCGCCGGGGCGGTGGGATGCGCCATGACGCTCGCCCCCGAGCAGGTGTCGAGGAGGGCCGTCACCACGCCGCCGTGGAGCACGCCGGTGTCGGGGTCGCCGATGAAGCGCGGATCATAGTCGAGCGCCATCACCACCCGGCCCGGCCCGAGCTCGACCACGTCCATGCCGAGGTCGCGCGAATGCGGCAGCGCCTGGATGAACTGCCGGGCGAGGCGAAGCTTCTGCGCGGCGGTGTCCTCGGCATCCATCGGTGTCTCCGGGCGGCAGGCGGGCTGGCGGCACATGGCCACAACCGGCGCGCGGGTTCAAACGGAAAGCGCCTCAGGCGGCGCGCCGGCCCGGGTCGAAGCGGCCGTAGAAGCTCTCGCCCCGCTCGGCGAGGTCGCGCAGGAGCGCCGGGGGGGCGAAGCGGTCGCCGTGGCGTTCGGCCAGGCCCTCGCAGATCGCGACCGCCTGCCCGGCGCCGAGCATGTCGAGCCAGGAGAACGGCCCGCCCGACCAGGGCATGAAGCCCCAGCCGAGGATGGCGCCGACGTCGCCCTCGCGGATGTCGGTGAGCACCCCTTCCTCGAGCGCGCGCACGGCCTCGAGGGTCTGGATCATGGCGAGGCGGTGGCGGATCCCGGTGAAGTCGGGCTGCATCGGGGCCTGCGGCCAGTGGATGGCAAGGCCGGGCCAGAGGCCCTGGCG
Organism: uncultured Rhodovulum sp.; assembly: GCA_964514775.1. GTDB lineage: Bacteria > Pseudomonadota > Alphaproteobacteria > Rhodobacterales > Rhodobacteraceae > Amaricoccus. The sequence goes on from CAZESN010000268.1 coordinate 1,132, forward strand.
GCGGCCGGTCTCGTCATAGGCGTAGAAGCCGGCGCGTCCCTTGCGGCCGGGGCGGCCGAGCTCGAGCAGGCGGAAGAGGATGCCGTCGGCCGGGCTTTCGGGATAGGCGTCGCCGAGGGCGGCGCGGGTCGCCTCGGCGATCCGGGCGCCGAGCTCGATCGAGGTCTCGTCGACGAGTTGGAGCGGTCCGAGGGGGAAGCCGAGCTGGCGCGCGGCGTTCTCGATCAGCGGGGGGGCTATGCCCTCGGCCACCATGCGCACGCCCTCGTTGATATAGGGCAGGATGCAGCGGTTGGCGTAGAAGAAGCGGGCGTCGTTGACGACGATCGGGGTCTTGCGGAGCTGGCGGATGAAGTCGAGGGCCCGGGCGACGGCGCGGTCGGAGGTCGCGGGGCCGCGGATCACCTCGACGAGCGCCATGCGGTGGACGGGCGAGAAGAAGTGGATCCCGATGAAGCTCTCGGGGTCGCGGCTGGCGCGGGCGAGGCCGGCGATCGGCAGGGTGGAGGTGTTGGTGGCGAAGATCGCGCCCTCGCCGAGATGCGCCTCGGCGCGGCGGGTGGCCTCGGCCTTGACGCCCGCGTCCTCGAACACCGCCTCGACCACCAGGTCGCAGCCGGCGAGGGCTGCATAGTCGGGGGTGGCGGTGATGCGGGCGAGGGTCTCGTCGCGTTTCTCAGGCGTGACGCGCCGGCGCCTGACGCCGTCGTCGAGCAGGCCCGCCACATGGGCGCGGCCACGGTCGGCGGCCTCCTGGTCGCGGTCGATCAGCACCACCTCGATGCCGGCGGCGGCGGCGACATGGGCGATGCCCGCCCCCATCATGCCGGCGCCGAGGACGCCGAGCCGGCGCACGCTCTGGTCGGGCACGCCCTGGGGGCGGGCCGCGCCCTTCTCCAGCGCCTGCTTGTTGAGAAAGAGCGACCGGATCATCGCCGAGGAGGTCGGGTCCATCAGGATGGAGGTGAACCAGCGGGCCTCGATGCGCAGGGCGGTGTCGAAGGGCACCAGCGCGCCCTCGTAGGCGGCCGAGAGCATCGCCTTCGCCGCCGGGTAGACCCCTTGGGTCTTGCCGTGGACCATGGCGGCGGCGCCGGTGAAGGTCATGAACCCCGAGGCGCTGTAGGGCGCGCCGCCGGGCATCCGGTAGCCCTTGGCGTCCCAGGGCTTCACGAT
>CAZESN010000269.1:0-2292 GCA_964514775.1 uncultured Rhodovulum sp.
GATGTCGCCGGTGCCCGGCGGCAGGTCGATGACCAGCGCGTCGAGCTCGCCCCAGGCGACCTGCCCCATCAGTTGCTGGAGCGCGCCCTGGAGCATCGGCCCGCGCCAGATCACCGCCTCGTCCTCCTTGAGCATGAGGCCGATCGACATCATCGTGACGCCGTGCGCGGTCAGGGGCAGGATGGTCTTGCCGTCGGGGGATCTCGGGCGCTCGCTAACGCCCATCATCCGCGGCTGGCTCGGCCCGTAGATGTCGGCGTCGAGGAGGCCCACGCGCTTGCCGAGCCGGGCGAGCGCCACCGCGAGATTGGCCGAGACGGTCGACTTGCCGACGCCGCCCTTGCCGCTCGCCACCGCGATGATCCGGCGCACGCCCGGCAGCGCCGCCGGCCCGGCCTGCGGCTCGGCGTGGCGGCCGATCTTGAGCGAGGGCGGCGGACCGGAGGGGCCGCCGGCGGGCTTCGGCGCCGGCCCGTGGGCGGTCAGGAGCACGCTCACCCGCTCGACCCCGGGCATGGCGGCGACGGCGGCCTCGGCGGCGGCGCGGACGGGTTCAAGCCGGGGACCCTCGGCGGGATCGACCTCGAGCACGAAGCGCACGGTCCCGCCGTCGACTGCCAGCGCGCGCACGATGTCGGCGTCGACGATGCTCTGGCCGCGCCCGGGCATCCCGACGGAGCCCAGGGTGTTGAGGACGGCCTCGCGCGTGACGGACATGATTCCCCCGGGCTTGGTCTGGCACCTGCCCCTAGATCGGCCGTCGGGGGGGCGGGGGCAAGGGGGCACGAGGTCCGTCGGCCGGGCATGTTGCGGTGCCAGATCCAGCGACCCCGTGCATGCCCCCATAGGTAAATCCTTGGGTTAGCATTGTGTTAAGTGTCATGCGTCCACTGCATGGCGGGTCTGACGGGACCTGCGTTGCGGATTTTGTCCACAGGTCTATATTGCATCGCAACAAGGATGAAACGCTCTTTGTCCACTGCTGATTGAGCAAGGAAACCGACATGAACGCTCGCGCTGCCAATGCTGGCCGCAGCTTCTTCACCGGGGCCGCGGCCGCCCCCCTGACCTGGATTGCCGGCGTCTTTGACGCCTGGGCGAAGTATCGCGCCTATCTCGAGACGCTGACCGAGCTGAAAGCGATGTCCGACCGGGACCTCGCCGACATCGGCCTCGCGCGCCACGCGATCGGCGACGTCGCCCGCGAAGCGACCTGGGGCAAGTAACACGCATATCCGCCCGCCCGCCGCATCGGGCCGGGCGCACCGAACCGAACTGGAGACCGACATGGCACAAGCCACCACTTTCATCACCGGGATCGCCCGGCCCGCTCCCGCCGCCGGCTGGCTGGCGGGCATCCGCAAGACGCTTGCCGAGCGTGCCGCGTACCATCGCACGCTGCGCGAGCTGGACGGCCTGACCGACCGCGAGCTGCTCGACCTCGGCATCAGCCGGCACGACATCTCGCGGATTGCGCGCGAGGCGGTCTACGGCGCCTGACGCCGGGACCTGCACGCGAAGACCTCTCGCAAGGGGCCGGGCGGATCGTCGCCCGGCCCTTTTCGTTTGGGGCTCGGGGGGTCAGGCCCGCGCCTGCATCCGGCGGATCAGGCCTTCGATGCTGCCGCGCTCGGTCTCGAGCATGGCACCGATCTCGGCGCGCTCGTTGGCCAGCATCGACACGCCCTCGATGATGATGTTCACCGCCTTGGGCGAGCCGCTGCGCTCCGAGATCTGCCAGTCGACGGCGATGCTCGGCTGACCCGGCCGGGTGACGACGGTGTTGACGAGGACGCCGGCGTTCCCCGCATCGCGCGCGCCGGTCACGTCGATACCGACGCCGCGGAACTCGCGGAACTGGCGCCCGTACTTGCGGGCGAGATAGCTCTGGAAGGCGGCGACATAGGCCTGGCGCTGGGCCGCGGACGCTCCACGCCAGGGCGGCCCGAGGCTCGCGGCCGCCACGGCCGGCATGTCGCCGTAGCGGGCGAGCAGCCGCTCGAACTCGGCGTACATCTGTGCCTCGCCCCGGCCCGAGGTCAGGAGCGCGGAGAGCTCGCCCGAGATCCCCGCCACCAGCGTCTTCGCCCGGTCGGTCGCATTGGCCGAGGCCATTCGCGGCAGCATCAGCACCACCGCCCCGGCCAGCAGGCCCGCGAGCACGCCGCGCCGCGTCATCCGTTCAGAAATCTGCATAGATGTCCTCCAGCTGCTCGATCCCGGTCCCACCCTGGAGCCGCGCGCGCATGTTCTGCAAGTAACTGATCCGTTGGGCGGTGTAGCTGTCCTCGG
>CAZESN010000270.1:0-2285 GCA_964514775.1 uncultured Rhodovulum sp.
AGGGCGTGCCCGGCATGGCCGACATGGTGAAGGTGAAGGCGCCGAGGCCGATGGTGGCGGGCATCAGCCGGCGGGGAATGTCGGCGGCCTGGAACATGCGGTTGGCCATCGGCACCAGCACGAAGAAGGCGACGAACACGCTGACGCCGCCATAGGTCACCACCGCCGAGGCGACCACCACCGCGAGGATGGTGCGCCGGGTACCGAGCTTTTCGGTCAGCCAGTTGGCGATCGAGGCGATCGAGCCGCTATCGTCCATCAGCTTGCCGAAGAGCCCGCCGAGCAGGAAGATCGGGAACCACTGCGCGACGAACTGCGCCGCGCCCGGCATGAAGGTCTGGGTCCAGTGGGCGAGGATCGGCTCACCGGCGATGATCGCCGCCAGAAGTCCCGCGATCGGGGCGACGATCAGCACGCTCCAGCCGCGATAGGCAAGCCACATCAAGAGCGCGAGTGCGACGAGAATCCCCAACAGTCCCACGATAGTGCCTCCAGTTTTTCAGACTTGTCCGTTCAGCTCGCCGGACTTTTCAGGTGGCGCGCACGATTGTCCTCGGGCGTGGTCGCGTCCGCTGGGGCGACCGCGACCAGCGTCTTGAACCCGGGGGCGCCAATCAGCAGGAGCCAGGTGACCAGCACGAAGGTCGAGGTCAGCACCGGCATGCCGATCGGCGCGAGGAAGATCGCGACCGAGGCCCAGAGCCAGGTGGAAACGACCACTCCGAATAGGGTATAGAGAAAGCTCGCGGGCGTCAGCACCAGGAAGAAGCCGCCGAGCGCGATCGCGGTCAGCGCGGCGTTGTAGCCGAAGAGCCCGTCGCGGATGGCGCCCTCGGGACCGCCGAAGGCGACCCCCGTCAGCGCCGCCCCCGCTGCGCCGATCAGCGCCATGCCGGCCGATATGCGCGAGTTCACCGCGATCCCCGCGAGGATCAGATAGCCGGTGATCCAGTTGTCCTGAAAGAAGATCTGCCCGATCGCATTGCCGATCCCCATGTACCACGTCGGCAGCACGTATTCGGCCAGGGCCGAATATTCATCCGGCGAGACCGGCTTGGTCAGCGGGCCTGCGTCGATGGCCGCGAACTTCAGCACCGCGAAGAGGAAGAGCCAGCCGACCAGCACGAAGGGCATGGTCAGCGCCGCCACCCGGAAGGGCGCGAGCAGCGTGCCGATGGTCGAGAACACCACCGCCGTCAGCGCCTGGGCGAAGACGATATAGACGAGCATGTGCAGCGACGGCACCGCCCCGGTGCGGAAATCGGTGCTGGTGAAGGCCACCAGCGCCAGCCCCACGAGCACGCCGTTGAAGCCGAAGAGGCCCGCGTCGATCATGCCGCGGTCGGCGCGCAGCGCATGCGCGGTCAGCGTGCCCACGATCGCGCCGAGCAGCGCGATCGCGAAATAGATCCACGAGTTGTAGAGGATGGCCGCAAGGATCACCGCGCCCGAGAGCGCGTTGTTCTGGAACACCACCTGCCCGACCCCGCGCAGGACCTGGTCCCCGAAAGCGAGGACCGCGTTGCCCCGAAGCTCCGACACGGCCATCCCCGATCAGAACAGGAAGTAGCGCTGCGCCATCGGCAGCTCGCTCGCCGGCTCGCAGGTGACGGGTACCCCGTCCACCCGCACCTCGTAGGTCTGCGCGTCCACCTCGAGTTTCGGCGTGAGCCCGTTGTGGATCATGTCCTTCTTGCGGATGTTGCGGATGCCGCGCACCGCCGAGAGCGTCTTGGCGAGCTTCAGCTTCTCCCCGATCCCGTCGTCGAGCGCCGCCTGCGAGACGAAGGTCACGCCCGTCGAGCCGATGGCCTGGCCGAGCACCCCGTACATGGGGCGGTAGTGCACCGGCTGCGGGGTGGAGATCGAGGCGTTGGGATCGCCCATCGGCGCCATGGCGATCATCCCACCGATCATCACCATCTTGGGTTTCACCCCGAAGAAGGCAGGCTTCCAGAGCACCAGATCGGCGCGCTTGCCGACCGCGACCGAGCCGATCTCATGCGCGAAGCCGTGGGTCAGCGCGGGATTGATCGTGTATTTCGCGACATAGCGTTTCGCGCGGAAGTTGTCGTTGCGCTCGTTGTCCTCGGGCAGCGGCCCGCGCTGGGCCTTCATCTTGTGGGCGGTCTGCCAGCAGCGCAGCGTCGTCTCGCCGATCCGCCCCATCGCCTGGCTGTCCGAGGACATCATCGAGAGCACGCCCATGTCGTGCAGGATGTCCTCGGCCGCGATCGTCTCCTTGCGGATGCGGCTCTCGGCGAAGGCCACGTCCTCGGGGATCG
>CAZESN010000271.1:0-2254 GCA_964514775.1 uncultured Rhodovulum sp.
GCTCCAGGGCGAGAAGATCGACATCATCCCCCGGAACCAGGATCCGGCGACCTTCCTCGTGAACGCGCTGCAGCCGGCCGAGGTCTCCAAGGTCGTCTTCGACGACGAGAGCGAGCGGATCGAGGTCGTGGTGCCCGACGAGCAGCTGAGCCTCGCCATCGGCCGGCGCGGCCAGAACGTGCGGCTGGCGAGCCAGCTCACCGGGTTCGACATCGACATCATGACCGAGGCCCAGGAGAGCGAGCGGCGCCAGGCGGAATTCGCCGAGCGCAGCGGGCATTTCATGGAGAACCTCAACGTCGACGAGATGGTGGCGCAGCTCCTGGTCGCCGAGGGCTTCACCACGCTCGAGGAGGTCGCCTATGTCGATCTCGACGAGCTCGCGGCCATCGACGGCTTCGACGAGACCACCGCCGAGGAGCTGCAGGCCCGTGCCCGCGAGAGCCTCGAGGAGATCAACGCCCGGGCGCTGGAGCGCGCCCAGGAGCTCGGCGCGGACGAGAGCCTGCTGAGCTTCGAGGGGCTGACGCCGCAGATGCTGCAGGTTCTGGCCGAGGACGGGATCACCTCGCTCGAGGAGTTCGCGAAATGCGCGGACTGGGAGCTCGCCGGCGGCTACACCACCATCGAGGGCAAGCGGGTCAAGGACGAGGGGCTGCTCGAGAAGTTCGACATGAGCCTCGCCGAGGCACAGCATCTGATCATGTCGGCGCGCGTACTGCTCGGCTGGGTCGATCCCTCGGAGCTCGTCTCCGAGGAGGAGAGCACCGGGGAGGAGGGCGCCGGGGAGACGGACGGCGAGGAGGCGGACGGCGCCAGCGAGGACGGCGCCAGCGAGGACGACGACACCCAGGACGGCGGCACGCCGCGGGCGGAGGCCTGAGCGGGGCGTGGCGCGTGGGGGGCGGGTCCAGTCGCGCGCCGAGCCGGAGCGGCGCTGCATCGTCACGCGCGAGACCGGGCCGAAGGCGGGCCTGATCCGCTTCGTGGTCGGTCCCGGCGACGAGATCGTGCCCGATCTCGCCGGGCGCCTGCCCGGGCGGGGTCTCTGGGTCACCGCCGAGGCCACGGTTCTGCGCCAGGCGGCGGCCAAGGGGCATTTCGCCCGGGCCGCGAAACAGCCGGTGCAGGTGCCGCCGGACCTGGCCGAGCGGGTCGAGGCGCTGCTGGTGCAGCGGCTCGTCGATTTCATGGCGCTGGCGCGCCGGGCGGGCGAGGCGCTGGCGGGGCTGGAGAAGGCGAAGGCGGCTCTGGTCTCGGGCGAGGCGGTGCTTCTGGTGCAGGCTTCGGACGGCTCGGTGCGCGAGCGGGCGTCCCTGCGGCCGCCGGACGGGGAGAATACGCTGGTTTCGTGCCTTTCGGGTGACGAATTGGGCATGGCGTTCGGCCGGGATCGTGTGGTACACGCCGCCGTGCTGGCGGGCGGTCTGGCGGACCGGATACGAAGCGAGGCCCTGAGGCTCGACGGAATCAGGGCTGGCGCGAACCGACAGCCGTTCGGGAACGAAGCGGCGGACGTTTGGGCGGGGGAAGGCCCCCGCGGGAAAGGCTGAGACGGATGGTGGATACGAAGGACGGCGACCGCAAGGGTGGCAAGACGCTTGGGCTGCGTGGCGGAACGGAGACGAGCCACGTGCGGCAGAGCTTCAGCCATGGCCGCTCGAAATCGGTCACGGTCGAGCACAAGCGCAAGCGGATCGTCGTTCCCAAGCCGGGTGCTCCCTCCTCCCAGCAGGTCCTGGGCGCGGCGCACCGGCCTGCGAGCACGCAGAACCTCTCGGACGCGGAGTTCGAGCGGCGGCTGAAGGCCGTCGAGGCCGCCAAGGCCCAGGAAGCCGACCGGCAGGCGCGCGAGCGCGAGGCCGCCGAGGCCCGCGAGGCCGAGCTTGCCCGGCTGCGCGCCGAGAAGGAGGCCGCCGAGCGCGCGGCCCGCGAACGCGAGATCGCCGAGCAGCGCGCCGCCGCTGCGGCCGCCGAGGCCGCCGCCGCCGCCGAGCGCACCACGACCCGCACCAAGAGCGGTGCCCGCCCCGCTGCCGCCGCCGAGGTCCAGATCGACCCCGCCGCCGCGCAGGCGCAGGCCGCCCGCGCCGAGGCCGGCCGCCCGGTCGCCGCGAAGAAGGCGCCCGAGCGCGCCGCCCCCGCCGACGACAAGCGCGCGCGCCCCAAGGGCGACGACGACCGCCGCCGCGCCGGCAAGCTCACCATCGCCCGCGCGACCAACGACGAGGGCCGCCACCGCAGCCTCGCGGCC
>CAZESN010000272.1:0-2239 GCA_964514775.1 uncultured Rhodovulum sp.
GCCCGCGATCCTCGGCGCGATCATGGAGCACTACCAGTCGGGCCAGCCGGCGATCGAGGGCGAGGCCGGCTCGGTCGAGCATGCCGCCCATGACGGGCCCGACGCCGACATCGTCGTCCAGATCAAGGAGCTGCTCGACACCCGCGTCCGCCCGGCGGTCGCGCAGGACGGCGGCGACATTACCTTCCACGGATTCGACCGCGGCGTCGTCTACCTGCACATGCAGGGCGCCTGCGCCGGCTGCCCGTCGTCGACGATGACCCTGAAGATGGGCATCGAGAACCTGCTCCGGCACTACATCCCCGAGGTCACCGAGGTCCGTCCGGTTGCCGGCTGAGCCGCCACTCATTCTCGCCATCGACACATCGGCCGCGCATTGCGCGGCCGTGCTCGTTCGGGGGGATGCCCTGCTCGCGCAGCGCGACGAGGCGATGGCGCGCGGCCAGGCCGAGCGGCTCCTGCCGATGCTCGAAGAGATCCTGGCCGGGGTGCGCGCCGTCTGGCGCGACCTCGACGGGCTTGCGGTCTGCACCGGACCGGGCAACTTCACCGGCCTCCGGCTTGCCGTGGCCGCCGCGCGCGGCCTTGCCATGGGGCTCGGCATCCCCGCCGTCGGCGTCAGCCGGTTCGAGGCACTGGCCGAGGGGATCCCCGGCCGGGTGCGGGTGGCGCTGCTCGATCCGAAGGGCGAGGTGACGGTCCAGACCCTCGAAGCCGGCGACCCCGTGGCGCCGCCGCAGCCCGGCGAGCTCGCGCCAGCCTCCGGCGACGCGCTCTGCCTCGGGCATGACGCGGCGGGCATGGCCGCGCGGCTGGGGCTGCGAGCAGGTTCCGAGGAAACCCGGGCCGACCTCACGCGGCTCGCACGGGTCGCGGCGCGCCGGATGCGGGAAGGGCGGGTCGTCCCTCCGGCCCCGCTCTACATCCGCCCAGCCGACGCCGCTCCGGCGGGAGCGCCGGTGGCGATACTGCTCGATGACGCCTGAGGCGCTGGCGGCGCTGCACCGGCTCTGTTTCGAAGGGGCGCCACGGCCCTGGACCGCAGCGGAATTCGCAGCCCTCCTGTCCGACCGGTCGGCAGTCCTCGTAACCGGGCCGGACGGCTTCGCGCTGGGACGTGTCGCCGGCGACGAGGCCGAACTCCTGACCCTCGCCGTCGATCCTGGCCGGCGGCGGCTGGGGACGGCGCGGGCGCTGGTCGCAGCGCTCGAGGCACAGGTCTCGGCGCGCGGGGCACGGGAGATGTTCCTCGAGGTCGCGGAGACGAACACCGGTGCACGCGCGCTCTATGCCGGGCTCGGTTATGCGAAGGCCGGCCGGCGCCCCCGCTACTACGGACCGGGGATCGACGCGCTCATCCTGAAGAAGATCCTGACCGGGGCCGCCTCAGGCGATTGAAAAACCATTTGACCGGCTCCGGACGTTAAGACTTTACTGAATGCGAATGGCTTCGACCCGGGAGCACCGCGCCCGTCGCGACCCGCTCCCGAGGCGACGGCGCACGGATCTTTCCCTGGAGGAACAGCGATGATGCTTGCGAAGACACTCGTCCCGCTGGCGGCGCTTCTGGTGGCGGCAACCGCCGGCCAGGCGCAGGACGCCAATCCCGCCGTCATCTTCGATCTCGGAGGCAAGTTCGACCGCTCGTTCAACCAGGCCTCCCACGAGGGCGCAGAGCGGTTCCGCGAGGAGACCGGCATCGCCTACCGCGAGTTCGAACTCCAGTCCGACGCCCAGCGCGAACAGGCGCTGCGCCGCTTTGCCGAGCAGGGCCACAACCCGGTCGTCGTCGCCGGCTTCTCGAACGCGACCGCGATGCAGACGGTGGCCGCCGAGTTCCCCGACACCAATTTCGCCATCATCGACGCGGTCGTGAACCTGCCGAATGTGCGCTCGGTCGTCTTCAACGAGCATGAGGGCAGCTATCTCGTCGGCGTGCTCGCGGCGCTCGCCTCGGAGACGGGCCAGGTCGGCTTCGTCGGCGGCATGGACATCCCGCTGATCCGCAAGTTCGCCTGCGGCTATATCGGCGGTGCCAAGGCCGGCGGCGCGACCGACGTGTTCGAGGCCTACACCGGTGACACGCCGGCGGCATGGAACGACCCGACCCGCGGCGGCGAGATCGCCAATTCGCAGATCGGCCAGGGCTCCGACGTCGTCTACGCGGCGGCCGGCGGCACCGGCATCGGCGTGCTGCAGGCGGCGGTGGATGCCGGCAAGCTCGGCATCGGCGTCGATT
>CAZESN010000273.1:0-1979 GCA_964514775.1 uncultured Rhodovulum sp.
TCCCTCAATAAAACGTCCCATTTTGCCCCCGTCCAGCAAGTAATGGAGTATAGCATTGGCGGGCGAATAGCCCCAGTAAATGCTTGGCAATACGGGCGATTTCTACTGTGGCAAGCTTCAGAACATATTGCTCGCACCAGTCTGGTGATAGACAAGGAGGCTTCGGGGAACGCCCACGCTGTCGCACGCTCGGGGTGCGGACTATGATGAGGTTCAGGCAAGGTGGAATTGGATGCGCTCTGGCTCGCGGTAGCCATCTTCCTCATCGCGCTGATCTATGCGTCGGTCGGTCAGGCCGGGGCATCCGGCTACATCGCGATCATGGCGCTGCTCGGCTTTGCGCCGCTGGCGATGAAGACGACTGCGCTCGCCCTCAATCTTCTAGTGGCGGCAATTGGGACAGCCATGTTCCTGAAGGCTGGAAGGCTGTCATGGCGAAGCGTGTGGCCTTTTGCGATCCTTGGCTTCCCATTCTCTCTGCTCGGCGGCGCTGTCCAGCTACCAGCGGATATCTATTACCCGGTCGTTGGGGTGGTTCTCGTCCTGTCGGCCGCTCAGATGGCGAGGACGGCCCTTCGTAGATCTGGAGTATCTGCGGACCTGCCAACCGATCCGCCGTTCATACCGGCGCTGGCCACGGGTGCGATCATCGGCTTCATATCCGGCACGACAGGGACCGGAGGGGGTGTATTTCTTGCGCCGGTGATCCTCGCGATGAACTGGGGAACAGCACGCCATACTGCCGCGACAACCGCCGTCTATAACCTGATGAACTCGGCGGCCGCGCTGCTCGGAGCCTATGCCTGGTGGGATCAGATTCCGAGTGCGCTACCGGCCTGGCTGATCGCCGTCGCTGTTGGCGGCTCGCTCGGGGCCTTCATCGGCAGCCGTTACCTGCCCGAACTATGGCTGCGCATTATTCTGGCTGTAATCCTTTTTGCCTCAGGGGTAAGGCTGTTGTTCGGGTGACAGCCAGCTTGCCTGTCGCAGCCGAGCTTCAGTGACCCCCCGCCGTCACGCGATTATCACGTTTACCCGACGAGGCGGAAACTACGGACCATTGCCACCTAGACTCCCGCCCATATGTCGATTAGTCTCGACATATGGAATCAGATGACGCCATCCTCGCTTTCGCCGCGCTCGCGCAACCGACCCGCCTCGACGTGTTCCGTCTGCTGATGGAGCATGAGCCGGATGGGTTGCCCGCAGGCGAGGTCGCCCGCAAATTAGATGTCCCCCACAATACCATGTCCACACATCTGGCGACGCTGACGCGCGCCGGCCTGATCGAGGCGGAGCGGCACAGTCGGTCTATCATCTATCGGGCAAGGCTCGACGCCGTGCGGGCGCTCGCCAGCTTTCTCGTCAAGGATTGCTGCGGCGGTCGACCCGAGATCTGCGCGCCGCTGATCGCCGACTTTTCCCCTTGCTGCCCGCCGCAAACCCTCGCCACCAAAGAGGCCGCCCATGACTGACCGCATCTACAATGTTCTGTTCCTATGCATCGGCAACTCGGCGCGCTCGATCCTCGCGGAGAGCATCCTAAACAAGGATGGCGAAGGTCGTTTTCGCGCCTTCTCTGCTGGGTCGCAGCCCAAGGGGACGGTCAATCCCTTCGCGCTGAAAGTCCTGAAGAGCTTCGACTATCCCTTTGAAGGTTTCCGCTCGAAGAGCTGGGAAGAGTTCGCCGACCCCGACGCGCCTGTCATGGATTTCGTCTTTACCGTCTGCGACAACGCCACTGGCGAAGCCTGCCCGGTCTGGCCCGGCCAGCCCATGACCGCCCATTGGGGTATCGAAGATCCGGCGGCCGTCGATGGACCGGATATCCAGAAGGAAGCCGCCTTCGTTGCGGCCTTCCGCTACATGAAGAACCGCATCTCGGCCTTCACGGCCCTGCCGATGGCCAGTCTCGACAAGGCGTCACTGCGCACGAAGCTGACCGAGATCGGCCAATCCAATGGCGCTTCGTCTCCTCG
>CAZESN010000273.1:1989-2218 GCA_964514775.1 uncultured Rhodovulum sp.
CATCTATCACAATCCCGATTGCGGCACCTCGCGCAATACGCTGGCGATGATCCGCAATGCAGGCGTCGAGCCACATGTCATCGAGTATCTCAAGACACCGCCGTCTCGGGACATGCTCACCCAGCTCATCGCGCGCATGAGTATCCCCGTCCGCGCCCTGCTGCGCGAGAAGGGCACGCCCTATGCAGAGCTTGGTCTGGGCACCACGGCACTGAGCGACGAGGAGTTG
>CAZESN010000274.1:0-2198 GCA_964514775.1 uncultured Rhodovulum sp.
GGAAGATGCGGCGCACCGGAACGATCGTGCGCTGAGGCGGAGGCTTGCGAGCATGGGTGGGGCACTCGAGGGACTGAAGGGCGATCTCGCGGAGCGGGCCGGTGACTGGCTGCTCGGCGCGGAGATCGCGGTCGGCGAGCTGACGCTGCGCGTGCCGGCGGAGCGCATCAATGAGGTGCTCACCTTCCTGCGCGACGATCCGGCATGCGGCTTTACCTCGCTCATCGACATCACCGCCGTCGACTGGCCGGCGCGCGCCGCGCGGTTCGAGGTGGTCTATCACCTGCTCTCGATGCAGCGGAACCACCGGATCCGGGTGAAGGCCGATGCCGCCGAAGGCGCGTTCGTGCCCTCGGTCACCGGGGTCTATCCGGTCGCCGACTGGTTCGAGCGCGAGATCTTCGACATGTACGGCGTGCTCTTCTCCGGGCATCCGGATCTGCGGCGGATCCTGACCGACTACGGGTTCAGCGGCCATCCGCTGCGCAAGGACTTCCCGACCACCGGCTATGTCGAGCTTCGCTACGACGAGGAGGCCAAGCGCGTGGTCTACGAGCCGGTGAAGCTGACGCAGGAATACCGGCAGTTCGACTTCATGAGCCCGTGGGAGGGTGCGGACTACATCCTTCCCGGCGACGAGAAGAAGGGGGCCTGAGGCGATGGAGTTCCTGATCTATATCGTCGGCGTCCTGCTGATGCTGGTGCCGATGTGGAAGCTGACCGAGCAGGCCGGCTACAATCCGCTCTGGTCGCTCGCCTGTCTCTTTCCGTTGGGGGTGATCGTGCTCCTCTGGGTGCTGGCCTTCCGTCCGGCGTCGGGGAGGTCCTGAGCCGATGCAGGCCGATGCCGCCGCTGCGGAACTCGATCCCCGGTTCGCCCGGCCGCGCGCGCTGTTCTTCGGCATCGGCGCGCAGAAGGCCGCGACCTCGTGGCTCGACGACTATCTGCGCGGCCATCCGCAGGTCGGCCTGCCGGTGCGCAAGGAGCAGCACTACTGGACGACGATGCGCATGCCCGGCCTCTACGACCGGCGTGCCCGCGTCGCCTGGCACCTGCGCAAGATCGAGGGTCAGGGCGTCCTGAAGCGGCTTTTGCGCGCGCCGCGCAAGCGGGCGGCCGACCGGGCCTGGCGGCTGAGCGAGGCGATGCTGCGCGAGAACCAGCCGGCCGGCCACCACGCCTATGCCGACGTGGTCTTCCAGGCGTATCGGGGCGAGCCGGTGGCGGGCGAGATCACGCCGGCCTATGCGCTGCTCGATGCGGCGACCTTCGCCGAGATGGCGGGGCTCGCGCCGGACGTGCGGTTCATCTTCATCATGCGCGATCCGGTGGCGCGGCTCGTCTCGGCCACGCGGATGAACATGCGCAAGCGGCACCGGGTCGACGGGCCGAGGCCGAAGCCGCGCTCGTTCGAGGACCGGATGGCGCAGGTGCTCGCCGACCCGCAGGACACGAGCCTGCTGCGCTCGCGCTACGACCTGACGATCGAGAGGCTCGAGGCCGCCGTGCCGCGCGAGCGGATCGCCTATTTCTTCTTCGAGACGCTGTTCCGGCAGGAGGAGGTCGACCGCCTCACGGATTTCCTGGGCGTGGCCCGGCATCCGGCCCGGTTCGAGCGCAAGGTGAACGCCGCGCGCGGCGCGCAGGCGGCGGAGCCGGACGTGGCTGCGCTGGAAGCGCGAGCGCTGGAGGCGCTGGCCCCGACCTATGCCTTCGTGCGGGCGCGGTTCGGCGAGCGGGTTCCCGGGGGCTGGCGCAGGCCGGGCCTCGCGGCGGCGGCATGAGGGATTGCGGACGATGACCGACCAGATCGCGAGACAGGCCCCGCTCGAGACCGAGGACGACGTGCCCCCGGTGCCCGAGCGCATCCGCAACTTCAACATCAACTTCGGCCCGCAGCATCCGGCGGCGCACGGGGTGCTGCGCCTCGTGCTCGAGCTCGACGGCGAGATCGTCGAGCGGGTGGATCCGCATATCGGCCTCCTGCACCGCGGCACCGAGAAGCTGATGGAGAGCCGGACCTATCTGCAGAACCTGCCCTATCTCGACCGGCTCGACTATGTGGCGCCGATGAACCAGGAGCATGCCTGGTGCCTCGCCATCGAGCGGCTGACGGGCGTCGAGGTGCCGCGGCGCGCGAGCCTGATCCGGGTGCTCTATTCCGAGATCGGCCGGGTCCTGAACCATCTTTTGAACG
>CAZESN010000275.1:0-2155 GCA_964514775.1 uncultured Rhodovulum sp.
GCGCTCGAGGCCTTCGACGCCCGGCTGCCGGAGGTGCTGGCGCGGCTGCGGCCGGGGGATCTCTGGCTGCTCACAGCGGACCACGGCAACGACCCGACCTGGGCCGGCACCGACCACACCCGCGAGCGGGTGCCGGTGCTGGGCTGGACGCCCGGTGGGGCCATGCCCCGCGACATCGGGCGGGTCGGCTTCGCGGATGTGGGCGAGACCCTTGCCGCGCATCTCGGGCTCGCGCCGGGGCGGCACGGGCGGAGTTTCCTGTGACGGCGGCGCTGCGGTCCACGGCTGGAGCGCGTGCGCGTGGAGGCCGTCCCGGACCTCAAGGCAGCGCGTGCCCGACAGGGATCGTGACGCGCCTGCCTGGGTGGACGCGGAACGCGCCTGCCGGGGGCAGGCAGGCGCGTCACGATCTGGCACCGGCCAGATCGTGCAGGGAGACAAGGGCGCGACCTTTCCCGAACCCGTCGACAGAGGTTTCGTCCGGGTTAACGGCGCAGATTTTATATTTTGAAAACAACGGCATGACCAAATGTCCGGGTTCGGACATCCGAGTGCTCCCAGCCCTGCCAAGCGAGGTCCCATGCGCCATCCCCACCTGACGGTCGTCGAGCATCCGCTGGTCCAGCACAAGCTCACCCTGATGCGCGAGCGCGAGACCTCGACCGCCGGTTTCCGCCAGCTCCTGCGCGAGCTCTCGCATCTCCTGGCCTACGAGGTCACCCGCGACCTGCCGATGACCACAAGGATGATCGACACGCCGCTGACCGAGATGGAGGCCCCGGTCCTCAAGGGCAAGAAGCTCGCCCTCGTCTCGATCCTGCGCGCCGGCAACGGCCTGCTCGACGGGGTGCTCGAGCTCATCCCCTCGGCTCGGGTCGGTTTCATCGGCCTCTACCGCGACGAGGAAACCCTCCAGCCGGTGCAGTACTACGCCAAGCTCCCCTCCGAGCTCGACGAGCGGGTGACGATCGTGCTCGACCCGATGCTCGCGACCGGCAATTCCTCCGCCGCCGCCGTGACCCTGCTCAAGGAGGCGGGGGCGACGGACATCCGCTTCCTCTGCCTGCTTGCCGCGCCGGAGGGCGTGGCGCGCATGGCCGAGGCGCATCCGGAGGTGCGGATCGTCACGGCGGCGCTCGACCGGCGTCTGAACGAGAAGGGCTATATCGTGCCGGGCCTCGGCGACGCCGGCGACCGCATGTTCGGGACGAAATAGCGCTCAGCCGCGCCCGAAGAACCCCATCAGCCCGGCCCGCCGTCCGAGCCCCGCGCCGGGCGGCAGCGGCCGCAGCCCGTCCGCCTCCAGAAGTGCTGCATCCGCGCCCTCGAGCACGAGGCAGGACAGCACCCCGGTCTTCACCGCCCCGGTGTCGATGGCGATGCGGTTGCGATGGTGCTCGACCTTCGGGACGATCGTGTGGCCATGGACCACCTTGAAGCCGAAATCGGCGGTCGAGGTCAGGAATGGCTCGCGGATCCAGATCAGGTCCTCCTGGACCTGCGCCTCCAGCGGCCGGCCCGGGCGGATGCCGGCATGGACGAAGACATAGCCGCCCACCTGCATGTAGAGCCCGCAGCCGGCGAGGAAGGCGGCATGCGAGGCCGGGAAGGCGGCCCTGAAGGCCGCATGGGTGACGCGCGGCCGCCCCTCCAGCGCGTCCGGCACCCCGTAGGAGGCGAGCGTCGCCGCCCCGCCCATGGCGGTGTGGAGCCAGTGCAGGGGCCGGTCCATCCAGTCGGGATCGTTGAGATAGGCGGTCAGATAGGTGTCGTGATTGCCGAGCAGGAACCGGGCGGGCAGGCCGGAGCCCTCGAGCCCGATCAGCGTCTCGATCACCCCGCGGCTGTCGGGGCCGCGGTCGATATAGTCGCCGAGGAAGACGACGAGCGGATGGGGATGCGGGCGCGCAGAGAGGTCGTCGCGGATCCGGGCGATCACGCCGTCCAGGAGGTCGCGCCGGCCGTGGATGTCGCCGATCGCATAGAGCCGGCGTCCCTCGGTCAGGTCGGTCATCACCGCTCTCCTCTCGAACGAGAACGCGGGCGCATTGCTGCGCCCGCGTCCGGTATAACGTTCAGCGGGGCGTTTCCGCCGTCGCCTACTCGACGATTTTGGAGACGACGCCTGCGCCGACGGTGCGTCCGCCCTCACGGA
>CAZESN010000276.1:0-2079 GCA_964514775.1 uncultured Rhodovulum sp.
TTGGCGGGCGCGGAACGCGCCTGCCGGGGGCAGGCAGGCGCGTCACGATTTGCCACAGGTCAAATCGTGCAAAAAGAAGAGAAGTGCGCCGAACCTGAATGTACGGCCCCCTCACACCCGCTTCAGCACCCCGCGCGCCAGGTTGTGGCCCAGATACCAGGCCGACCGCAGCCGCCCGAACCCCTCGGCCTCGCGATAGACCGCCCAGGTCGCCCGCGCCGCCACCAGCTTGTTCGACGACAGCGACCCCGGCCGCACCCGGTAGTCGGCCAGAACCTCCGGCAACCCGTGCGCCTCGCCGCCCCCGCGCAGAAGCCGCAGCCAGAGCCCGTAGTCCTGCCGCCGCCGCAGGTCCGGCATCTCCACCGCCCCATAGTGCAGCCGGTCATAGGCCGCCGTCTGGCAGGGAATGGCATTGCCGCGCAGCAGCCGGGCGTAATCGACCCGCACCGGCACCCGCACCACCCCCAGCGGCCGGCCCACCGCGTCCACCCGCCGGCAGGCCGCACAGGTGAACACTGCCCCCGTCCGCTCCATATAGCCGATCTGGACCTCGAGCTTTGCCGGATGCCAGAGGTCGTCCGCGTCGAGAAACGCCACGTAGCGCCCCCGCGCCGCCCGGATCCCGGCATTGCGCGCCGCCGCGGCACCGCGGTTCGCGGACCAGCCGATCACCCGGATCCGCCCGTCGCCCGCCGCCAGCCGCTCGGCCAGCGCGCGGCTTTCGTCGACCGAGCCGTCGTCGATCAGGATCATCTCCCAGTCGCCGCGGGTCTGGGCGCGCATCGAGGCGACCGCCTCCTCGAGCGTCCCGGCCGCGTTCCACACCGGGGTGACGACGGTGACGGCAGGCATGTCGCGGGGCGTCTCGGGCTGCATCCGGCGCGAGTAAGCCGGCCGGCGCGACCTGGCAAGCCCGGTCCCGGCCACCCCCGCGACCGCAGCCCGAATATTTGTCACGCCCGCGACAAATTCGGGCGGCAAAGCGGAAAGATGCCGCCGCACCTTAACCCTGCGGTGGATTCGTCTGGACGGACGCCGGGCGCTTCCCCTAAATCCCGCATCCATGGACATACGCGCCACGACCCTTTCCGACGTCAAGATCCTCACCCCCCGCCGGTTCGGGGACGCGCGGGGATTCTTCTCCGAAACCTGGAGTGCGACCCGCATGGCCGAGGCGGGGCTCGACTTCGCCTTCGTCCAGGACAACGAGAGCTTCTCGGCCACGCCGGGGACGCTGCGCGGCCTCCACTATCAGGCGCCGCCCTTCGCCCAGACCAAGCTGGTGCGGGTCGTGCGCGGCGCGATCCTCGACGTGGCGGTCGACGCCCGGCGCGGCTCGCCCACCTACGGCCAGTGGGCCGCCGAGGAGATCTCCGCCGAGAACGGCGCCCAGATCCTGGTGCCGCGCGGCTTCCTGCACGGCTTCGTCACCCTGACCCCGGACGTGCTGGTGCTCTACAAGGTCGACGCGCCCTATGACGCGGCCAGCGACGGCGGCGTCGCCTGGAACGACCCCGACATCGACATCGACTGGGGCGTCGGCGCGGGCGACGTCACCCTCTCGGACAAGGACAGCAAGGCGCCGCGATTCGCCGACTGGGTATCGCCCTTCGAGTACGGAGTGTTCTGATGAAACTGCTGGTGACGGGGGGGGCGGGCTTCATCGGCTCGGCCGTGGTGCGGCAGGCGATCGCCGACGGGCATGCGGTGGTCAATCTCGACGCGCTGACCTATGCGGCGAATCTCGCCAATCTCGACAGCGTCTCGGGCTCGAACCGCTACTCCTTCGAGCACGCCGACATCCGCGACCGCGCCGCGCTCGACCGGATCTTCGCCGCGCACCAGCCCGACGCGGTGATGCATCTCGCCGCCGAGAGCCATGTCGACCGCTCGATCGACGGGCCGGCCGCCTTCATCGACACGAACATCACCGGCACCTACACCCTGCTCGAGGCCGCGCGCGCCTACTGGGGCGGCAGCCGCGACTTCCGCTTCCACCACATCTCGACCGACGAGGTGTTCGGCACGCTGGGCGCGACCGGGCTCTTCACCGAGGAAACCCCCTACGCGCCGATC
>CAZESN010000277.1:0-2044 GCA_964514775.1 uncultured Rhodovulum sp.
ACATAGGCCTTCTTCACGTCGCGCCGGCGGCCGGGACGGCCGCGGAACTTCTTCACCTTGCCCTTGGTGAGCACGGTGTTGACGGCATCCACCTTGACGCCGAACAGCGTCTCGACGGCTTCCTTGATCTGCGGCTTGGTCGCATCGATCGCCACCTCGAAGACGACGGCGCCGGACTCGGACGCCAGCGTCGCCTTCTCGGTGATGATCGGCTTGCGGATCAGGTCGTAGAGTTCGGGCTTTACGCTCATTTCAGTCGCGCCTCCAGCGCCTCGACGCCCGCGCGGGTCAGCACCAGCGTATCGCGCTTCAGGATGTCGTAGACGTTCGCGCCGACCGAGGGCAGGACGTCGATCCCCTCGATGTTGCGCGCGGCGCGGGCGAAGTTCTCGTTGACCTCGGGGCCGTCGATGACGAGCACCCGCTTCCAGCCGAGACCCTTGACGGCCAGGGCGAGGGCCTTGGTCTTCGCCTCGGCGAGCTCCGCGTTCTCGAGCACGACGATCTGGCCCGCGCCGGCCTTGGCCGACAGCGCGTGGCGCAGGCCGAGGGCGCGGAACTTCTTCGTCAGCTCATGGGCATGGCTGCGCGGGGTCGGCCCCTTGTAGGTGCCGCCCTTGCGGAAGATCGGCGCCTTGCGCGAGCCGTGGCGTGCGCCGCCGGTGCCCTTCTGGCGGTAGATCTTCTTCGTCGAGTAGCTCACGTCCGAGCGTCCCAGCACCGAATGGGTGCCGGCCTGCCGCTTCGCGAGCTGCCAGCGCACCAGGCGGTGCAGGATGTCGGTTCGCGGCTCGAGTCCGAAGACCGCGTCGTCGAGCTCGATCGACCCCGCCGGGCTCGCGTCGAGCTTGATCACGTCCAGTCTCATTCCTCAGTGCTCCCTTCCACGGGGGCCTCGACCGCCGACGCCGCCGAGCGCAGCGCTGCGGGCAGCGCCACATTGGCCGGAACCGGCTTCTTGACCGCGTCCTTGATCGTGACCCAGCCGCCCTTGGAGCCAGGCACCGCGCCCTTGATCATGATCAGGCCGCGCTCGGCATCCGTGCGGACGACCTCGAGGTTCTGGGTGGTCACGCGGACCGAACCCATGTGGCCGGCCATCTTCTTGCCCTTGAACACCTTGCCCGGGTCCTGGCACTGGCCGGTCGAGCCGTGGCTGCGGTGGCTGATCGACACGCCGTGCGACGCCCGGAGGCCGCCGAAGTTGTGCCGCTTCATGCCGCCGGCGAAGCCCTTGCCGATGGTCGTGCCGGCAACGTCGACGAACTGGCCCGCGAAATAGTGGTCCGCGGTGATCTCCTCGCCGACGCCGATCAGGTTCTCGGGGCTCACCCGGAACTCGGCCAGCTTGCGCTTGGGCTCGACCTGCGCCGCGGCGAAATGCCCGCGCATCGCCTGGCTCACGCGCTTGGCCTTGGCCGCACCCGCGCCGAGCTGGACGGCCGAGTAGCCGTCACGCTCGGACGTGCGCTGCGCGACGACCTGCACATTCTCCATCTGGAGCACGGTCACCGGCACCTGCCGTCCGTCCTCCAGGAACAGCCGGGTCATGCCCAGCTTCTTTGCTATCACTCCGGAACGCATTTTCCCGATCCTCAGAGCTTGATTTCGACGTCAACGCCGGCGGCCAGGTCGAGCTTCATCAGCGCGTCCACGGTCTGGGGCGTCGGATCGACGATGTCGAGAAGGCGCTTGTGCGTCCGGATCTCGAACTGCTCGCGGCTCTTCTTGTCGATGTGCGGCCCGCGAAGCACGGTGAACTTCTCGATCTTGTTGGGCAGCGGAATCGGGCCGCGCACCCGCGCGCCGGTCCGCTTCGCCGTGTTGACGATCTCGGCCGTGCTCGCGTCGAGCACCCGGTAATCGAAGGCCTTCAGCCGGATGCGAATGTTCTGACCCTGCATTTCTCTCGCGCCTCTCGGGCTTTCAGTTTGAACTGTCGCGTCCGGGACCCGGGGTCCCGGACGCGGGATGGCATGAAGCCCGTGTTACTCGACGATTTTGGAGACGACGCCTGCGCCGACGGTGCGTCCGCCCTCACGGA
>CAZESN010000278.1:0-1996 GCA_964514775.1 uncultured Rhodovulum sp.
TCATCATCGTGCTGCTCGGCCTCGGCTTCGAGGCGAAGGTCTTCATCGTCTTCCTCGGCGCGGTAATGCCGGTCCTGATCAACACCTATGCCGGCGTCCGCCAGGCCGATCCCGAGCTCATCGAGATGGCCCGCTCGGTCGGCGCCGGCCGGATGCGGATCTTCGCCCGGATCGTGCTGCCCGGCGCCATCCCCTTCGTGATCGTGGGCCTCAGGCTCGGCGCGACCATCGGGCTGATCAATACCGTGGTCGCCGAGCTCTACACCGCCGTGCGCGGGCTCGGGGGCCTGCTCGCGCTATATGGCAACACGTTCCGCATGGCCGAATATTTCGTCATCGTCCTGTCGCTCGCAGC
Source organism: uncultured Rhodovulum sp. (assembly GCA_964514775.1). Lineage (GTDB taxonomy): Bacteria > Pseudomonadota > Alphaproteobacteria > Rhodobacterales > Rhodobacteraceae > Amaricoccus. The sequence goes on from CAZESN010000278.1 coordinate 356, forward strand.
CGTCGGGGTGGTGGTGACCGAAGCGCTGCGGTTCGTCGAGAACCGGCTCGGCCGCTGGCGTGGCGCCTGAGCCCCCGGGAGAAACGCCGTCCATGGAGAAGGACACGAAAATGCTGATGCGCACCCTGAAACGCCACCTTCTGGCCACAGCCGTCGCGGCGGTCGCGCTCGCCGGGGCCGCCCAGGCGGAGCCCTTCCGCCTGATCGTCACCCATCTCGAGCCGCCGCTGGTGCCGAACTCGGTCATGGATCTGGCCGTCGAGCTCGGCTACTTCGAACGCGAGGGCGTCGACGTCGAGCTCGTCCGCGTCCAGCAGACGCCCTCGGCCCTCGCCGCCCTCCAGTCGGGCGAGGGCGAGATGGCCAACATCTCGGTCGAGGCCCTGCTCCAGCTCGTGCTCGGCGGCGCCGACGACCTGCGCGCCGTGACCTCGCCGAACAAGGCCCTGCCCTTCCTCATCGCCGCCAAGGAGAGCATCGCCACCCCCGCCGACCTCGCCGGCGCGAGCTTCGGCGTCGGCCGGGTCGGCAGCCTCGACCACTCGCTCAGCACCGTCGTGCTGCGCGAGAACGGCGTCGACGTCGATGCGATCGAGATCGTCAACCTCGGCCAGCCGGGCGTGCGCGCCCAGGCGCTCGCCGCCGACCAGGTCGACGCCACCACCATGTCGATCGGCGTCTGGACCTCGCTTCCCGACCGGACCGGCCTCCATGTGCTGGTCGACCAGGCCGACTACTACCGCGCCGCGCCGGTCGTCAGCCTCGTCAACATCGTCAGCACCGACACGATCGAGAACCGCCGCGAGGATCTCGAGGCGGTGATCCGGGCGATGATCCGGCTCAGCCGCGACTTCGCCGCCGATCCCTCCTCCTGGGTGGAGGCGATGGCCGCCGCCCTGCCCGACCAGGACCGCGACACGCTCGCCATGCTCGCCGATGCCTTCGCCGCAAGCTGGAGCATCAACGGCGGGCTCAGCGCGGACGAGCTGCGCTACACCGCCGACTGGCTCTACGAGGGCGAGGACTTCCAGGGCGCCCGCAAGCTCGAGCTCGGAGAATGGGTGGACTTCGGCCCGCTCGACGCCGTGCTGGCCGAGATCGGCACCGCGCCGGGCATGGACGAACCGACAAGGTGAAACCCACGCCCGCCCCCTTCGCCGCGGCGGCCCCCGCCGCGACGCCCCCCGCCGGCCCGAAGCTCGTGCTCGACCGCGTGACCAAGCGCTTCGGGCCGGCGGGAACCGGCACGCTCGCGCTCGACGGCGTGTCGATGGAGGTGGGCGAGCGGACCTTCGTCGCCCTGATCGGCCCCTCGGGCTGCGGCAAGACCACGGTCCTGCGCGCCTCGAACGGGCTGATCCGGCCCGACTCCGGCTCGGTCCTGGTCTCGGGCCGCCCGCCCCGGCCCGGGCCGCAGGCGGGCTTCGTCTTCCAGTCCTTCCGGCTGATCCCCTGGGCGACGGTGCGCGGCAACGTCGCCTTCGCCCTCGAGACCCTGCCCCTCTCGCGGGCCGAGCGCGCCGAGCGCGTCCAGCACTATCTCGCGCTGGTCGGCCTCTCGCGGGCGGCCGAGAGCTTCCCCGCGCAGCTCTCGGGCGGCATGCGCCAGCGCGTGGCCCTGGCCCGCGCCCTCGCCGTCGA
>CAZESN010000279.1:0-1982 GCA_964514775.1 uncultured Rhodovulum sp.
TGGTCGGCATGCTCTATTCGCTGGTGGCGCTCGGCTTCGTGCTGATCTTCAAGGCCTCGGGCATCTTCAACTATGCCCAGGGGGTGATGGCGCTCTTCGCCGCGCTGACCCTCGTCGGGCTGCAGAGCGGACAGGTGCCCTTCGCCCATCTGATCAACGCGATCTTCGGCACGCATTTGCACAGCTTCGGCTGGACCCTGCCCTCGCTCGTGGCCATCGTCCTGACCGCGCTGGTGATGATCCTGCTCGCCTTCCTCGTCGAGCGGCTGCTCTTGCGGCATCTGGTGAACCAGGAGCCGATCATCCTCTTCATGGCGACGATCGGGCTTGCCTATTTCCTCGAGGGGCTGGGCGACCTGATGTGGGGGGCGGATGTGAAGGCCGTCCATGTCGGCCTGCCCTCGGGGGGGAGCCTCTGGCTCGAGGAACTGACCCAGGGCTGGGCGCGCGAGGGCGAGAGCTACTGGGGCATGTACATCGACCGGCTCGACATCGCGGCGACGGTGGTCGCGGCGCTGCTGGTGGCGGGCCTCACGCTCTTCTCGCAGTACACCAGGACCGGGCGGGCGCTGCGGGCCGTCGCCGACGACCATCAGGCGGCGCTGTCGGTCGGGATCTCGCTGCGGGCGATCTGGGTGATCACATGGTCGATCGCGGGGATCGTGGCGCTGGTCGCCGGGATCATGTGGGGCGCGAAGTCGGGGGTGCAGTTCTCGCTCTCGCTGATCGCGCTGAAGGCGCTGCCGGTGCTGATCCTCGGAGGCTTCACCTCGATCCCCGGCGCGATCGTCGGCGGGCTCATCATCGGCATGGGCGAGAAGCTCTTCGAGTTCTCGATCGGCCCGATGATCGGCGGTGCCACCGAGAACTGGTTCGCCTATGTTCTCGCCCTCGTCTTCCTGATGTTCCGGCCGCAGGGCCTGTTCGGGGAGCGGATCATCGAGCGGGTCTAACGGAGGTGTCCGAGTTCGGACAAAATGGCATGTATCTGATAATGTTCAACTATCCTGTTCGCGTTAACCCGGCGGAAAGGTCGTAGCATGGCTCATCGCTCCCGCCTCGCCGGCCTGATCATCGACTGCCGCACCGAGGATCTCGACGGCGCCGCCGCCTTCTGGGCGGCGGTCCTCGGCAGCAGCCGCACGCCCGAGGACAATTACGTGAAGCTCGACGACCAGGCCGGGCTGCATCTGGAGGTGCAGAGGGTCGACCACGAGAGCCGGGTCCATATCGACATCGAGACCGACGACATCCCCGCCGAGGTGGCGCGGCTGGAAAAGCTCGGCGCCCGCAAGATCGCCGAGATCCGGACCTGGGTGGTGATGGAGGCCCCCACGGGGCACCGCTTCTGTCTCATCCGGGCACAGACGAAGGACTTCGACGCGCTCGCCAACACCTGGGAGGACGAGGCGTGACCCATCGCTCGCGGCTTTCCGGCCTGATGATCGACTGCCGTACCGAGGATCTCGAGGCGGCGGCCGGCTTCTGGTCCGCCGCCCTCGGCGACCGGCGCCGCCACGCGCGCGAGGGGGACTATGTCCCGCTCGACCATCAGGGCGGGCTCTATGCCGCGGTCCAGCAGGTCGAACATCCGAGCCGGATGCATGTCGACATCGAGACCGACGACGTCGCCGCCGAGATGGCGCGGATCGAGCGGCTCGGCGGGCGCCGGATCAGGCAGGTCCGCGACTGGGTGGTGATGGAGGCGCCCACCGGCCAGCGCTTCTGCGTCACCCCGGCGCATAGCGCGGATTTCGACGCCACCGCCACCCGCTGGCCCGACCCTGAGGAGACGCGCGCGTGATCTATCGCGAGGCCGGCGACTTCAAGACCTCCTATGCCGCCGACGGGCAGACCTTCCCCATTGCCTTCGACCGCTGGGCCTTCCGGGCGCTGGTCGCCGTCGCGTTCCTCGTCGTGCCGCTCGTCATCACCCCCTACTGGTCGAACGCGGTGCTGCTGCCGTTCCTGATCTGGTCGAT
>CAZESN010000280.1:0-1975 GCA_964514775.1 uncultured Rhodovulum sp.
GAAGGTGCAGCCGCGGGTGCAGATCTCGCCCATGATCATCATGGTGGCGTGGCCCTGCGACCAGCACTCGCCCACGTTCGGGCAGCCCGCCTCCTCGCAGACCGTCACGAGACGGTTCTCGCGCATGATGTCGCGGGTGCGGCGATAGCCCTCGGAGCTCGGCGCCTTCACCCGGATCCAGTCGGGCTTGCGCAGGATCGGCGCATCGGGCCGCCGGGCCTTCTCGGGATGGCGCTGGGCGCGGTCGCTGAGGTCTCGCTCGGTCATGGCTCCTCCTGCCCCTCTCTCTAGCCGGTTGTGGAGGCTTCCGCAATTTCGGCCGTGCGGAAGGGCACGGCCGCGCGCGCCCGGTCGATCTCGGTCCGGCCGGCGCTCGCGAGCAGGCCCGCGAGCTCCGAAAACCAGCCGTCGTCCGCCGAGAGCCGGCGCCGCGCCAGCCCGATCCGCCGCCGCGGTTCGGGCTCGGCGAAGCGGCGGAGCGCCAGTCGCGGCGCCGCCGCACTCTCCACCCGCACCGCCAGTTCCGGCAGGAAGGTAAGCCCGAACCCCTCGGCCACCAGCCCGCAGAGGGTCGAGAGACTCGAGGCACGCATGTCCACCCGCGTCTCCTCGCGCGGCATCGCGCAGGCCGCCAGCGCCTGGTCGGCGAGGCAGTGCCCGTCATCGAGCAGGAGGAGCCGCCCCGCCTCCATCGCGTCGGGGCGGGCGAGCATCGGCATCGCCGCCAGCCCCTGCGCCGATCCCGCCAGCAGGAACCGGTCCTCGAACAGCGGCGCCGCCACCAGGTCGCGCCCCTCGAGCGGCAGGGCGACCACGGCCGCGTCGAGCGTGCCGGCCCTGAGGTCCTCGATCAGGTCCCGGGTCTGCGCCTCGCGCACGCCGAGATCGAGGCCGAGGTCGTGGCCGCGCAAGAGCGGCAGCGCCACGGGCAGGAGATAGGGCGCCACCGTCGGGATCACCCCGACCCGCAGCCGCCCGCCCAGGCCCCGCGCCCAGCGCGCCGCCTGGGTCAGCTCGCCCATCTCGTCCATGATCCGCTGCGCCCGCCGCAGGACCTCGCGCCCCGCCGGCGTCAGCCGGATCCGGCGCCCGCCGCGCTCGACCAGATCGACGCCCAGCACCTCCTCGAGCGTGCGGATCTGCACCGAGAGCGCCGGCTGGCTCACGTTCACCGCCGCCGCCGCGCGGCCGAAATGCCCGTGCCCTGCCAGGGCGATGAGATAGCGGAGCTGCCGGATGGTGACTTCCATAGGATCAGATTATCAAAACCAGAAGGAAATGCAATTTTACCTTATTGGCGCCGGGCCCTAGACTTGGAACCATTCCAAGCGGGTGATGCCAGGGGGACGAACATGGCCAGACGTCCGGAAGGTCCGGCCACGATACGCGCGACGCGCATCCCTTCACCGTCATCATGGGACAGAGGCCACCGGCGCCGCCGGTGACCGCGTCCGGCCGAACCCGCGCCGGAGCATGCAGTATTTTCTCGATCAGGGGTCTAGAATGGACGTGAACACGGACGCGGGCGCAGGCGGTTGCCCGGTTGCCCACGGGGCGAGCGTCGCCTCGAACTCGGCCATGCGGTCGAACCGCGACTGGTGGCCGAATCAGCTCAGCCTCAAGATGCTCCAGCAGCACTCGGCGCTCTCCAATCCGCTCGGCGAGGAATTCGACTACGTCGAGGCCTTCGGCAAGCTCGACTATGAGGCGCTGAAGGCGGACCTGCGGGCGCTGATGACCGACAGCCAGGACTGGTGGCCGGCCGACTTCGGCCACTACGGGCCCCTCTTCATCCGCATGGCCTGGCACAGCGCCGGCACCTACCGCATCGGCGACGGCCGCGGCGGCGCGGGCCAGGGCCAGCAGCGCTTCGCCCCGCTCAATTCCTGGCCGGACAACGGCAATCTCGACAAGGCCCGGCGCCTGCTCTGGCCGATCAAGCAGAAATACGGCCAGGCCATCTCCTGGGCCGACC
>CAZESN010000281.1:0-1943 GCA_964514775.1 uncultured Rhodovulum sp.
CGACGATGCCGGTCGCCGTGGCGAAGAGCGCGCAGGTGAAGAGCGCCGCGACGCCGAGCGAGCCGGGGACGGCGCGGGTGGCGATGTTGATCGTCGTGAACAGCCGGTTCACGATGTTCGCGCGCTCGACGATATAGCCCATGAACAGGAACAGCGGCACCGCCGTCAGCACGTCGTTGGCCATGACCGAATAGGTCTGGTTGACGAGCAGGTCGAATACCCGGTTGCTGAAGAAGCCCTCCAGCCACAATCGCCAGGACTCGAACAGCCCCGCCCCTTCCTCGAGGCGGTCATAGGCGCGCCACATGCGCGAGGGGTCGTAATAGGCATAGTATCCGAACAGGATACCCATCCCCATCATCGTGAAGGCGATCGGAAAGCCCAGAAAGATGACCAGGATGAAGATCGACAGCATTATCAGTGCGACTTCGGCTTCGGTCATTTCTTGCCCCCCACGGCAGCAGAGCCCTGCTGGGCGGCTTCGATCAGAATTTCATCGGTCTCGCGCACGTCGGCTTCCGGCTTCAGCCATGCGCCATGCTGCAGGCAGTAGATGCAACGCAGCACCTGGGCGATGCCCTGGATCACCAGCAGGACGCCCGCGACCACGATCGCGCTCTTGAGCTGGTAGATCGGGATGCCGGCGGGGCTGTTGACGCTCACCTCCATGAAGCGCCAGGAGCGCGAGGCATATTTCCACCCGCTGATGACCAGGGCGAGCACGCCCGGGAAGAAGAAGGCGATATAGAGCACCAGATCCACCCGCGCCTGCCAGCGCGGCGTCCAGAACCGATAGATGAAATCGCCGCGGACATGGCCGTCGCGCGACAGCGTATAGGCTCCCGCCATCATGAACAGCGTGCCGTACATGATGAAAGATACGTCGAATGCCCATGGGGTGGGCCTGCCGAAGAGGTAGCGCACTACCACCTCGTATCCCGTCCCCAGGGTCATGAGCATGATCAGCCATCCAAAGGCGTGGCCGAACCATGCCGAAAGCCGATCCGCAAAACGGATGTAGGAAATCACTGCCTGCTAGCCTCCCCGGCAATATGACCGGCAGCGCCCTAGGTCGGGACGCCGCCGGTTGGTCTATCCGGTCTCGGGCGTTACATCGACAGCTTGCCCGGGAAATAGTGGTTGTAGGCGAGTGCGAGGTCGGCCGCGCCCATCAGCTCGTAGTAGGTGACCCGCTCGACGAACTCGCGCTGGCTGTCCATGAGCTTCAGCAGGAACGGATCCGCGCTCATCTGCTCGATCAGCACGTCCCAGGCCTCGAGCTGCGCCGCGAGGATCTCGGCCGAGGTGCGGTGCACGTTCACCGCATGGTCGTTCTGCAGCACCTGGAGGTCGCTCGAATACTGGTCGAGCGCCAGCGAGGTGTTTGCGGTCGAGGCGGCCTCGACGCCGAACTCGAGGATCGCCTGCAGGTCGGGCTCGATATCCTCGAAGAAGTCCTTGTTGAACAGGAACTCGAAGCTCTCGGACGCCTGGTGGTACGAGGACAGGTAGTAGTTCTTGGCCACGTCGGGCGAGCCGAAGCGAAGGTCCGAGGTCGGGTTGTTGAACTCGAAGGCGTCGATCACGCCGCGCTCCATGGCGGGCACGATCTCGCCGCCCGGCAGCTGCGCCACCGCCATGCCCATCTCCTGCAGGAGATCGGCCGCGAGGCCCACGGTGCGGTACTTGAAGCCCTGGATGTCCGCGACCGCGTTCACCTCGCCCTTGAACCAGCCGAAGGGCTGGGCCGGCATCGGGAAGCCCATGAAGGCGACGACGTCGAGGCCCATGATGTCCTGGGTCAGCTCGCGATAGAGCTCCTTGCCGCCGCCGCGATGGTACCAGGCGAGCATGGTCGTGGCCGAGCCGCCCCAGACCGGGCCGGTGCCGAAGAAGGACGCGCCCTTGTGCTTGCCGTACCAGTAGACCGGCACGCTGTGCGC
>CAZESN010000282.1:0-1929 GCA_964514775.1 uncultured Rhodovulum sp.
AGTAGGACTGCGCCTCGGCGAAGGGCATGTAGACGCGGGTGCGGTCGATGTCGAACCGGCCGACCTCGAAGATGTAGACCACCTCGTAGTCGCCGAGCCGCGGCTGGGTACCGAAGGGCGTGTCCATGCCCTCGGGCGAGACCAGCGTGACGACGTCGCCCACGGTCACGCCCAGCTCGCGCGCCACGCCCGATCCGATGGCGATGCCCTCGTCGAGCCGGCCGAGATCGCCGCGCCAGATATCGGGCGAGGCGATCAGCGGCACGGCGCGCAGGTCGTCGAGCCGCGAGCCCAGCACCTCGACCCCGGCCGAGCGCCCACCGGCCGAAGCCAGGACCTGTCCGCGAATCAGGGGAGCGGCATGGGTGACGCCGGAGACCTCGGTGAGCCGCGCCACCAGGGCGTCGTAATCGGCGATCGTGCGGTCGATGTTGCCCCATTCGTCGGCGGCGGGCGCGTAGTAGACCGTGGCATGGGCATTCGCGCCGAGGATGCGGGCGGTGAATTCCTCGCGGAAGCCGATCATCACCGCCTGAACCACGATCAGCGTGGCCACGCCCAGCATCACGCCCACCAGCGCGTACCAGGCGATCACCGATATTCCGCCCTCCTTGCGGCGGGCCCGCAGATAGCGCCAGGCGATCTGCCATTCGAAGGCGGCGAAGGGAGGGGGCGTCGCGGGCACGGACGGGTCTCTCTGGCTCGGCATTCAGGCCGGACCCTGTGCAGGCCGCCGGCCCGAGGTCAAGCGACGACGCGCCGAGCGGCGGCAATCCCGCTCAGGCCGGCGGCACGCGTTTCGGGATCAGGGCCGCCGAGGCCCCCCGTCTTCGCGACATATCCCATCGCCCGTGCGCGGAAGAGGCGCGCCACCACCGCGGGTGGGGCCCCCGTGATCGTGACCCCCATGATCCGGACGGGGCGGCGACGTCTTCCGCCTGCCATCGCGCATCGACCAGGCGGTTCGACGATACCGCCCGGACGGACCCCCGGTCAGATGCCGCGATAGATCTCCGCCACCCGCGCCACCGCCGCCTGCGGCGACAGCTCCTCGCTCTCGCCGGTGCGCCGCGAGGTCAGCTCGACCTTGCCGGCGGCGAGACCGCGCGGGCCGACCGTCAGCCGCCAGGGCAGGCCGATCAGGTCCATGGTCGCGAACTTCGCCCCCGCCCGCTCCTCGCGGTCGTCATAGAGCGGGTCGAGCCCCGCCTGGCGCAGGCCGGCATAGAGCGACAGGCTCTCGGCGTCGCAGGCGGGGTCGCCCTGCTTGAGGTTGACGATGCCGACATGGAAGGGCGTGACCCCCTCGGGCCAGATGATGCCCTTGTCGTCATGGCTCGCCTCGATGATCGCCCCCACCAGGCGCGAGACACCGATGCCGTGCGAGCCCATGTGCACCGGCACCCGCTCGCCGGCCTCGTTGACCACCACTGCCTTCATCGGCTCGGAATACTTGGTGCCGAAGTAGAAGATCTGCCCCACCTCGATGCCGCGTCCCTCGACGCGGCGCTCCTCGGGCACCTGCGCGAACAGCTCCGCGTCATGGGTCTCGTCGGTGCGCGCATAGGGCGTGGTCCATTCGACGCAGACCTGCGCGACCTGGTCGCGGTCGGCGAAGTCGATCGACCGGTCGCCGAGCGTCATGTCGGTGACCGCTCGGTCATAGAAGACCGCGCTCTCGCCGGTGGGCGCCAGCACCAGGAATTCATGCGTGTCGTCGCCGCCGATCGGGCCGCTGTCGGCGCGCATCGGAATCGCCTTCAGGCCCATGCGCTCGTAGGTGCGCAGATAGCTGACCATGTGGCGGTTGTAGGCGTGAAGCGCATCCTCCTTCGACAGGTCGAAGTTGTAGCCGTCCTTCATCAGGAACTCGCGGCCGCGCATCACGCCGAAGCGCGGGCGGATCTCGTCGCGGAACTTCCACTGGAT
>CAZESN010000283.1:0-1922 GCA_964514775.1 uncultured Rhodovulum sp.
CCGACCTCGAGATACTGCGACCAGAGCCCCTCGCCGATCAGCGCGGCCTTGACCCCGGCCGCCTCCTCCGATCCCGGACGGATGTCGCGCAGGCTCGCCCCGATCGCCGCGCCGATGCGCGCCCGGATCGCCTCGGCCTTGGCCGGATCGCCGGCGGCGCGCTCCTCGATCACGCGCTCGACCATCGAGCGGGCGAAGGTCACCCCGCAGGCCTTGACCGACTGCAGGTCGCAGGGCGCGAGGAAGTGCACCGCCTCCGTGTCCCCGACGCGGGCCGCCGCGATCGCGGCCAGCGTGCCGAGCGATCGGCCCTCGGCACCCGCAACATGGGCGGCCGGGTCGTCCATCTCGCAGATGTCGCGCACCGTGGGCGCGGCGACAGAGGTGATGTCGACCACCTCACCCCCGCGCAGCGTGACCACGCTCGGTCCCTTGGCCGCCGGGTTCCAGACCCGCCCGAGCAGCGTGCCGCCGAGAGCCGCCTGATCCAGAATGTCGTTCATGCCCGCCGGGCCTCCCCGCCCCGTTCCTTGCAGCCCCTGATAACCCGCGGATGCGCCGGGATGAAACCCCCGACCGCCGCTACTTCCCGCCCTCCACTCCACCACGGCGACTTCCGCCGGAGGAGTTCGACGCCCTGTCGATGCCGTGCTGTATTCCTCGCCGCGCCGAGCCGGCACCAGTGCCACTCGACGATGCGTCAGTCCGCGCGACGCATGCCACGGGATCGCGGCGCGACGGGCAGAGCCGCCCAACCCCGCGACCGCCTGCGCTCGCTGGCGCGTCCCCGCGTGCGGTCGCGGCAAGCGCCCGCCACAAGGAACGCGATCCAATCGATCCGCGCTTGCAAACCCCAGAATCAGCGTCTATCTGTCCCGCCACGGACTGGTAGCTCAGTTGGATAGAGTACTTGACTACGAATCAAGGGGTCGGGGGTTCGAATCCTCCCCAGTCCGCCATAAACCCTAATAATATTAGCTAGTTAGGCGAGCCATTCCACTTGCCCTCGTGGCTAGCGGAACGCCGGTACGGACTGAGTACGGACTTTGGCATGGATTAGATGCCTTGGTCAGGCGACACGACGCTTTCGCGGCAGGGCCGTTTCTCGAAACGTCGAGCGAATAGGCCCTATCTGTTCAAAACTGGTCGCGCGGTGTTGACCAAGCCGCCTCGAACGCCTCTAGAGCGTCGCGCCCGTTTGCGTCGCTGGCCGGATTAGAGAGCAGTCCAGTGATTCTGGCTCTGAAAGAGTCGGGATCGACCAAGGCTTCGACAGAGTCGTGATTGACGCGCGTGCGGCGCCGGGCAACCGCGTCCCCGGCGGTTTGGGTCCAGCCGCTCGATACAAACGAACGGGCCAAGGCAATCACTACCCCATCATCCACTAGCCTGTCGGCGAGCCAGCCGCGCACCCGCTCGATACCACCATCGCCAATGAGGTCTCTCCAGCAGAACAGCGTTGAGACGAAATCGGGAGCGTCGACTAAAGACCCGTCAGCGGCGGCAGCCTCTACTCGCGCAAGGGCCGACGCCCGGAGCCGCGCTGCCGCCTCTGCGCTGGTCAGAGGCTCGCGCTCCCGCCTCTCCAGTTCCTGAGGCTGATGCTGCCCGATACAGCGCAAAGCAATATCGACGAGCCACCCAAAGGACGCGGTTCTCGCCGCTCCCTCTATAACCGCATCGCGATCTATGACGGATAAGCGCTCCCCGACTAGCCGGTTGAGCAACCAATGGATGCGAATTCGGTTGCTGCCTATGGAAAAGCCTTGGGCCCTGTCCGCTTCAACGTCCATCTCGTCGGCAACGCTGAAGATTGCATTCACCAATGGGATGATGTTTTCGGCAGGCACCTGTGGCGCTCGGTAGATCAGTTCGTCCAGCAAGACCGACGCGCGAGTTCCGCCGCGACGGCGCGCCGTCGC
>CAZESN010000284.1:0-1895 GCA_964514775.1 uncultured Rhodovulum sp.
CCGAGATGACCGACATCTTCCTGCTCCTGCTCGCGCCCGCGGGCGGCGACGAGCTCCAGGGGGTGAAGCGCGGGATCATGGAGCTCGCCGACATCATCCTGGTCAACAAGGCCGACGGCGATCTGGCCGCGACCGCCGCGCGCACCCGGGCCGACTACGCCGGGGCGCTGCGGCTGCTGCGCGGCCGGCCGGGCGACCCCGAGGGCTTTCCCAAGGCGCTCTGCGTCTCGGCGATGACCGGGGCCGGCCTCGAGGAAGCCTGGAGCGCGGTCGAGGACCTGGCGGCCGCCCGGCGCAAGAGCGGCACCTGGGACGCGCGCCGCCGCACCCAGGCCGAGGCGTGGTTCTTGAGCGCGGTCGAGACCGGCCTTCTCGCCCGCCTCGCCGCCGATCCGGCCATCGCGGACCGGCGCCGGACCCTGACCGAGGCGGTCTCGGCAGGGCGCCTGACGCCCGACGCCGCCGCCGAGGAGCTGCTCGCGGCCTTCCTGCCGCCCGGCGCCGGAAGCCGCTAGCAAACCCGCCGGCACTCCCGGATCGGCCGTCGGCATCATACCCTCTCGGTTTGATCGGATCGCGTCCAATCGGGTGTGCCCGCGCGCGTTAACAGAGCTTTCCTAATGGTTAGCGGCTGGAAATAAACGTTTCATATCAGTGTGTTGAAAATTGGGCACGCGTGCCCACCCTGTGCGGGGCACACTTCCTCGGGACGATCCCCATCCAAACAAGCCGGCCGGCGACCGTATCACAATCGATATCCCCGATAGCTGACACGTGGCCGGATCCGGACATGCCCCCGGATTTCATACTGGCGGAAACCCTATCGGGCAGGACCAGGGGCCCCGCCAACAGGCGGGGAGAAAATAGTGTGCGGCCAACGGGCCGCTCAATGTTTTCCGCCCCACCGGCGCCTCATGCGCCCGGCTGCGGGCGCATGTCGGCCGGATCGATCCCCGCGACCACCACCGGCTTTTTCATCGCATCGCGCCGGAAGGGCTCGCCGAGCTCCTGGTTCAGGATCACCTCGACGAAGGTGGTCACGCCCTTGGCCTGCTCGGCGACGGCTTCGCGCAGCGCCTCGGTCAGGCCCTCCATGCTGCGCGCCTGCACGCCCCGGAGCCCGCAGGCCTCGGCGATCCGCGCGTAGCTCACGTCGGGATCGAGCTCGGTGCCCACGAAGTTGTCGTCGTACCAGAGCGTCGAGTTCCGCTTCTCCGCCCCCCACTGGTAGTTGCGGAAGACGACCATGGTGATCGCCGGCCATGCACCCCGCCCCACGGCCGTCATCTCGTTCATCGAGATCCCGAAGGCACCGTCCCCGGCGAACCCCACCACCGGCACGTCCGGACAGGCGATCTTGGCGCCCACGATCGCCGGGAACCCGTAACCGCATGGCCCGAAGAGCCCGGGCGCCAAATACTTCCGCCCGTCCTCGAAGGTCGGATAGGCATTGCCGATCGCGCAGTTGTTGCCGATGTCCGACGAGATGATCGCATCCTTGGGCAATCCGTCCTGGATCGCCCGCCAGGCCATCCGCGGCGACAGGCGATCGGGATGGGCGGCCCGGGCGCGCGCGTTCCAGGTGATGCCGGGATCGTCGTCCTCATGGTCCATCGAGGCGAGCTGCTGGAGCCAGCGCGACCGCGTCTCCGCGATCAGCCCGCGCCGCGCCTCCCGTCCCGCGTCGCCCGCGGTGTCCGAAAGCCGCGCGAGGAGACCCTCGGCCACCGCCTTCGCATCGCCGATGATCCCGACCGCCACCGGCTTGGTCAGCCCGATCCGGTCGGGGTTGATGTCGACCTGGATGAGCTTTGCCGCCTTGGGCCAGTAGTCGATCCCGTAGCCCGGCAGGGTCGAGAACGGGTTCAGCCGCGTGCCGAGCGCCAGCACCACGT
>CAZESN010000285.1:0-1873 GCA_964514775.1 uncultured Rhodovulum sp.
GCGTGCAATAGCCGCACTGGGCGGCGAACCCGTCCATGAAGGCCTTCTGCAGCGGATGCAGCTCCGGCCCGTTGGCGAGGCCAGCGATGGTCGATACCTCGCGACCCTCGACCGTCTCCGCGAGCGTCAGGCAGGAGAGATGCACCTCCCCGTCGATCAGCACCGAGCAGGTGCCGCAGGTCCCCTGGCCGCAGCCGTATTTCGGGGTGAGATCCCCCACCCCGCGGCGCAGCACGTCGAGGAGATTCTGGCCATCCTCGACGAACATCGCCTTCTCGGCACCGTTGAGACGAAACTGAAGCGGCTTTCTCGCCATGACTACCTCCGGTCGCCGGCCAGAAGCCGGCGCAGATGGACGCCTGCAACCTCGCGCCGGTACCAGGCGGAAGCGAGCGCGTCGGTGGGCGGGTCGATGCCGTCGCAGGCGACAGCGGCAGCACGGTCGAGCGTGTCGGCATCAATGGCGCGACCCTCGAGCACCCGCTCGACCGCCGGCACGCGGACCGGCGCGGCGGCCATCGCGCCGTAGGCGATGCGCGCGCCCTGGACGCGGCCGCCCGACTGCGGCAGATGCGCCGCGATCGACAGGACCGCGATGCCCTTGGGCTTCACCCGGCTCACCTTGACGAAGCGGAAGGCGCCGGCCTCGCGCGGACGCGGCACCGTCACCGCGCCGACCAGCGACTGGGCATGGCGGTCGCGGTCGCGCAGGAACTCGTCGATGCCGATGCCCCGGCTCTGGCCGGCGAGATGGACGGCCGCGTTCAGCGCGAGCAACGCCACCGCGAAATCGCCGTAGGGCGCGTGGGCGAAGAGATTGCCGCCCACGGTCGCCATGTTGCGGACCGCAGGACCGCCGATGACCCGCGCGACCGGCGCGAGGAAGGCGGTGTCGCGGTGCGCGGCGATCGCGGCCATGGTGACGCCGGCGCCGATCAGGATGCCGTCCCCCTCCTGGCGGATGCCCCGGAACGCCGTGTCTCCGACGCGGATGATCGTGTCGAACGACTGGTCCCCGGCATTGACCGCCCGCATCACCAGCGTGCCGCCGGCGAGGATGCGGGCGCTGCGGTTCGAGGCGAGCGCGCGGGCCGCCTCGTCGAGCCGCTCGAAAGTCTGGACGCGCACAGGCATCAGGCACTCCCCCTGACGGGCGCAAGGCCCATGAAGTCACGGACGGCGCGAAAGCCGCCCTCGTAGATGTTCTCGCCCACCTGCTTTTCCAGCTCCGCCTCGCGGCCCGGCGTCGTGTCGAAGCGCGAGGTCCAGTGCCAGAACGTCATGTCGCCGTCCGTCACCGGGATCAGCCGCACATGGGCCACATAGTTCAGGAGCGGGATCGGGGTATCGAGCAGGCAGTAGCTGAAGGTCATGTCGATGTCCGACAGGCTGAGCAGCTGCTCGCGCAGCTCCGACCCGTCGGCGAGGTGGAACCGCCGGACACAGCCGATGCGATCCGACACCTGTCCCCGCTCGATATGGCTGTCGGCGACGGCAGGGTGCCACTGGTCATGGCCGTTGAAGTCGCGCAGAACCTCCCAGACCGCCTCGACCGGCGCCTCCATGATCGTGCTCTTGACGATCCGCACCATGGCTCAGCCGCCGAAGTGCCGCTTGAGGGCATCGAAGCCGCCCTGGAAGACATTGGTGCCGATGCCGTTCACCAGCTCCTCCGCGACATCGTCCTCGCATTCGAACTCGGCGGACCATTCGACGAAGGTGCGGTTGCCGTCGGTGACGGGCGTGAGGCGGAACGTCGCGACGTAGTCGCTGAGCGGCATCGGCCCCTCAAGCATCGCATAGGTGAAGAACATGTCGTAGTCCGACAGGCCGAGCAGCTTCTCGCACAGGCGGTCGCCGTTCTGGAGACTGA
>CAZESN010000286.1:0-1844 GCA_964514775.1 uncultured Rhodovulum sp.
GCCGCCTCGGCAAGCTCGCCCGCGATGGCGCGCTTTCCATGGCCGACATGCAGGGCGGCACCTTCACGATCTCGAACGGCGGCGTCTACGGCTCGCTGATGTCCTCGCCGATCCTGAACCCGCCGCAGTCGGGCATCCTCGGCATGCACAAGATCCAGGACCGCCCGGTGGTGGAAAAGGGCCAGATCGTCATCCGCCCGATGATGTATCTCGCGCTCAGCTACGACCACCGGATCGTCGACGGCAAGGGCGCAGTGACCTTCCTCGTCCGCGTCAAGGAGGCGCTCGAGGATCCCCGCCGGCTGCTGATGGACCTCTAGGTCCATCGGCGCGCGGGCGTGCGGGCCGTTAACGGAGCTTTCATAATGCTTAACGGATTTGGATTTTCGTTTGAATTCAATGGCGTGACTGGATTCGCACGCGTGCGAATCCTTGACTGCGCACACGCCACGGCCGCCCGCCCATGACCCCCGAGCTCACCGTCCTCGCCCTCGCGGCCCTGCTCCAGTTCGCCCAGATCATGCTGGCGGGCTGGTCCATGACCCGCGACGTGGGCGTGGACTGGAACGCCGGTCCGCGCGACGACCAGCCGAGTCTGTCGCCCCGCACCGGGCGGCTCCGGCGCGCGGTCGCCAACCATTTCGAGGCGCTGGCGCTCTTCACCATCGCCGTCCTCGCCGTCACCCTTGCCGACAAGACGAGCGGCGTGACGGCTACCTGCGCCTGGGTCTATCTCGCGGCCCGGGTGCTCTATGTCCCCGCCTATGCCTTCGGCTGGACGCCCTGGCGCTCGGTGATCTTCGCGGCCGGCGCTTTTGCGACCCTCGCCATGCTGCTGGTCGCGCTGATCTGACCCGGGCCAGCCCTGTCCAAGGCCACCCATCAAGGAGTGAGAAGATGGCAGACTACGACCTGATCGTGATCGGCGCCGGCCCCGGCGGCTATGTCTGCGCCATCCGCGCGGCCCAGCTCGGGCTCAAGGTGGCCTGCGTCGAGGGTCGCGAGACCCTTGGCGGCACCTGCCTCAACGTCGGCTGCATCCCGTCTAAGGCGATGCTCCACGCCTCCGAGCTCTACCACACCGCCCATACCCATTTTGCCGAGATGGGCCTGACCGGCGCCGCCCCCGGCGTCGATCTGCCGCAGATGCTGAAGTACAAGCAGTCCACGGTCGATACCAACACCAAGGGCATCGAGTTCCTCTTCAAGAAGAACAAGGTCACCTGGCTGAAGGGCTGGGCCTCGATCCCGGCCGCGGGCGTGGTCAAGGTGGGCGACGAGACCCACAGCGCCCGGAACATCGTCATCGCCTCGGGCTCCGAGCCCGCGAGCCTGCCCGGCGTCACCGTCGACGAGGCGCGGATCGTGACCTCGACCGGCGCGCTCGAGCTGCGCGAGGTCCCGAAGCGCCTTGTGGTGATCGGCGCCGGCGTGATCGGCCTCGAGATGGGCTCGGTCTACGCGCGCCTCGGCGCCGAGGTGACGGTCGTCGAGTTCCTCGACCAGATCACCCCCGGCATGGATCTCGAGGTCTGCAAGGCCCTCCAGAAGCTCCTCGCCAAACAGGGGCTGAAGTTCGTCCTCGGCGCCGCCGTGCAGGGAGCCGAGGCCGGCGAGGACGGCGTGCGCGTGACCTACCGCCTGCGCAAGGACGACAGCGAGCAGAGCATCGATGCCGACGTCGTGCTCGTCGCCACCGGCCGCAAGCCCTATACCGACGGCCTCGGTCTTGCCGAGCTCGGCGTCGCGGTGACGAAGCGGGGCCAGATCGAGACCGATGCCCGCTGGCAGACCACCGTGCCCGGCATCTACGCCATCGGCGACGCGATCACCGGCCCGATGCT
>CAZESN010000287.1:0-1800 GCA_964514775.1 uncultured Rhodovulum sp.
TCAAGCAGATGGTCTACGTCCAGGAGCGCGCCCAGTACGAGCCGCGCGACGAGGTCGAGGAGGGGGCCACCATCCTCGACATCTCCGGCACCGAGCTGCGCCGCCGGCTGCAGGAGGGGCTCGAGATCCCCGAGTGGTTCTCCTTCCCCTCGGTGGTCGAGGAACTGCGCCGCACCCGGCCGCCGCGGGCCCGGCAGGGGTTCACCGTCTTCTTCACCGGCCTCTCGGGCTCGGGCAAGTCGACGGTGGCGAATGCGCTGATGGTCAAACTCATGGAGATGGGCGGCCGGCCGGTCACGCTCCTCGACGGCGATCTCGTGCGCAAGCATCTCTCGTCGGAGCTCGGCTTCTCCAAGGAGCATCGCGACATCAACATCCGCCGCATCGGCTATGTCGCGTCCGAGATCACCAAGAACGGCGGCATCGCGCTCTGCGCGCCGATCGCGCCCTATACCGCGACGCGGGCTGCCGTGCGCGAGATGATCGAGGCGCATGGCGCCTTCATCGAGGTGCATGTCGCCACGTCGATCGAGGAATGCGAGCGGCGCGACCGCAAGGGCCTCTACAAGCTCGCGCGCGAGGGCAAGATCAAGGAGTTCACCGGCATCTCCGATCCCTACGAGGTGCCCGGCAACCCCGAGGTGCGGCTGGAGACCGAGGGCAACGACATCGACTACTGCGCCCAGCAGGTCCTCCTCAAGCTCGAGAGCATGGGGCTGATCGCGGCCTGAGGGGCCGCGGCGCCCGCCGCACCGTAACACCTGCTCCTCCCCGGATTCCGTTTCGATTCGGGGCGGCCGGGCGGGGCAGGGCGCGCGGCTCTGCCTGCCCGATCCTTACCCCAGATCTCGTATCTCGCCAGCCTCCGGGGCGGATTTTTCCTGCATCTGGTATGCCCGGGCCCCGGGATGGGCCCAAACGTTGACGAGGGTTGCCAACCGGTTAACGTGCGGGGCATATTTCTTTTGAAATCAGTGTCTTGTCTGGATTCGCGCGCGTGCGCAGCCGCGGCCGTCCTTTCGGCCTGATTTGGGGCCGCCGGGGCGCAGGCAGGGCTTGAGGCTGGCCGGCGTTGGGGGTAACACGGAGCCACGCGGCCGGGCCTGTCACCCGGCCAGTAAGCTTATTCTGGAGGCGACCATGGCCGACGCTGCCGCCCACGCCCACGCCGAGCACGGGGCGCCGGGGTTCTTCACTCGCTGGTTCATGTCCACGAACCACAAGGACATCGGCATCCTCTACCTGGTCACGGCGGCGATCATCGGCCTGATCTCGGTCGGGTTCACCATGTACATGCGCCTCGAGCTCATGGAGCCCGGCGTCCAGTACATGACCGTCGATGGCGAGGGGAACGGTCATATCTGGAACGTCATGGTCACCGGCCACGGCGTGCTGATGATGTTCTTCGTCGTCATTCCGGCGCTCTTCGGCGGCTTCGGCAACTACTTCATGCCGCTGATGATCGGCGCGCCGGACATGGCCTTCCCGCGCATGAACAACCTCAGCTACTGGCTCTACGTCGCCGGCGCCTCGCTCGCTGTGATGTCGGTGCTGGCACCAGGCGGCAACGGCCTCTCCGGCACGGGCGTGGGGTGGGTGCTCTACGCACCGCTCTCGACGACCGAGGCGGGCATGTCGATGGATCTCGCGATCTTCGCCGTCCATCTCTCGGGCGCTTCGTCGATCCTCGGCGCGATCAACATCATCACCACCGTCCTCAACATGCGCGCCCCGGGCATGACGCTGCACAAGACGCCGCTCTTCCCCTGGTCGGTGGTGGTCACCGCGTTCATGATCCTG
>CAZESN010000288.1:0-1787 GCA_964514775.1 uncultured Rhodovulum sp.
CGCGACGGATCTCGCCGACTGGCTGGTGCGCGAGCTCGGCCTGCCGTTCCGCGAGGCGCATCACGTCACCGGCGCGCTGGTCCGCGTCGCCGAGGAGAAGGGCGTCGACCTGCCCGAGCTCGGCCTCGACGAGATGCGCGCGGTCAACCCCGGCATAACCGCAGAGGTTTATCAGGTCTTGGGAGTGGACAACTCTGTGGCGAGTAGGGCAAGCTACGGCGGCACGGCGCCCGATCAGGTGCGCGCGCAGATTCGCCGCTGGCAGGAGAGCCTCGGGTGACGGGTCGCGGGCGCGTCTGGCTCGGTCTCTGTCTCGCCCTTGTGGCTCTGGCCGGCTGCGGGAAGAAGGGTGACCCGGTCCCCCCCGCGCCGGTGGAAGAGGCGCAGGAGGTCTGAGGCGGCGGCTGCGGGCGAGGTGCAGAGGCACCACGTCATCGCACCCGAAAGGCCCGACATGCTCCACCTTCCCCTGCGCAGCTTCCTTGCCCTGGCGCTCGCCGGCGGCCTCGCGGCGGCGGCCGTGCCGGCGCTTGCCGACGGCCCCGTCGTCCTGACGGTGAGCGGCAAGATCGCCAATCCCAATCGCGGCGCCCTCGATCCGGAGCACGACAAGCTGCTCGACGTCAACGCGGTCAGCTTCGAGAAGGCGCGCAGCTTCGACCTCGCCGCCCTGACGGCGCTCGAGCAGGTCGAGGTGCCGACCGACTTCCCGATGGGCGGCCCGACCGTGACCTTCTCCGGCCCGGCGCTCGAGGATGTCCTGGAGGCGGCCGGGGCCGAGGGCGACACGCTGCTCATCCAGGCGATCGACGGCTATACGATCGAGGTGCCGGTCGAGGAAGCGGTGGCCAAGGGGGCTGTTCTGGCGCTGTCGCGCGACGGCCGGGCCTTCGGCATCGGCGACTTCGGCCCGACGCAGGTGGTCTTCCCGAGGGGCGAGCGGGAGGATCTGGCGGACATGGTCGACGACTGGTGGATCTGGCAGATCTATCACATCGGGGTCGAGTAACAGGGCAGCCGCTAGGGCGGTTCGGATGGGACATCCTCCCCGGAGAGTGCGCCCGGCACGAGGTGGGCACACGTGCCCGTTTTTCAACGTATTGACATAAAAGAGCTATTCCGAGCCGTTAGGCATTAGGAAAGCTCTGTTAACGTGCCCAGGCACGCCGAATTGGGCCCGCGCCTGCGCATCCCGCTGAAAGCAGAACGGCGCCGCGATTGCGGCGCCGTTCTCGTTTCAGGAATATGTCCGGCCGGCTGTGGCGCGGGCCCCGGTCAGGATGCCGAGGCCGACGAGCCTTCCTTGTTGCGGTCGGCGTAGATCAGCAGCGGCTCGCCCTTGCGGGAGATGCAGTCCTCATTGACCACGACCTCCTCGACGCCCTCCATCGAGGGCAGCTCGAACATCGTGTCGAGCAGCACTTCCTCGAGGATCGAGCGCAGGCCGCGCGCGCCGGTCTTGCGGTTGATCGCGCGCTTGGCGATCGCGCGCAGCGCGTCCTCGGTGAAGGTGAGCTGCACGTCCTCCATCTCGAAGAGCCGCTGGTACTGCTTGACCAGCGCGTTCTTCGGGTCGGTGAGGATGGTGATCAGCGCGTCCTCGTCGAGGTCGTTCAGCGTCGCCAGCACCGGCAGGCGGCCGACGAACTCGGGGATCAGGCCGAACTTCAGCAGGTCCTCGGGCTCGAGCTCCTGGAAGAGCTCGCCGACGCGGCGGTCCTCCTGGTCCTTGACGTCGGCGCCGAAGCCCATGGCCGAGCCCCTGCCCCGCTGGGCGATGATCTTGT
>CAZESN010000289.1:0-1786 GCA_964514775.1 uncultured Rhodovulum sp.
GCCTCGCCTTGTCCGGTCCCAGAACGGCCCTCGCTCCGGGCCGCGGCGCTACGCGTCTTCCTTCACCAGCCCCACGAAGATGTCCTCGAGCGAGCTCTGCCGGGTCTGGAGGTCGCGCAGCGTCAGCCCCGCCGCCGACAGGTCGCCCAGAAGCGAGACGATCCCCGTCCGCTCCGCCGCCCGGTCGTAGGAATAGGTGAGCCTGAGCCCGTCCTCCGAGCGCACCAGCCCGTAGGGCGCCAGCGTCTCGGGCACGGCACCGACCGGGGACTGGAGCTCGACGATGAGCTGCTTTCGCCCCATCCGGTTCATCAGCGTGTCCTTGTCCTCGACCAGCAGGATGCGGCCCTGGCTGATCACCGCCACCCGGTCGGCGATCGCCTCGGCTTCCTCGATGTAATGCGTGGTCAGGATGATGGTGGTGCCCCGCGCGCGCAGTTCCTCGACGATCTCCCACATCCCCTTGCGCAGCTCGACGTCGACGCCGGCGGTCGGCTCGTCGAGGAAGAGGACGCGCGGCTCGTGCGACAGCGCCTTCGCGACCAGCACCCGCCGCTGCATGCCGCCCGAGAGCTCCTTGTGGGCGGCGTCGCGCTTGTCCCAGAGCGCGAGGCTCCTCAGGATCCGCTCGATGAAGGCGTCGTCGCGGGGCTTGCCGAACAGGCCGCGGGTGAAGCTGACGCTGGTCCATACCTTCTCGAAGGGCTCGAGCCGCACCTCCTGCGGCACGAGGCCGATCATCGCGCGGGTGGCGCGGAAATCCTCGACGACATCGTGCCCGCCGACGGTGATCGTGCCCTGGGTCAGCCGGCCCGTGCCGCAGACGAGCGAGATGAGCGTGGTCTTGCCCGCGCCGTTCGGCCCGAGCAGGGCGAGGATCTCGCCCTCGCGGATATCGAGGTCGACGCCCTTCAGCGCCTCGTGCCCCGAGGCATAGACCTTGCGCACGTTCCTGATCGAGACGATGGCGTTCATCGCGGGCCCTCCTGCCGGCCGTTTCATGCCGCGTGCCGGGGGCAGGGGCAAGGGGGGCGCGTCAGGCAACGGCCGCCCGGCCTCCGGCCGCCACCTGCCGATGACCTCGCACGGGGTCCCGCCGGGGTTTCGATCCGGTTAATGCCACGGAGATATCCCTGCATGAACAATGGCTTGCCGGTCTGTGCGAGCTCGCACAAACCCCGCGCTCCCGGACCTTCGGCCCGGCCCCTCAGCCCGGCCCCTCAGATCGAGAAGCTGGTGCCGCAGCCGCAGCTCGACGTGGCGTTGGGGTTGCGCACGATGAACCGCGCGCCGATCAGCTCGTCGGTGAAGTCGATCTCGGCATCGGCGAGGAAGGGCAGCGACACCGGGTCGATGAGCACACGGTGCCCGGATTTCTCGAGCACGAGGTCGTCGGGCGCCGGATCGGGCTCGAGCTTGATCTCGTACTGGAACCCCGAGCAGCCGCCGCCCTCGACGGCGACGCGCAGGCAGGCGGGACCGGCGGCATCGGCGATCTCGGCGAGCCGGGCGAATGCCCGGTCGGTGACGCGGGGAGGAACGGAGAGCTGCATCTTTCGGCCCATGGCTCGATCGGATAGACACCTCAAGGTAAGCGCGACGGGGCCGTCAGACAAGGTGGGTGGGTGATGAGTGCAGTTTTCGCGACCCTGCCGCAGGAGAGCCGGGGACGGCTCTACGCGGAGGAGGGCTCGGCGCACCGCTCGCCGTTCCAGCGCGACCGCGACCGCATCATCCATTCCTCGGCCTTCCGCCGGCTCAAGCACAAGACCCAGGTCTTCGTCGA
>CAZESN010000290.1:0-1766 GCA_964514775.1 uncultured Rhodovulum sp.
GACAGCCGCGAGCGAAACACCCGATCCCATCCCGAACTCGGCCGTTAAGCGCCGCTGCGCCGATGGTACTGCGTCCTAAGACGTGGGAGAGTAGGTTACCGCCAAGCCTGAAAAATGCATGGGAAAGTGCAAGAACTCTCTTCAGATGGCCAGTGTCGCGGGGTGGAGCAGCCCGGTAGCTCGTCAGGCTCATAACCTGAAGGCCGCAGGTTCAAATCCTGCCCCCGCAACCATTGTGACCGACAAACCCGCCGCTTCAACGGCGGGTTTTGTCGTTTTAGACGTCTTTCCAATGACTTGCCGTTCCGTCCATTCGAGGAGCCTGCGCAAATCGCCGTGCGGCGTGGCGTAGATTTCCGCCCGTTCCGGGCCGGGTATCAGCACAATCTTCTCGATCAGCATCCGCAAAGCCGCAGCCGCCTGGGGCCGTCCGGCGGGCCGGGCCAGCTTGGTGGTCAGCGCCGCGACCTTCTTGGCGTAGATCGCCGAAGCACTCGGCAGCAGGTCCGGGACATCCTCGGGAATGTCGGCGAGCAGGTCTATTAGTTCGGCCTTGCGGACTTCCAGCGCATCCATCTCGCCCTTCATGCTCGGATGGACCATGCCTTCCCTGATCGCCTCGATGATGCCCCTGTTCTGCTTCTCGATCTTCACCAACTCGGCCTTCCAGGCATGGCCGTTCGAGCGGCGCTCCCGGTTCAGCCGGTTGGTTTCCTCGGCATAGGCGCGCATCGCTGCCGCCGCCACTTGCGGCGTCATCATTCGGTCCTTGAGGCCGGCAAGCACGCGGCGCTCCAGTTCTTCGCACAGGATGGTGCGGCTGTTGGAGGAGGCGCCCTTGGTCACATGTCTCGAGCAGGCGAATCGGTCGGAGCCTCGGATGGAGAAGGGAATGTGGGTCGTTGCGCGTGGCACCGTGGCGACGCGATCACCCGGCGCTGAGGTTACGCCATCACAACGATCACGCACAGGCGCTCAGGCCATGGCCTCGGCGGGCGCAAAGTTGCAGCCAGTGGCGGTCTCGATACGCCAGGCGGAGGCCTGGACGGCGCGGGCGAGTTCCTCGGCGCGCTGCTCGGCCTGCCGTTCGGCGAGCACGATCGAGATGGTGGCGGCGCAGGCGCCCTTCTCGTCGCGGATCGGTGCGGCGATGCAGGCGACGGCGAATTCTGACTGGCTCATCTGGATCGACAGACGACGGGCAAAGTCGGCCTCGCTCTGGCGGGCGAGGCGGATGGGGTCGGTCTCGGCCATGCCGGTGGAGGACGGCCGCGCCGCGCGGGCGAAGGCGGCGATCCGCGCGTCCTCGGGCAGATGGCCGAGCAGAAGCCGTCCCGATGCGGTCCAGTTCAGGGGCACGCGCGTCCCGACATTGGAGGTCACGCGGAAATGGCCCTGGCCCTCCTCCATCGCGATCACCGCCATCATGCCATCGTCGCGGGCGCAGAGCTGGACGGTCTCGCCGGTCTCGGCCACGAGCCGGCGCATC
Source organism: uncultured Rhodovulum sp. (assembly GCA_964514775.1). GTDB lineage: Bacteria > Pseudomonadota > Alphaproteobacteria > Rhodobacterales > Rhodobacteraceae > Amaricoccus. The sequence goes on from CAZESN010000290.1 coordinate 1,490, forward strand.
TCGCGCCGCGCCTCGGTGAAGAGGTCCATCGAGGCGCGGTAGCGCAGGCCGTAGCGCATCAGCCGCGGCCCGAGCCAAACGAGCCCGTCGTCGCGGCGCGACAGCATGTCGCGCTCCACCAGTTCGTCCACCAGCCGGTAGACGGTCGAGACCGGGGCACCAGTGGCCTTGCCGAGTTCGTAGGCGCTCATCGGGCGCTCATGCTCGGTCAGCGCATCGAGGATCTGCAGCGTCCGGTCGATGCCGCTGGTGCGGCTGCGGGGGCTGTCGGTCATCG
>CAZESN010000291.1:0-1747 GCA_964514775.1 uncultured Rhodovulum sp.
ACAAGATCATCGCCCAGCGGGGCAGGGGCTCGGCCATGGGCTTCGGCGCCGACGTGAAGGACCAGGATGACCGGCGGGTGGGCGAGCTCTTCCAGGAACTCGAGCCCGAGGATCTGCTGAAGTTCGGGCTCATCCCCGAGTTTGTCGGCCGTCTTCCGGTTCTGGCCACGCTGAACGACCTCGACGAGGATGCGCTTATCACCATCCTTACCGAGCCGAAGAACGCGCTGATCAAGCAGTACCAGCGGCTTTTCGAGATGGAGGACGTTCAGCTCACGTTCACCGAGGATGCGCTTCGCGCCATCGCCAAGCGGGCGATCGTCCGCAAGACCGGCGCGCGGGGTCTGCGTTCTATCCTTGAGGAAGTGCTGCTCGACACGATGTTCGAGTTGCCCTCGATGCAGGGCGTCGAGGAGGTCGTGGTCAACGAGGAATGCATCACCCGCAAGGGCGAGCCGCTGCTGATCTACGTCGATCGCAAGGAAGGCTCCGCCTCGGCGTCCTGATGCGGATCGCCGATCCAATGTAAAAGGGCGGGGGAGACCCCGCCCTTTCTGCTGCCGGAGGGCTGCAGTCAGTTCACAGAGATGTGGTAGATCTGCCAGATCCACCAGTCGTCGGGCATGTCGGCAAGGTCTTCGCGCTCGCTGCGCGGAAAGATCACCTGGGTCGGGCCGAAATCGCCGATGCCGAACAGCTTGCCATCGCGGCCCAGAGCCACCACGGCGCCCGCGCCGAGCATCTCGTCGGCCGGCACCTCGACCGCATAACCGTCGATCGCCTGGATCATGATCGTGTCGCCGCTGCCGCCGGCGGCGGCCAGGACATCGGCCAGCGCCGGGCCGCTGAAGGTCACCTGCGGACCGCCTTTGGGAAAGTCCGTGGTCACCTCGACCTGGTGCAAGGCCTGGAGCGCGTCGATATCGAAGGCCATGGCACGGTCGAACTCGACATTGTTGAAGGCGAGGAGCTTGTCGTACTCCGGATCCAGCGGGCCGCGGTTCGAATTTGCGACCGATCCGGTCACGGTCAGGATCACCGGTCCCTCGGCGAGGACGGGGGCGGCCATCACGAGCGTCGAGATGGCTGCGGCTGCAACTAGGAGACGCTTGGCTGCGAATGTCATTATCTGCCTTTCGAGTGCGGAACGAAACGTCATGCACCGGCCCGCGACCACCGCCTTACGTCTCCCGCACAGCCTCGGGCGGGTCGGGGGGCAGGGGATCGCCCTTCCGCCCGCAGCTCGAAAGCGCCAGCAGCACAAGGCATAGGCCTATCCAGAAGCGCCCGCGATCCGTCACCTGAGGCTCTCCTGCCAGCGACGGATCTGCGCGCGCACCTGGTCCGGCGCTGTGCCACCATAGCTTGCCCTACTCGCCACAGAGTTGTCTACACCCAAGAACTGATAAACTTCCGGTGTGATGCCGGGATGAATTTCCTGCATCTCTTCTATCGACAGATCGGGCAGATCGCCGCCCTTCGTCTCGGCCAGACGCACGAGCGCGCCGGTGACGTGATGGGCCTCGCGGAAGGGCAGGCCGAGCGCGCGCACCAGCCAGTCGGCAAGGTCGGTCGCGGTCGAGAACCCGGCCCCTGCCGCGGCGCGGAGCCGGTCGGCATTCGGCGCCAGGTCGCGCGCCATCCCCTCCATGGCGGCCAGCGCCAGCATCAGGCTGTCGGCGGCGTCGAAGACCTGCTCCTTGTCCTCCTGCATGTCCTTGGAATAGGCGAGCGGCAGGCCCTTCAT
>CAZESN010000292.1:0-1745 GCA_964514775.1 uncultured Rhodovulum sp.
CGTAGACCATCTGGCTGGCGAGATCGGCCTTGGCGAGACGGGCGGCACGCTCGGCGAGATCGGGATCGGCGCCGACCTGCGGCGCGATCTCGCGGGCGAGCGCGGCGATGCGGGCGATGCGTTCGCCTTGCGTCCCGAGCTTATTGTGGAACGTCACGTTGTCGAGCTTCGCGGCCATCTCGGCGAGCGGCGTCTGGAGGTCGTTCTTCCAGAAGAACTCGGCATCGCTGAGCCGGGCGGCCAGCACCCGGGCATTGCCGGCGAGGATGGTCGCGCCCTCGTCCGCCGTCTCGCGGTTGGCGACGACGACATAGCCGGTGATCCGGCCGGTCGCGGGGTCGCGGAGCGAGAGGAACTTCTGGTGCTCCTTCATCGAGGTGCGCAGCACCTCGGGGGGCAGGTCGAGAAAGCGCGGCTCGATGGTGGCGGTCAGCACCACCGGCCATTCGGTGAGGCCGGCGTTCTCGGCGAGAAGCCCCGCGTCCTCGACGAGCTCGAGACCCCGGGCGAAGGCCGCCTGGGTCGCGGCGTTGCGGATGCGCTCGGCGCGGTCCTCGGGGTCGATGAGCACGAAGGCGCGGGCGAGCTTCGCCTCGTAGTCGTTGAGCGAGGTCACGCGGATCTCGCCCGGCGCCATGAAGCGGTGGCCGCGGGTGGTGTCGCCGGCGCGCAGGCCGTCGATCCCGAGGTCCACAACCTCGGCGCCGGCCTCGGTGGAGAGGAGGCAGAGGATCGAATGCAGCGGGCGCACCCAGCGCAGGCTGCCGTCGCCCCAGCGCATCGACTTCGGCCAGGGGAAGTCGCGCACCACCGCCTCGACCGTCTCGGCCACGATCTCGGCGGCGGCGCGCCCCGGGCGGGTGGTGACGGCGAAGAAGACCTGCGCCTTCTTGTCGTCGCGGATCTCGAGCTGGTCGCGGCTGAGGCCGGTCGAGCGCAGGAAGCCGTCGATGGCGGCCTCCGGCGCGTCCACGCGCGGGCCCTTGCGCTCCTCGCGCAGGGCGGGCGAGCGGTCGGTCAGGCCGGTGACGGCGAGCGCGAGGCGGCGGGGCGTAGCGAAGGCCGTGGCCTCCGCATAGGTGAGGCCCCGCGTGACCAGCCCGTCGGTGACGAGGCGCTTCAGGTCGGCCGCGGCCTTCGCCTGCATCCGGGCCGGGATTTCCTCGGAGAGGAGTTCGAGAAGGAGATCGGGCATGGGGCGGGTCCGGGGACTACTGGAAACGTTCGTTGAGCTGGCGCCAGAAATAGCCGCGCCCGTCGGGATAGACCGCGAGCATCAGGTCGAACCCGTCGGGGTCATCCTCGGCGATCATATGGGCGCTGGCCCGGCCGGCGGCGAGGTCGTCGGTGATCTCGGCGGCATCGAAGCAGGGGAACCAGAAGGGCGCGATCAGCGGCGTCGGGTTCGCGGCGGGGGCGAGGCCGGCCACCGAGGCGGGATCGATCCGGAAGCAGCCGCGCAGCTTCAGCGGCGAGGACGTGCTGTCGATCCCGTCATAGTCGGAGATCGGCACGACCTCGCCGTCGATCGTCAGCGCGCCGACGCCCGACTGGCGCTCGTAGAAGGCAAAGAGCTGGAACCACGCCAGCCCGATGCAGAAGGCGACGAGGAAGGCCGCGAAGATGATGACCAGCTTGCGGCCGTTCATGGCGCGGCGTCGGCCAGAACCCAGGCGTCGGCGCACATCTTCGCCAGCGCGCGGACCCGGCCGATATAGGCCTGGCGCTCGGTCACCGAGATCACG
>CAZESN010000293.1:0-1744 GCA_964514775.1 uncultured Rhodovulum sp.
TCTCGCCGGCTACGGCGAGGTGGTGAAATACGGCCTGCTCGGCGACGCGGAGTTCTTCGCCTGGCTCGAGGCGAACGGGCCGGCGCTCGCGGCGGGCGATCCGGCGGCGCGGATCCATGCGGTGCGGCGTTCCTGCGAGATGAAGGCTGCGATCGTGCTGCGCGACGAGACCGAGCAGGGGGACCGCGCGCTCCTGAACCTCGGCCACACCTTCGGCCATGCGCTCGAGGCGGCGACGGGCTATTCCGACCGGCTCCTGCATGGCGAGGGCGTGTCGATCGGCTGCCTTCTCGCCTTCGAGGTGAGTGCGGCCCTCGGCCTCTGTCCGCAGGAGGCGCCGAGCCGGGTCAGCGCGCATCTCGCGGCGATGGGCATGAAACGCACCCTCGGCGACATCCCGGGAGACCTGCCCGACGCGGACGGCCTGATGGCGCTGATGGAGCAGGACAAGAAGGTGCGTGCCGGCCGCATGGCCTTCGTGCTCGCCCGCGATATCGGCGAGACCTTCGTCACCCGCGCGGTCGATCCCTCGGCGGTGCGCGCGGTGCTGGCGGAGCGGCTGGCGACCAGATCGCGCGAGGTCGGGGCCGCAGGCTAAACCGCCCGTTAATCCTTTAATGTTTCGCTTGCCATACTAGCTCCCAGGCCCCAAATAGCACGCGTGTGACACAACCGACTCGATGGTCGGAGGAGATATCAGCCGATGCGGCAGATAACGCCCGCCCCCCGTCTTACCGCGATCCTGTTGGCAGGCGGGGTGTCCGTGCTCGGCCTGATGCCGGCATCGGCGCAGGAGCCGGCGGCCGCGGCGGCCGACAACCTCGTCGACGCGCGCGTGACGATCGGCGCCGGCGCCTCGATCGGCCCGAGCTATTTCGGCTCCGACGACTACGATGTCGGCCCCTGGGGAACCATCCGCTTCGATTATCTGCGCCTGCCGGGCGGGCTGAGCTGGGGCTCGGGCCAGGCGATCGGCGAGCGCGAGGGCTTCGGCCTGCGCGGGTCGGCGAGCTATATCGGCAGCCGGCGGGACAGGGACCATTCGGAACTGCGCGGGCTCGACAATGTCGACGCGACGCTCGAGCTCGGCCTCGGCGTGGGCTACGAGGCCCGCGACTGGCGCGCCTTCACCGACGTGCGCTACGGCTTCGGCGGGCACGAGACCTTCGTCGCCGTGGCCGGTGCAGACGCGATCTTCCGGCCGACCGAATCGCTCATCCTCAACGTCGGCCCGCGCGCCGATTTCGGGACCGGCGACTTCATGCGCACCTATTTCGGCGTCACCGCCGACGAGGCGGCCACCTCCGGCCTGCGCGAGTTCCGTCCCTCGGGCGGGCTCACCTCGGTCGGATTCGAGGTCGGCGCGCATTACTCGATCTCGAACGCCTGGGGCATCGAGGGCGTTGCGACCTACGACCGGCTGGTCGAGGATGCCGCCGACTCGCCGATCACCGGCCTCGGCTCCGAGGACCAGTTCGGTTTCCGCCTCGGCGTGACCCGCTCGCTCAGCCTCGGTTTCTGAGCCGGACCTTCCGTTGACACCGGCGTCGCGGCCGCTATAAGCCGCCCATCCTGCCATCCGATTGGGGTGGCGGGGACTTTGGCTTCCGTGGACCCCGCAAGGGGAATCCTGTCGGTCGGGGAAACCCGGCAAAGGAGGGGCCGTTCTTATTGTGACGACATAAAGGAAGACCGCCGTGACCAAGCGCACGAGTGCGAAATACAAGATCGACCGCCGCATGGG
>CAZESN010000294.1:0-1711 GCA_964514775.1 uncultured Rhodovulum sp.
AATCCGCGCGCGCCTGCCTGGCGGGTGCGTCGCAAGACGCGCCTGCCGGGGGCAGTATCCGTCTTGGTCAAGCGGGCTGCGGGGTCCATTTCCGGCCGTCGCGGAGCAGCGCGTTGGCGAGAACGATGAGCTTGCGCATGACCGCCACGAGGGCGAGCTTCTTCGGCTTGCCGGCCGCGACGAGACGCTCGTAGGTGGCGCGCAACTCCGGATTGAACCGCGCGGCGACGAGCGCGGGCATGTAGAGCGCGCGGCGCAGGGCCGCCCGGCCGCCGCCGATGAAGCCGCGGCCGCGCCACTGGCCCGAGCTTCGGGTGATCGGCGCGACCCCGGCCAGGGCCGCCGCCTGCCTGCCGCTCATCGTGCCGAGCTCGGGCATCTCCGCGAGGATCGTCGTCGCCGAGGTTGCCGCGAGGCCCGGGATCGAGACGAGGATCGCCGCGCGGGCGCGGAGGTCCGCGTCGGCCCGCACGAGGGCGGCGAGCGCTGCGTCGAGCTCGGCGATATCGGCCTCGATCGCCTGCAGGCGGCGTTCGAGCTGGCGCAGGACGAGGGGATGACAGGCGGCGGAGCGCCGGGCCAGAAGCGCGTTGCGATCCTTGACGAGCGCCAGCCGGGCAGCCGACAGGGCATTGAGATCCGACTGGTTCTCGCCCCGGGGCCGCGTCGGCTCCAGCTCCAGCACATGCCCCATCCGCGCCAGCACGCCCGCGTCGATCCGGTCGGTCTTGGCGAGCCTGCCCGCCGCTTGGGCGAAGCGCCGGGCCCGGCGCGGATTGACCTTGCAGAAGGGCCGACCCGCCCGCTCCAGCGCCCGGGCCAGCGCGCGGTGAAAGGCGCCGCTCGCCTCGAACACCACCCGCGCCGGCGCGCCGGCCTCTTCCGGCAGCCCGCCGAGCCAGGCGAGCAGCGCCGCATGCCCCTTTGCCGTGTTCGCGAACCGCGCCGCTCCGCGCGTCTCGGGGAAGCAGCCGACGTCCAGCCAGTCCTTGGAAATATCGATTCCAACGGTCATGATCATGATCCGGTCTCCACCTGGTCTTGTCATGCGAGCCCCAGGCTCGCGCCTGAGCTCGGGTATCCGTTCAGGTCGGTGATCGGACGAAGGCGACCAGACTGCCCGCGGGCCGCGAACCCAAGGCAGGCGACGGTCCGTCCTCCGCCGTTGCCGGTGACCGAACACCGGCAACGGCTCATCTATAAGACAAGGCAGGCGCGTGCGGATTTTGCCGACGGTCAAAATCCGCGAAGTGACTGCGTCAGCGTTCCGACCCGCCCGTCGCGAGGCCCGCCCCTCACGGCCGCAGCACCCACATCAGCCCGTCGCGGAGCTGGTCGCGCCAGTTGTGCCAGTGATGGCCGTCCCAGGCGCTCTTGAAGAGGACATCGACACCCCGGTCGCGCAGGAAGCCCGCCAGCGCCCGGTTCTCGTCGGCCAGCCCCTCGAGCTCGCCGGTGGAGACGAAGGCCCGCTCCGCCGGGCGGCCGGGGATGCGCGCCATCGCCCGCATCAGCCGGGCGATGCGGTGGAAGACGGCGTGCGGTCGGCGGGCGAGCTTGCGCGCGTCGAGGATGAAGGAGCCCGACTTCAGCACCAGCCCGCCATAGACGCCGGGGCAGCGGTAGGCGGTGACCAGCGAGGCGACCGCGCCGAGGCTGGCGCCGAGCAGCACCCGGTCGCGCGGGACCTCGGAGACCCGGTACTGCGTGG
>CAZESN010000295.1:0-1700 GCA_964514775.1 uncultured Rhodovulum sp.
CTCACGCCCTCCAGCCGTGGACCGGGGCGAGGCAGTGCCTCGCCTTGTCCGGTCCGGGGGATCACCCATCAGCCGACAGGGGCAGATTACGGTCCCGGACATCCGCCCGCGCGCATTAACGAAGGTTTCCTAATGGTAAACCGTTCTGAAAAACAACGTCGAATCAACGTGGTAACAAAGCGGGCACGCGTGCCCACCCGTGCCCGGTCAGCGCCGCTCCGGCGTGCCCCCGGCGAGCACCCGTGCCATCTCGGCCAGCTCGACCAGCCACAGGCGGTGCACCACGCCGATCGCCACCATCCGCTCGCGCCAGGGCCAGGGCGAGCGCGCGAACCTTGCCGTCGCGCGCAGGGGCGGGGTGAGGGTGCGCAGGAACCACTGGATCCGCATCCGGGGCGGGCCGCCCATGATCTGGCCGCCCTTCACCCGCCGGGCCTTGGTGGCGAGCTCCTCCCAGGTCGCCCGGGCGGGATGCTCGACCACCGCCCCGGGCACCAGATCGATCCCGAACCCCGCCCGTCCGGCCCGGCGGCAGAAATCCGCGTCGCCGCCCGAGAACCGCCGCGCGTCGAAGCCTGCGACCGCGTCGAAGGCGGGGCGGGGCACCAGCAGATTGGCGGTGGTGGCATAGCCGAGGCGGACGTAGCGTTCCTGGGGGATGCCGCGGATCCGGTCGTAGATCTCCCAGGCGTTCGCCTGCGCCCTCGCGGCGACGATCCGGACCGGCCCGGCGAGCAGCCGGCCCGGCAGCGACGCCTCGGCCGCGACCATGGCGGCGAGCCAGCCGGGCACCGGCCGGCAGTCGGCATCGGTGAAGGCCAGGAGCCGCCCCCGCGCCGCCGCCGCGCCGAGGTTGCGCGCGGCGTAGGACCCCGGCTCGGGACAGGCGATCACGCGGGCGTTCGCGGGCAGGGCGAGGTCCGGCCGCTCGTCCGCGGGGCCGTTGTCGACGATGACGACCTCGAACCCGCCGGGCACCGGCGTCTGGGCCGCGAGGCAGGCGAGAAGGGTCGGGACGTGGTGCCAGTGGCGAAAGACCGGAACGACGACCGAGACGGGCGGGACATCCGCCGTACCGGTCGCCGAGGATACCTCCGGCATGGTCGCGGCTAGGCCGCCGGCGCCGCGTCCGGGACCTTCCGCCCACGCCCGATCGCGTAATAGGCAAAGCCGTTGCGCGCCAGACGGGCGGGATCGTAGAGGTTGCGCCCGTCGAAGATCACCGGATCTGTCAGCCGCTCGCGGATCAGGTCGAAGTCGGGGGCGCGGAACACCTGCCACTCGGTCATGACGACCAGCGCGTCGGCGTCGCGCAGGCAGGCCTCCTTGGTGCCGCAGAGCATCAGGTCGGGCCGGTCGCCGTAGATGCGCTGGGCCTCCTCCATCGCTTCGGGGTCGTAGGCCTGGACCTTCGCGCCGGCGGTCCAGAGCGCCTCCATCAGCACCCGGCTCGGCGCCTCGCGCATGTCGTCGGTGTTGGGCTTGAACGACAGGCCCCAGAGCGCGAAGGTGCGGCCCGAGAGATCGCCGCCGTAATGGGCGCGGATCTTGCGGAAGATCACTTCCTTCTGGTCGTCGTTGCGGTCCTCGACGGCCTGGAGCACCTGCGGGTCGAAACCGGCGTCGCGGGCGGTGTGGATCAGCGCCTTCACGTCCTTGGGAAAGCACGAGCCGCCGTAGCCGGCGCCGGGGTAGATGAA
>CAZESN010000296.1:0-1117 GCA_964514775.1 uncultured Rhodovulum sp.
TGATGCACGACGGCCGCGTCGAGCAGATCGGCGCGCCGCTCGATCTCTACGACCGGCCGGACAACCTGTTTGTCGCGGGCTTCATCGGCTCGCCGGCGATGAACATGATCCGCGGCAAGATCGACACCGCCGACGGCACGCGCTTCGTCACCGCCGAGGGCATCGTCCTGCCGATCGGCAAGCCGCTGGCCGGGGCGCCGTCGGGCGAGGTGATCTACGGGCTCCGGCCCGAGGCGATGCAGCTTGGCGGCGACATCCCGCTGACCATCGTGGTGGTCGAGCCGACCGGCTCCGAGACCCATGTCATCGGCCGGATCGGCGCGACGGACGTGGTGGGCGTGTTCCGCGACCGCGTCTCGGCGGGCCCGGGCGAACAGATCGGCATTTCGGTGGACGCGGCCGTGACGCATCTCTTCGATGCGGCGTCGGGCAAGCGGCTCACCGTCTGACCGGAGGCGGCCGCAAGGGCGGCGGGGCCCGGCTGTCGCAAAACCAGGAAACCCGCAGACTTCAGGGAGGAAATATCCGTGACCAACATCACACGTAGAGGCCTGATGGCCGGTGCTGCCGGTGTGGCGGCGGCCGGAGCGTTCGGCGTTCCGCGCGCCTTCGGCCAGAGCGCGCCCACCTACACGCCCGAGGCGGGGGCGTCGCTGCGCCTGCTGCGCTGGGTTCCGTTCGTGAAGAGCGAGGAAGAGGCCTGGATCGCCAATACCCGCGCCTTCACCGAGGCGACCGGCGTCGAGGTCCGTATCGACCAGGAGAGCTGGGAGGACGTCCGTCCCAAGGCCGCCGTGGCCGCGAACGTGGGCTCGGGCCCCGACCTCGTCATGAGCTGGTTCGACGACCCCTTCCAGTATCCCGACAAGCTGATCGACGTGACCGACCTCGCCAATGCGGTCGGTGCGGCGAACGGCGGCTGGTATGACGGGCCGCGCGACTACACGCTGCACAACGGCCGGCACATCGCCATGCCGCTCGCGGCGATCGGCAACGCCATCTGCTACCGCGAGAGCCAGGTCCAGGCCGCGGGCTGGAGCGAGTTCCCGACCCAGTCGGACGACTTCCTCGAGCTCTGCCGCGCGCTGAAGGCGAACGGCACGCCCGCGGGCTTCCC
>CAZESN010000296.1:1127-1666 GCA_964514775.1 uncultured Rhodovulum sp.
CCCGCACGGCAAGGCGGTCGGCGACGGCAACAACTACGCGCACTGGCTGCTCGGGAGCCATGGCGCGAAGATGATCAACGAGGACGGCACCGTCGGCATCGACACCGCCGAGACCCGTGCGGCCATCGAATACGCCAAGGCGCTCTACGAGACCTTCATCCCGGGCACCGAGAGCTGGCTCGACATCAACAACAACCGCGCCTTCCTGGCCGGCCAGTGCTCGGTGATCGCGAACGGCGTCTCGCTCTACTACGCCGCGCGCAACGATCCGGCCCTGGCCGAGATCGCCGACGACATCCGCACCCATATCCTGCCGATCGGGCCGGTGGGCGAGTCGGTCGAGCTCCATCAGGTCACCTCGCTCTCGATCTTCAACCACACGAAGTACCCCGAGGCGGCGCTGGCCTATCTGCAGTGGATGTACGACACCACGCGGATCAACGACTGGATCGAGGGCGCGAGCGCCTATTGCTGCGGCGCGCTGAAGGACACGGCCAACAACCCGGTCTGGACCGCGAGCCCGATCCACGAGCCCTATG
>CAZESN010000297.1:0-1662 GCA_964514775.1 uncultured Rhodovulum sp.
TGCCGATGTGGCCGGTCCACACCTGGCTGCCCGACGCCCACGTCCAGGCGCCGACGGCGGGCTCGGTCGTCCTCGCCGCGATCCTGCTGAAGATGGGCGGCTACGGGTTCCTGCGCTTTTCCCTCCCGATGTTCCCGGTCGCCTCCGAGATCCTCGCGAACTTCGTCTTCACCCTCTCGGTCATCGCGATCATCTACACGAGCCTCGTCGCGCTGATGCAGGAGGACATGAAGAAGCTCATCGCCTATTCCTCGGTGGCGCACATGGGTTTCGTCACCATGGGGATCTTCGCGCTCAACCGTCAGGGGATCGACGGGGCGATGTTCCAGATGCTCAGCCACGGCTTCATCTCGGGCGCGCTCTTTCTCATCGTCGGGGTGATCTACGACCGGATGCACACCCGCGAGATCGCGGCCTACGGCGGGCTGATCAACCGCATGCCGGTCTATGCGCTGATCTTCATGCTCTTTACCTTCGGCAACGTCGGCCTGCCCGGCACCTCGGGCTTCATCGGCGAGTTCCTGACGCTGATGGGCGTCTTCCAGGTCTCGACCTGGGTCGCGTTCTTTGCCGCGACCGGCGTGATCCTCTCGGCGGGCTACGCGCTCTGGCTCTACCGCCAGGTGATGCTGGGCGAGCTCGTCAAAACCGCGCTCAAGGGCATCCAGGACCTCGACCGGCGCGAGAAGCTGCTGTTCGCGCCGCTCGTCGCCGCCATGCTGATCCTCGGCGTCTACCCGGCGCTGATCCTCGACGTGATCGGCCCGACCGTCCAGGCGCTGATCGACCAGACGGAACTCGCGCGTGCGGCGGCCGGACCCGTCGCGCTCGCCTCGAACTGACCTGCGGAGACCGCGATGCTGGCCAATGACCTCTCCGTGATCGCCCCCGAGCTCGCGCTCGTGCTCTGGGCGCTGGCCGCCCTGATGTGGGGCGCCTTCGCCTCGCCGCGGCATGACCCGAGCTCGCTGATCCTCTGGATCTCGACCGGCGTGCTCGTCGTGGTCGGGCTCTGGGTCGGCGTCGCGCCCGAGGGGGCGCAGTCCGCCTTCGGGGGCTCGTTCGTCTCCGACGGGTTCGGGCGGTTCTCCAAGGTGCTGATCCTCTTCGGCGCCGCCGCGACGCTGGCGCTCAGCCACGACTATCTCGTGCGCCACGCGGTGATGAAGTTCGAGTATCCGGTGCTGATCCTGCTCGCCTGCGTGGGCATGATGACCATGGTCTCGGCGCAGGACCTGATCGTCCTCTACATGGGCCTCGAGCTCCAGAGCCTCGCGCTCTACGTGATCGCCGCCTTCCGCCGCGACAGCGCCCGCTCGACCGAGGCGGGGCTGAAGTATTTCGTGCTCGGCGCGCTCTCCTCCGGCCTGCTGCTCTACGGCGCGAGCCTCACCTACGGCTTCTCGGGCACCACGCTCTTCGCCGGCATCGCGCAGGCGGGCGGCGAGGGACCGCTGCCGCTCGGTCTGCTCTTCGGGCTGGTGTTCATGGCCGCCGGCATGGCCTTCAAGGTCTCGGCCGCGCCCTTCCACATGTGGACGCCCGACGTCTACGAGGGCTCGCCGACGCCGGTCACCGCCTTCTTCGCCACGGCGCCCAAGGTGGCGGCGGCGGCGATGATGGCGCGCGTGCTCTACGATGCCTTCGGCGGCGCGGTGGCGG
>CAZESN010000298.1:0-1640 GCA_964514775.1 uncultured Rhodovulum sp.
GGTTCATGGCCGTGGGCGCCTTTGCCGCGTTCAAGCTGATGACCTCGTTTCCGGAGATGAACATCGTCTTCGCGGTGATCGGCGCGGGCGTGGTCACGGCGCTCGTCGGCGTGGCCTTCGGCCTGCCGAGCCTGCGCATCAAGGGGTTCTATCTCGCGGTGGCGACGCTGGCCGCGCAGTTCTTCCTGATCTGGCTCTTCAACAAGGTGCCGTGGTTCATGAACTACTCGGCCACCGGCCAGATCAACGCGCCGGTGCGCACCGTGTTCGGCCAGGCGGTTACCGGGGCCGCGGCGACGCCGGCGGCGAAGTATCTCTTCTGCCTCACGATCCTCTTCGTCCTGGCCTGGGTCGCGCGCAACCTCACGCGCGGGCGGATCGGGCGGAGCTGGATGGCGATCCGCGACATGGACATCGCCGCCGAGATCATCGGCGTGAGCCCGCTGCGCGCCAAGCTCTCGGCCTTCGCCGTCTCGTCATTCTTCGTGGGCGTGGCCGGCGCGCTCTATTTCGCGGTCTATTTCGGCGCGGTCGAGGTGACGGATGCGTTCGGGATCCGGGTGTCGTTTCTCGTTCTCTTCATGATCATCATCGGCGGCCTCGGCTCGATCTTCGGCAGTTTCGCCGGCGCGGCCTTCATGGTGCTGATGCCGATCATCCTGAAGAACCTGATGACCGGCCCCTTCGGCTGGCCCGCCGATCTCGCCGCCCATGTCGAGCTGATGGTGATCGGCCTCCTGATCATGGGCTTCCTGATCGCCGAGCCGCACGGGCTCGCGCAGCTCTGGCGGCTGGCGAAGGAGAAGCTGCGGCTCTGGCCCTTCCCGCACTGACATGACGATCCCGTCCGGCGCGACCGGCGGGCAACAACGACAGAGGAGGATACGCTGATGAGACCAACCAGACTGGCGGCCCTCGCCGCGCTTGCCTGCACGATCGCCGTGCCCGCGCTCGCCGACCTGCACTTCCCGTCGCTCTCCTACCGCACCGGCGCCTATGCGGCCGGCGGCATCCCGTTCGCCGACGGCTATGCCGACTATTTCACGCTGGTGAACGAGCGCGACGGCGGCATCGGCGGCGTGCCTGCCCGGGTCACCGAATGCGAGACCGCCTATGACACGACGCGCGGCATGGAATGCTACGAGCAGCTGCGCACCACCGAGCCGATGGTGCTCCAGCCGATGTCGACGGGCATGGTCTATCAGATGATCCCGCGGATGATCGAGGATCAGCTCCCGATGCTCACGGTCGGCTACGGGCGGACCTCGGCCGCCGACGGCTCGACCTTCCAGTGGACGTTCAACTTCCCGGCGACCTACTGGGACGGGGCCTCGGTGGCGATCAAGTATCTGCTCGACGAGAACGGAGGCAGCCTCGAGGGCAAGCATATCGCGCTGATCTACCACAACTCCGCCTATGGCAAGGAGCCGATCCGCACCCTCGAGGAGCTGTCGGCCAAGCACGGCTTCCGGTTCACGCCCATCGCCGTCGACCATCCCGGTCAGGAGCAGAAGAGCCAGTGGCTCCAGATCCGCCGCGAGCGGCCCGACAACGTGCTGATGTGGGGCTGGGGCGTGATGAACTCGGTGGCCGTCACCGAGGCCGCGAGCGTGGGCTATCCGATGGAGAACTTCATCGGC
>CAZESN010000299.1:0-1638 GCA_964514775.1 uncultured Rhodovulum sp.
CCCGGCGGGCGCCGGAGTTGTCAGCCACATCCAGATTCGTCTGCATCTGGATCATTCGATTTACTCCCGACCTGCGGGGACGATGGCCTCGCCCGCCCCGCGGTTTCGACTATACCGGCCCGGGGGCCGGATCAGGCTTCGGCGGCTTCCGCCGCGAGGACCGTCCAGCGCTTGGTCTTGGAGATAGGCGCGGTCTCGATGATCCGCACCACGTCGCCGACCTTGTACTGGTTGGTCTCGTCGTGCGCGCGATACTTCTTCGACTTGCGCACGGTCTTCTTCATCATCGGATGCGTGAAGCGCCGCTCGACCAGGACGGTGATCGTCTGGTCGTTCTTGTCGCTGGTCACGGTGCCCTGGAGGATACGCTTGGGCATCTCAGGCCTCCGTCTTCTGGGTCACGCCGGCCGCCTGCGCGGCCTTCTGGTTCAGGATGGTCTTCACCCGCGCAGCGTCGCGACGGACGATCTGCATGCGGGAGGTGTTCTCGAGCTGCCCCGTCGCCTTCTGGAAGCGCAGGTTGAACGCCTCCTTCTTGAGCGAGGAAAGCTCGTCGCGAAGCTGGTCGGGAGTTTTCTCCCGTAGATCGGCCGCCTTCATGGCCCTGGTCCTTTCAACATCACCAGAGGGCCCCGCAAGGGTTACCCTGATTCCGGTGGAGTTCAGAGATGAGCGCGCCATGTACCCGGAAAGGCGGACAGGCGCAACCCCGGATCACGGCGCCCCGGGTCGAGGGCTGGAAATCCAGTTTTGTCCGGGCTCGGACAAAACGGCAAGTTACCGATATATAACAGGGAAAATTCGCGCATTAACCGCATTTAAACCTTTGGGAGCGGCCTGCGGCGCCCTCCCTCCGCCGGGCAGGACATCGCGGAGCGGTGATGCCGGGCTGTCAACAGGCGGAGCTTCGCGGCCGGAACCGTGCCCGGAAAAGGGAAAAGGCGGCACCGCGTCAGCGGCACCGCCCTTCAACCTCGTCAGACCGCCCTGAGGGCTTACCAGTCCTCGCGGACGACGAAGCGGCACTTGATCGGCAGCTTCATCGCGGCGAGCCGGAGCGCCTCGCGGGCGATCTCCTCGTCGACGCCGTCGATCTCGAACATGATCCGGCCGGGCTTGACCTTGGCGGCCCAGAACTCGACCGCGCCCTTGCCCTTGCCCATGCGGACCTCGGTGGGCTTCTTCGAGACCGGCACGTCCGGGAACACCCGGATCCAGACACGGCCCTTGCGCTTCATGTGGCGGGTGAGCGCACGGCGCGCCGCCTCGATCTGACGGGCGGTGATCCGCTCGGGCTCGGTGGCCTTGAGGCCGTAGTGCCCGAAGTTCAGCGCCGACCCACCCTTGGCCTCGCCGTGGATGCGCCCCTTGTGCTGCTTACGGAACTTCGTCCGGTTCGGTTGTAGCATCGCTGTTCTCCCGGAGGATCAGCCCTCAGCGCGAACGCTGCGGACGGACCCCTCCTTCCTGCAGTTCGGTCTGGCGCCGGTCACGGGCCTGCGGATCGTGCTCGAGGATCTCGCCCTTGAAGATCCAGACCTTGATCCCGATGATCCCGTAGGCGGTCTTCGCCTCGGCGAGCGCATAGTCGATGTCCGCGCGCAGCGTGTGCAGCGGCACCCGGCCCTCGCGGTACCA
>CAZESN010000300.1:0-1629 GCA_964514775.1 uncultured Rhodovulum sp.
GGCGGTGCCGGTGTGGGCGATGCCGAGCACGTCGCGGCCTTCGAGCGCGGGCGGGAGCGCCTGGACCTGGATGGGGGTGGGGGTGGTGTAACCGGATTCGGTCACGGCCTGAAGGACCCGCGGGTCCAGCGAGAGATCGGAGAATGTGGTCATGTAACCTGCGTAGGATGTCTTTGCGGCTAGGTGGCCGCATCTTTCCACGCGGCCCGGACCCCCGAATTGAGGTCATCATTCTGCACTGCAAAATAGTCGACAGATCGCGAAAGGTCAACCGTCACGACCAAAACGGTTACCGAAATGCCCGGTTAGGGTGCCCTGGCGCCACGTTTACGATGTTTGAGCCGGAATCCGCCAATTGTGACTTGCCTGTCGCAATCGGAGTCCGGTTAGCATGCGGCGTCTGTTTGCAGTCGCGACGCCTGATGCGCCGGGGATCACAGCGGGCGGATATCAGACTGCGTTGGCGGGCCGTGCGGACAGCGATTTCTCTTTTCCTGTGGCGGATACTGACGGGGCTCGCCGGCCTCCTGATCGCCTCCGCCGTGCAGGCCGAGCCCTACCGGCTGCTGGTCGTCGACGGCCACCGGGTGAAATGGGGCGCCCCCGACCTCGGGACCGGCGCCGAGGTCACCTACGGCTTTGCCGACCGCCACCATGTCTTTCCCGACGCGGTGAACTGCGGCGCGCTCGCGCCCGTCGAGCTGCTCGCCCCGGCCTGGGGCGACGACCCCGCCCGCCTCGCCCGGATCGCGGCCGATGCCTTCGCCATGTGGAGTGACGGCGCCGACCTCCGCTTCCGCCCGGTCACCGGCGCCGAGACCCCCGACATCCTGATCGGCGCCCAGGCGATGCCGCACCGGGTCGCCTTCGCCAACGTCTGGCTCGACAGGGCGGGGGCCGCGGCCGGCGTCGCGCCGCTCGAGCGCGCGACCATCTGCTTCAACCCGGCGATCCCCTGGGACGCGCAGGTGCTCAAGCCCATGGGCCTCGATTTCGGCACGGTCCTCGCCCATGAGATCGGCCATGCGATCGGCCTCGACCACCCGGGCGCGACCGGCGCGCTGATGGGATATCAGAATCAGGGCGACATCGACGCGCTGATGCCGGGCGACGTGGCGGGGGCGATTGTTCTCTACGGACCGCCGTCCGCGAGGTGAATATTCTTCTCCCGGCCGGATCGCGGCAAGATGTCCCCCTCCGTTCCGCGGGGGGTTGCGCCACGGCGGGCAGGGTGTAAGAGCGCCACGATTCCCTCGGAGAGACGCGATGAACCAGCAGATCGAGAAGGCGCTGCGCGGCATGGCGCTGCTGAAGGTCCACAACATCCGGCACTGGACCGACCGGACGTTCTCGTTCAACTGCGAGCGCCCCGCGGGCTTCCGCTTCCGCTCGGGCGAATTCGCGATGATCGGTCTGATCGTCGACGGCAAGCCGCTGCTGCGCGCCTATTCGATCGCCTCGCCCTCCTGGGACGAGGAGCTCGAGTTCTACTCGATCAAGGTCGAGGACGGCCCGCTGACCTCGCGCCTCCAGCATCTGACCGAGGGCGACGAGATCGTGATGCGCCCGAAGCCCGTCGGCACGCTGGTGCATGACGCGCTGATCCCGGGCAAGCGGCTCTTCCTCTTC
>CAZESN010000301.1:0-1628 GCA_964514775.1 uncultured Rhodovulum sp.
GCGCCCGGCTCATCGCCCGGAGGAGGGCGCTGCGCTCCATGCTGAGTTTCATGCTGACCACCGTTTCAGAATCGGACCCCGCGATCCCGTGCCGGTTGCGCGGATGGCGACGTTACTCATTCACCGCCAAAGGGCAAGACCCTCGCCGCAGGTCGCATCACCCGGGCGCGCCGCAGCGCCGGATCAGAGGCAGACGCCGTCGATCACCACGCCGCCGTCGCCGCCGTCGTCGCAGCGCTTGAGGCCGGTCGCCGGGTCGACGCCCGCGCCGCAGGCGGCAAGAAGGGCGAGTGCCGTCACGAGAAGGGCGATGCGGGCGGACATGGGCGTCTCTCCTTCCGATTGCCGCCCATCGTCACCCATCGCCGCCCGGCGGATCAAGCGGTTTGTCGCCCTTTCCCGGTGGCCTGGGCCCGTATGCGGGCCTCAGCGCAGTGCGCCGAGCACGCCGCCGACGACCGCGCCCTCGACCGGGCGGTCGTCGACCACATGGCCGATGACGGCGCCGCCGGCGGCACCGGTGGCGACGCGCTGGGTGCGGGTGTCGCCGCAGGCGGCGAGCGTGACGGTCGCGGCAATCGCCGCGGCGAGTGTGAGTTTCTGCATGGTCTTCTCCCTTTCCTGACGCCCGGTCCGCCGGGCGGCTCCATGTGAGGGAAACGCATGGGCGCAGCCATCCGGCGCCGCGCAGGGCCGGGTCGGCGGGAACCTGCCGACCGGCGGCGGCGCGGCCGCGAACCATCGGCCGGGCCGCGCGTTGTCATCCGGGCCGGGGCCTGTCCCGGCGACAGCACCGGAGGTCATGCCATGCCCGCGAAATCCCGTGCCCAGCAGAAGGCGGCCGGCGCCGCCTTGTCGGCAAAGCGCGGCGAGACGAAGAAGAGCGACCTGAAGGGCGCCTCGCGCGAGATGTTCGAGACGATGACCGAGGCCGAGCTCGAGGAGCTGGCCGCGACCCCGCACAAGGGCAAGCCCGAGCACGTGGCAAAGGACTGACGGGCGAAGGACTGACGGGCGAAGGACTGACGGGGCGAAGGACTGACGGGGCGAAGGACTGAAGGGCCCCGCGCGATCGCGCTTGCGCAGGCGCCCCGGGGCGTCCTAGTCGGAGCGGCGTCTCCAGCCCCTCAGGTCCCCATGCTCGCCCAGATCCCGGTTCCCGTCGCGACGATCGGCCTGCTCGTCGCGTCCAACGTCTTCATGACCTTCGCCTGGTACGGCCATCTGAAGTTCAAGGCCGCGCCGCTCCTGCTCGTCATGGCGGTCAGCTGGCTGATCGCCCTGCCGGAATACATGCTCCAGGTGCCGGCCAACCGGCTCGGGCACGGGTATTTCAGCGCGGCGGAGCTGAAGACCATCCAGGAGGTGATCACCCTCAGTGTCTTCGTGATCTTCTCGGTCTTCTATCTCGGCGAGGAGATCCGCTGGAACCATGCGGTCGGCTTCGCGCTGATCGCGCTCGGCGCGGGATTCGTGTTCAAGCCGTTCTGAAGACGCCTGCGGGCCTTCTTCCCTGCACGATTTGGCCGGTGCCAAATCGTGACGCGCCTGCCTGCCCCCGGCAGGCGCGTTCCCGCGCCGCCCAGGCAGGCGCGCCACGATCCCCGGGGGCATGACCTCCATTGAGG
>CAZESN010000302.1:0-1627 GCA_964514775.1 uncultured Rhodovulum sp.
CCGCTCGACGAGCGCGTTGCCCGCGTCGATGTCGACGCCGGCATCGGCATAGGTCAGGCCCTGGCCCGGTCCACGCACTTGGCAGTCCTCCGCTTATCCCGGTTTGCGCGTGCTCTAGCGCATGCGGCGGGCCAAGGGAACAGTCCGCGATCTTGACGTCCGCGGCCGCCACGCGTTAGCACCATGCGCACGGGCCTGTAGCTCAACGGTCAGAGCAGAGCGCTCATAACGCTTTGGTTGCAGGTTCGAATCCTGCCGGGCCTACCAGCCCCGCCGTCATGCGAGATCTTCGTCCATGCCGGCACCGATGCGCATCATCTACCCGTTTCGAACGGGTGGGTCGCCAGCGGTGGAACGGGCTTGAGCCGCACCGGAAGGCGGCCTATGTTCCGTCTCGCTCGATCGAGCCGGAACTCAGCCCCAAGCCAGTATCCCCGCCTCAGGCGAGCGCGACGTACCCGCGGCTCTGACCGGGCCGTTTGTCTTTTTCGGGAGGACGGATGACATGAGGACAGCAATGATGACCGGTGTGGCGGCCCTTGCCATGCTGGCGGCCGCAGCCGTGCAGGCGGCCGAGCACGAGGTGCAGATGCTCAACCGCGGCGAGGAGGGCACGATGGTCTTCGAGCCCGCCTTCCTGCGCATCGAGCCGGGCGACACCGTGAACTTCGTGCCGACCGACCGCAGCCACAACGCCGAGAGCATGCGCGGCCTGTACCCGGAGGGCGCCGAGCCGTTTAAGGGAAAGGTCAATGAGGCGATCTCCGTGACCTTCGACATCGAGGGCGGCTACGCCATCCAGTGCCTGCCGCATGCGGCGATGGGCATGGTGGCCCTGATCGTGGTCGGCGACGATCCGCAGAACCTCGGCGACATCGAGGAGGCCCGCATGGCCCCCAAGGCCCGCGAGCGGATGGCCAACTACATCGCCCAGGCGCGCGGCCAGTAAGCCTGTCCGCCGGGCCGGCGGGCGCCATGCGCCCGCCGGCTGTCGCGGATCCCCCGGTACGGGTGACGCCTCTGTCACGCTCGGCTCACGGGCGAGCGGCCAGGGTCATGGTGTAAACCGGAGGGAGAAGCACCATGAACGTCGTCCTTTTTGCACGCACCAGTCAGGCGCGGCGCGCCCTGAGCCCCGACGAGGAGGATCTGCTGCGCACGCTCGGACGCCTGCTCGCGACGGGCCGTGACGGGTTGCCACCGCCCCGATACGCGGGATTAACGGGTGGCGAGGTAGTCTGGCTCGACGATCTGTGGAGCCGATCCCCATGCCCGACCGTACCCTCCCGCACCATCACCGCGCCGATACCGGACTGCGTGTTGCCGTGATCGAGCTGATGTCGCGCAGCGATGGCCTTCCCGACGAGGACGACCTGCGCGCGCTCGTCGCCTCGGTCTGCAACCCGGTGGTGTCGCTGCGCCGGACCTACGACGGCGGCCGGCACGACCCGCGCGGACGGGTGTTCGCCATCCACGCCGACTGAGGACGGCGGCCCCGCGCGGGGCCATGCCGCTTGTTGCCGAAGGGGCGGGCGGATAGACCGGGCGGCATGGGTGAGAGAGAGCCTGAGGCGCGCAAGAACTACCATCACGGCAACCTGCGCGAGGCGCTGGTCGAGGCGACGCT
>CAZESN010000303.1:0-1623 GCA_964514775.1 uncultured Rhodovulum sp.
AGGCGCTCGAGAACCTGACCGCCGACCACGGCTTCCTGCTGGCGGGCGACGTGTTCACCAAGGACCAGATCGAGGGCTACATCGCGCTGAAGTGGCAGGAGGTCTACGCCTTCGAGCACACCCCGCATCCGATCGAGTACCAGATGTACTATTCCTGCTGATCGAAACCCGGCGGGGGCGGCCGTGGTCGCCGCCCCCGCATCCTTAACAATTCATTAACGCGACCGACACCGAAGCGTCTCATTCTTCACCCACAGACGGGCGCGCGGGCAGCTTGCACCCGCCTTTCCGGAAAGAATGGGACTATGCGCATCGGTAGAATTCTCGCGGCCTCGGTGGCCGCCGTCATGCTCGCCCAGTCGGCCACCGCCGCGGTGATCGGCTCCCTCGACAGCTCGCGCACCTATCAGGTGACGACGACCCAGGGCGAGGTCCGCGACCAGTCGGTCACGGGCAACTACTACTCGAACTTCCGCCAGCACCTGGAGAGCACCGGCTCGACCGTTGCCGCGGCGACCGACCGGGTGACCTCGGAATACCTCAGCGGCGTGAACCTCTTCATCACCGGCACGCCGACCCTGAACGGCGATGTGGCGGGCCGCGCCTCGGCGGCGGAGCAGGCGGCGCTGCGCGACTGGGTCCATGCGGGCGGCGTCGCCCTGATCCTCGGCGAGATGGGCTCGTTCAACCAGACCGCCAACACCTGGTTCGCGCCCTTCGGCCTCTCGATCTCGGGCAATCACGGCGGCGGCACCGGCCGCTGGACGAATTCGGAGAACGCCCTGCTCGATGGCGTCGGCACCGGGGTCTCGCTGACCGCGGGCGGCGCGGTGGCCGGCTCCTACGATGACGTCCTGGCGCGCTACGGCTCCTCGGCCACGAACGGGCAGATCGCCATCGTCGGCATGCAGTACGGCGCCGGCTACCTGATCGCGAGCGGCGATTCCTCGCCGTTCAGCAACCAGAGCTTCCGGCTCTTCAACACCGACGGCGTCACCCCGTCGAGCACCGCGGTCTTCACCTCGAACATCGTCGGGCTGGCCGACAACATCGCGCCGATCCCGGTGCCGGCCACGCTGCCGCTGATCCTTGCGGGTCTCGGCGCCATCGGCGTGCTGCGCCGTCGCCGCCGCGCCTGAGCGGCGCGCGGGGGGCGGAGAGCCCTGCCCCCCGCATTCACTGCGATTGGTTCCTGCGATGTCTGCCGGATCGCCGCGGAGCGGACCGGCTGCGGCGGTCAGGCGACCAGCGACTTGTTCCCCATGCCGAGGAACTTCTGCCGGCGCTCCTTGCGCAGGGTCGCGGGGGTCTTGCCATCGAGACCGGCGAGGAGCTCGCCGATCGCGGCCCCCACCCGGCGGATGGTCTCGTCGCGGTCGCGCTGCGCGCCCCCCACCGGCTCGGGCACGATCCGGTCGATGACCCCGAGCGTGAGCAGGTCCTGGGCGGTCAGCCGCAGCGCCTCGGCGGCGTCGCGGGTCTTCTCGGCATCCTTCCAGAGGATCGAGGCACAACCCTCGGGCGAGATCACCGCGTAGATCGAATGCTCGAGCATGGCGATCCGGTCGGCCGTGGCGAAGGCCACCGCCCCGCCCGAGCCGCCCTCGCCGATCACCACCGAGA
>CAZESN010000304.1:0-1600 GCA_964514775.1 uncultured Rhodovulum sp.
CCGCCCGATTCGCGCCGGCCGTTCTCCTCGACGATGACCGAGATGTTGCGCCGCACCATGGGCCGCGCCTCGGCGAGCCTGAGCCCCTCGGGCCGAAGGATCTCGACCTCCTGCATCGAGGCGGCCAGGGACGCCGACACCTGCACCACCCGCCGGTCGAGCCCGCGCACATAGGCGTCGATCTCGCGCAGCATCTCGACCTTCACCGCGAACTCCGCATCGTCGAACGGGTCGAGATCCGCATAGAGTCGCCGGTTCGTGGGCCGCGGCGGCTCGGCGAGCGTGCCGCCGCCGGCCCCGACCGCCAGCCGTGCCGTCTCGGCGGCGCGCCGGAGTGCCCCCTCGCTGATCTCGGTCGAATGGGCGTAGCCCGCGGTCTCGCCGCGCACCGCGCGCAGGCCGAAGCCCTCGGCCGCGTCGTAGCTCGCGGTCTTCAGCCGCCCGTCGTCGAAGGCGAGCGATTCCGAGCGCCGCCGCTCGAGGAAGAGCTCGCCGTCGTCCGCGCCGCCCACGGCGTCGCGCAGGATGCCGAGCGCGCGGGATTCGTCGATGTCGCTCTCGAACGGGCGAAACCTCGGGGATGACTGCATTTATGCCTCCGGCCGGTGGTCGCGTGAGCCGGTCCGGGCCACCCGGCGAGGCCACACCGCATCTTGTCCTTCGCGCCCTAATATGTTTCACCTGCCCACGGTGACAACACGGTAGGACACCCCGGCACTCCGGTGGTCTCGAGCGCCTGCGGGATGGGACGAAGCCGAATGATGAAGAACTGGATCAGCCGCGCCGCCGGCTTCTGCACTTTTCTCGCCGCGACGGGCATTGCCGCGACCGGCGCCCTCGCCCAGGGAGAGCCCCGCGGCCTCCCGGTGATCGGCATTCCGCAGCAGGACGGTGTGAACCTCCAGCGCGCGGTGACCGAGGTCGCCCACGACATCCACTGGCTCGACACGATGGTGCACAGCATCATGGCGGTGATCGTGCTGTTTGTGACCGGCCTGATCGCCGTCATCGTGCTGCGCTTCAACAAGCGCTCCAATCCGGAGCCCGCGCGCTTCACCCACAACAGCAAGCTCGAGATCGCCTGGACGCTCGCGCCGGTGCTGATCCTGATCGTCATCGGCTCGTTCTCGCTGCCGACGCTGTTCAAGCAGATGGAAATCCCCGAGCCGGACGTCACCATCAAGACGACCGGCAACCAGTGGTACTGGAGCTACGAGTATCCCGACTACGAGATGGGCTTCGACAGCATGATGCTCTACCGCGAGGATCTCGAGGATTTCGGCTATACCGAGGAGCACTACCTCTTCGCCACCGATACCGCGATGGTCGTGCCGGTGAACGCGGTGGTGAAGCTCCAGGTGACCGGCTCGGACGTGATCCATTCGTGGACGATCCCGGCCTTCGGCGTGAAGCTCGACGCCGTCCCCGGCCGGCTTGGCGAGACCTGGTTCCGCGCCGAGGAAGAGGGCATCTACTTCGGCCAGTGCTCCGAGCTCTGCGGCATCAACCACACCTACATGCCGATCACCGTGAAGGTCGTCAGCCAGGAGGCCTATGACGCCTGGCTCGACTGGGCGATCGACGAATACGGCGGCACCCG
>CAZESN010000305.1:0-1591 GCA_964514775.1 uncultured Rhodovulum sp.
AGCATATCCCGCTCACCTTCTGGGCGATGACGATCGGCACGCTCGCCATCACCGGCGTCGGCATTCCCCTGACGGGCATCGGCTTCGCCGGGTTCCTGTCGAAGGACGCGATCATCGAGAGCGCCTATGCCGGGCACAACGCCTTCGCGGGCTTTGCCTTCGTCATCCTGGTGCTCTCGGCGCTGATGACGAGCTTCTATTCCTGGCGGCTGATCTTCCTCACCTTCTTCGGGGCGCCGCGCGGCGATCATCACGCGCACGACCATGCCCACGAGAGCCCGCGGGTCATGCTGATCCCGCTCGCCGTCCTGTCGGTCGGCGCGGTGCTCGCCGGCATGCTCTGGTACGGGGTGTTCTTCGGCGAGCACTATGCGGAATGGTTCGGGCCGTCGATCTTCTTCCACCCGGACAACCACGTGATCCACGACGCGCATTACGTGCCGACCTGGGTCAAGGTCTCGCCCTTCTTCGCGATGCTGATCGGGCTCGGGATCGCCTACTGGTTCTACATCGTCGATCCCTCGCGCCCGAAGGCGCTGGCCGAGAACCAGCCGGTGCTCTACCGCTTCCTGCTCAACAAGTGGTACTTCGACGAGATCTACGACTTCCTCTTCGTCCGCCCGGCCCGCTGGCTCGGCAACTTCCTCTGGAAGAAGGGCGACACGGCGACCATCGACGGCGCCCTCAACGGCATCGCCATGGGGTTCATCCCCTGGGTGACGCGGCTCGCCGGCCGGGCCCAGTCGGGGTTCCTCTTCCACTACGCCTTCGCCATGGTGCTCGGCATCGTCCTGCTGACGCTCTGGCTCTCGATCCGCGCGGCCGGAGGACACTGAGCCATGGGCAGCCTTCTCTCGCTCATCACCTTCCTGCCGCTGATCGGCGCGGTGGTCCTCATGCTGTTCCTGCGCGGCGAGGACGCGGCCGCGCAGAAGAACGCGAAACTTCTCGCGCTCTTCACCACGATCGCGACCTTCCTGCTCTCGCTCTTCGTGCTGGCCGGGTTCGAGCCGTCGAACCCCGGGTTCCAGTTCGTCGAGGAGCGGCCCTGGATCGGCGGTCTCACCTACCGGATGGGCGTCGACGGGATCTCGGTCCTGCTCGTCATGCTCACCACCTTCCTCATGCCGATCGTCATCGGCGCGAGCTGGCACGTGACCACGCGGCTGCGCGAATACATGATCGCCTTCCTCGTGCTCGAGACCTTCATGCTCGGCGTGTTCTGCGCGCTCGACCTCGTGCTCTTCTACGTGTTCTTCGAGGGCAGTCTGATCCCGATGTTCCTGATCATCGGCATCTGGGGCGGGGCGAACCGCATCTACGCGAGCTTCAAGTTCTTCCTCTACACCTTCCTCGGCTCGGTGCTGATGCTGGTGGCGATGATCGCCATGTACATGCAGGCGGGCACCACCTCGATCCCCGAGCTGATGACGCATCCCTTCCCGTCCGAGACGGTCCGGGTGCTCGGCTTCACCATCACCGGCGGCGTCCAGACGCTGCTGTTCCTCGCCTTCTTCGCGAGCTTCGCGGTCAAGATGCCGATGTGGCCGGTCCACACCTGGCTGCCCGACGCCCACGTCCAGGCGCCGAC
>CAZESN010000306.1:0-1571 GCA_964514775.1 uncultured Rhodovulum sp.
GTCGATCCGCTGATCGCCGCCGAATGCCTGCCCGAGATCGAGGCGGTGATGGTGCGCAAGCTCAACGAGCAGATGGCATCCGGTGATCGGCCAGGGCCGGAAGATCAGATCCGATCCGTCCGGTCCCGGTAGTCGCCCGCCGACGCGCCCTTCGCGATGCCCGCCAGTTGGCCCCGCTCCGGCACCGGCATCAGCAGAATGCCGGTCCCCTCCGGGATCAGGGCAAGGACCTGACCGGCCTTCCATCCCCGGGCCGCCCGGACCGTTGCGGGGATCGTGATCTGGAATTTCGAGGACAGGATGGCGGTCTCGGACATGGCCCGAGTCTCCCTCGTTCGATGCCTCAGCGCAAGGCGAACGCCGCCACCCTTTCGGAAACAATGACCCATGGCCCAGAAACGAGTCTCCGTCCGCCTCGTCGCAGAGGGCGGCCGGCAGGTGAAGGCCGAGTTTCAGGGGATCGGCGACGCGGGCAAGAACAGTTTCAAGCGGATCGAGCGGCAGGCCGATATCACCGGAGCGGTGGTACGCCGGGTCATGGGCGTCCTCGGCGCGGCGATCAGTACGCGCCAGCTTGTCGCCTATGCCGACCAGTGGACCGACCTGCGCTCGCGTGTCGATCTAGCCACCGGCTCGCAGGAAGCGGGCGCGGCCGTCATGGACCGGCTCGCCGCGATGGCGCGTCGGACCTATTCGAGCCTCGGCCAGACCACGGAGTCCTGGCTCGCCAATGCCACGGCCTTGCGCGAACTCGGGCTGACGACGGCGGAATCGCTTGATTTCACCGAAGCGCTGAACAACGCCATGGTCGTCTCGGGCGCGCGGGCCGAGCGCGCTGCTTCGGTGCAGAACGCGCTCTCGAAGGCCATGGCCCTCGGCAGGCTCAGCGGAGACAACCTCAACACCGTGATCCAGAGCGGCGGGCGGCTCGCGGAACTGCTGGACCTTGATCGGCAACGCCGCTCTGCAACTGGTCGGCACATGGGATCAGATGGCGGGCGCCTCCTCGACGGTGGCCGATGCGCTGATCCTCCTGGCCGACAATCTTGAGAGGCTTGCGGCCATCGGCATCGCCTTCGCCGGCTTCATGGCCGGGCGCTGGGTCGCGGCGTTCGTCGCCGCCCGTGTCGCGACCTTCAGCCTGTCGGGCGCGCTGACGCTGTTGCGCGGCGCCATCATCCGCACCGGGATCGGCGCGCTGATCGTCGGTGCGGGCGAGCTGATCTACTGGTTCGGGCAGCTCGTGAAGGGCGCGGGCGGCTTCGGTTCGGCGCTCGAGTTGATGGGCAACGTGGCGCGTGCCGTCTGGGACGGGATCAAGGCCACGCTCGGCTCTTTCGTGGACGACTTCCGCGCCCTGCGCGCCGATATCGAGGCGATCTGGCTGCGGCTGATGGCTTTCCTGTCGAACAAATGGGCCGATTTCCTCGGCACCATCGGACCGACCTTCAACGCGGTCGCCGAGACGATCGGTGCGGATGCGCGGATCGACTGGTTCGGGGCACGTACCTCAGCCTCGATGCTCGATCACGCCGCCAGC
This sequence comes from uncultured Rhodovulum sp., assembly GCA_964514775.1. Lineage (GTDB taxonomy): Bacteria > Pseudomonadota > Alphaproteobacteria > Rhodobacterales > Rhodobacteraceae > Amaricoccus. Next base: position 1,541 of record CAZESN010000306.1, read on the forward strand.
AATGCCGGCGCGATGGCCGACCGCTACCGCC
>CAZESN010000307.1:0-1558 GCA_964514775.1 uncultured Rhodovulum sp.
CCCGAGCTCGTGCTGGGGCGAGGCGACCTCGTGGTGGTGCTTGTCGACCTTCATCCCCATCCGCTTCATGGTCGAGAGCATCTCGGAGCGGATGTCCTGGGCCGCGTCGACCGGGGGCAGGGGGAAATAGCCGCCCTTCACGCCCGGCCGGTGGCCGGTGTTGCCGCCCTCGAACGCCGTGTCGGTGTTCCAGGCGCCGTCGACCGCGTCGATGTGGAAGCCCACCTTGTTCGGCGCGTTCGAGTAGCGCACGTCGTCGAAGAGGAAGAACTCGGCCTCGGGCCCGAAATAGGCCGCATCGCCGATGCCAGACTGCTTGAGATAGGCCTCGGCCTTCTCGGCGGTCGAGCGCGGGTCGCGCTCATAGGGCTCGTTGGTGTCGGGCTCGACGACCGAGCAGTGCAGGCAGAGCGTCTTCTCGGCGAAGAACGGATCGACATAGGCCGAGCTCGCGTCGGGCATCAGCTTCATGTCGGACTTGTCGATCGACTTCCAGCCGGCGATCGAGGAGCCGTCGAACATGAAGCCTTCCTCGAGGAAGTCCTCGTCAACGAGATCGACGTCGAGCGTCACGTGCTGGAGCTTGCCGCGCGGATCTGCGAAGCGGAGGTCGACATAGGCGATCTCCTCTTCCTTGAGGATGTTGAGAACGGTTTCGGTGTCGCTCATCGGTTTTCCTTAGGGTTTACTGCGCGGCATCTGGCGGGCCGCGGTCTCGCGCCGGGCATCCGGCGGGTTCAGGGCTCGCGCTCAGAGGGCGTCGCCGCCTTCCTCGCCGGTGCGGATCCGGATCGCCTGCTCGACCGGCAGCACGAAGATCTTGCCGTCGCCGATCTTGCCGGTGCGCGCCGCCGAGACGATTGCCTCCACCGCCGCGTCGACCTGCTCGTCGGGAAGGACGACCTCGATCTTCACCTTGGGCAGGAAGTCCACCACATACTCGGCGCCACGATAGAGCTCCGTGTGGCCCTTCTGGCGCCCGAAGCCCTTGGCCTCGATCACGCTCAGGCCCTGGATGCCGATTTCCTGCAGCGCCTCCTTCACCTCGTCGAGCTTGAAGGGCTTTATGATCGCCTCGATCTTTTTCATGCCGTGCCTTCCTCCGCCGCGCTCCGGCAAAGAGGGTGCCGGACTGCGAGACCCGCAAACCAGCTTGGCCGGGCCGTTTCAATGAACCGCGTCGCGGGGCTCCGGCGGCCCGCCGAGAATTCCACGGATCTGCCCATATTCTGCACAGACTGACTGTTTTATGGGCTGATTGCATGCCCATATCCTGAGCGAACGCGGCCGCGACAGATGCAAGACGGATCCGTGACCCCGCCCCGCGCGCACATGCTTTTTTCTCTCGCGTGCCCGTGATCGGTCTGATACGAAGCGGCCGCGTCGGGGCCGTGGCGCTCACGACTGCGGGCGTGGCGGAATTGGCAGACGCACCAGATTTAGGTTCTGGCGCCGCAAGGCGTGGGGGTTCAAGTCCCTTCGCCCGCACCAGATTATTTACGGGGAAGAACGCATGCAGGTCACCCAGACCCTGAACGAAGGCCTGAAGCGGGGCTAT
>CAZESN010000308.1:0-1550 GCA_964514775.1 uncultured Rhodovulum sp.
AGGGCAACGGCCTGTCGATGGAGGACTGGCTGACCTATGCCAGCCCCGAGAGCCTCGCGCTCTTCATGTTCGGCAAGCCGAAGACGGCGAAGCGCCTCTATTTCGACGTGATCCCCAAGGCGATGGACGAATACGACGCGCATCTGCGCGCCTATCCCGGCCAGGGCCCGCAGGAGCGGCTGGCCAATCCGGTCTGGCACATCCACCAGGGCAATCCGCCCGAGTCGGATATGGTCGTGCCCTATTCGATGCTCCTGAACCTCGCGAGCGTGGCGAATGCCCATGACCGGCAGGTGCTCTGGGGCTTCATCCGCAAGTACGCGCCCGAGGCGAGCCCGGAGACCCATCCGGGCCTCGACGCGGCGGCCGGGTTCGCGGTGCGCTACTTCGAGGATTTCGTGAAGCCCGCGAAGCGCTACCGGCTGGCAGATGCGAGGGAGGCGGCGGCGCTCGGGGATCTGCGCGACCGGCTGAAGGCCTGGTCCGGGCCGGCGGATCCGGGCGCGCTGCAGGACGAGGTCTATGCGGTCGGCAAGGAACACGGTTTCGATCCGCTCCGGGCCTGGTTCGGGACGCTCTACGAGGTGCTGCTCGGTGAGGCGCAGGGGCCGCGGTTCGGGGGCTTCATCGCCGTCTACGGCATCCCCGAGACGATCGCGCTGATCGAGGACGGGCTGGCGGGCCGGCTCGCGGGAACGGCTGCGGAGTGAGGGCCGCGATGACGGGAGGGCAGGGGATGGACGCCGATATCGGTCTGGTCGGGCTTGGGACGATGGGCGCGGCACTCGCGCTCAACATCGCCGAGAAGGGCTATCGGGTCGCGGTCTACAACCGCACCGCGGGCGTGGCGGAGGCCTTCGTGGCCGGGGCCGGCGATCTCGCCGGGCGGCTGGTCGCCTGTGCGAGCCTCGAGGAGCTGGCCGCGTCGCTGAAGGCGCCGGCGACGGTGATCCTGATGGTGCCGGCGGGCGATGCGGTCGATGCGATGATCACGGCGCTGCGGCCGGTGCTCGGCCCCGACGGGCTGATCGTCGATGCCGGCAATGCGAACTTCCACGACACCCGGCGGCGCGCGGCCGAGGCCGAGCGCGAGGGGCATCCCTATCTCGGCATCGGCGTCTCCGGAGGCGAGGAGGGGGCGCGGCACGGGCCCTCGATCATGGGCGGCGGGCCGAAGGCGGCCTGGGACCGGGTGGCCCCGGTGCTCGAGGCGATCGCGGCGCGGTTCCAGGGCATGCCCTGCGCGGCCTGGTTCGGGACCGACGGCGCCGGGCATTTCGTCAAGACCGTGCACAACGGGATTGAGTATGCCGACATGCAGATGATCGCCGAGATCTACGGGATCATGCGCGACGGCATGGGCATGTCGGCTGCCGAGATCGCGGCGGTGTTCGAGCGCTGGAACGAGGGGCCGCTGCGCTCCTATCTGGTGGAGATCACCGGCAAGGTGCTGCGCGCCGTCGATCCGGCCACCGGCCTGCCGGTTCCGGACGTGATCCTCGACCGGGCCGGGCAGAAGGGCACCGGGCGCTGGACGGCGATCGAGGCGC
>CAZESN010000309.1:0-1506 GCA_964514775.1 uncultured Rhodovulum sp.
GTGGGCGAAATCCTCGCAGGCGCGGATGCAGGGGCGGTCCATGAACTCGATCGCGACGGGCAGGACGCCGGCGCGGATGATGTCGGAGACGCAGGCGCCGGCGACCTCGTTGGCGTCGAAGCCGAAGAGGACGGGGCGGGCCCCCTCGGGCTTGCGCAGGATCCGCAGGGTGGCTTCGGTGACCACGCCGAGCTGGCCCTCGGAGCCGCAGACGAGGCCGAGGAGGTCGAGGCCGGTGGCGTCGAGATGGGCGCCGCCGATCTCGACCACGCTGCCGTCCATCAGCACCATGGTGACGCCGAGCAGGTTGTTGGTGGTGACGCCGTATTTGAGGCAATGCGCGCCGCCGGAGTTCATCGCGATGTTGCCGGCGATGGCGCAGGCGAGCTGGCTGGAGGGGTCAGGGGCGTAGAAGAAGTCGTCGGCCTCGACGGCGCCGGTCACAGAGAGATTGGTGCGGCCGGTCTGTACGCGGATGAAGCGGTTCTCGTAGTCGGTCTCGAGCACGGCCTTGAGGCGGGCGACGCCGAGGATGATGCTGTCCTCGGTGGGGAGCGAGCCGCCGGCGAGGCTGGTGCCGGCGCCGCGGGGCACGACCTTGATGCCCTCGGCGTGGCAGAGGCGCAGGATCGCCGCCACCTCCTCGGTGGTCGAGGGCAGCGCCACGGCGAGCGGCGGGCAGCGGTAGGCGGTGAGGGCGTCGCACTCGTAGGCGCGCAGCTCGGTCGGCTCGGAGATGACCGCGTCATGGGGCAGGATCGCGCGCAGCCGGGCCACGATCTCGGCCTTGCGCGCGAGGATCGCCGGATCTGGCGTGGGCATCTGCATGGGGGCCTCCCGTCGCTTTTTCGTCAAGCTATGGCCTGCGGCGGCGGAAGCCAAGCCTTCCGCGGCGTGGCGCGGGGCAATGGTCGCGGCGCAGGGATTCGCACGCGTGCGAATCTATGTCAACGTATTGTTTTTAAAAATGAATGCTGTGACGCGTTAACCCCGTAGCAATCTTTGGTAACGTTTCGGGTCCATGAGGGGTTCGGGCGCACCTGATCTTGTGGGGAGCGGAGGACTGGGACGGGGTCGGCACAAGGTCCTGGGTAAGGATCGGGGACGCGGGACCGGATCAGGCGAGGCCCTGCCTCGCCCCGGTCCACGGGTGGAGCGCGTGAGCGCGGAGGCCGTTTACTGCCTGTATGGAGGGCGGGGACGATCGGGGATCGTGGCGCGCCTGCCTGGGCGGCGCGGAACGCGCCTGCCGGGGGCAGGCAGGCGCGTCACGATTTGCCAACGGTCAAATCGTGCAAGGGAGGAGAGGGGAGCTTCGGCTTGAAGTCCAGTAAGGGCGGGCGGGTCTTTACGCGGTCCCGTTCGTGAAGCGGACGGCGCCGATATGGGGCAGGTTGCGGTTTCGCTGGCCGTAGTCGATGCCGTAGCCGACCACGAACCGGTCGGGGATCTCGAAACCGGTCCATTTCGCCCGGATGTCGACCTCGCGCCGCGAGGGCTTGTCGA
>CAZESN010000310.1:0-1501 GCA_964514775.1 uncultured Rhodovulum sp.
CCGCGCGGCGGCGGCACCTCGCAATGCGGCCAGACGATCAACTCCGGCCTGATCATCGACGGATCAAAACATCTCAACCGCATCCTCGATCTCGACGTCGCCGGCCGCCGCTGTGTGGTCGAGCCGGGGATCGTGCTCGACGAGCTGAACCGACAGCTCCGCCCGCACGGGCTCTGGTTCCCGGTCGACGTCTCCACCGCCTCGCGCGCAACGATCGGCGGCATGACCGCCAACAACTCCTGCGGCGGCCGCTCGCTACGCTACGGCACCACCCGCGACAACGTGCGCTCGGTCGAGGCGGTGCTCAGCGACGGCACCAAGGCGACCTTCGGCCCCGTCGCCCCCGACCTCGGCGAGCTCGCCGCCTCCCCCATCCGTCCGCAGGCCGAGCGCCTTCTGGCGCTGGGACGCCGCGAGGCGGACGAGATCGCCACCCGCTTTCCCCGCGTCCAGCGCCGGGTCGGCGGCTACAACCTCGACGCCCTCACCCCCGCGAACCACCACAACCTCGCCCATGTCCTCGTCGGCTCCGAAGGCACGCTCGCCTACTCCACCCGCATCGAGCTCCAGCTCTGGCCGCTCCTCGGCCCGCGCGCGGTCGGCGCCTGCCACTTCGGCAGCTTCTATGCTGCGATGGATGCGGCCCAGCATCTGGTCGAGCTCGGCCCCATCGCCGTCGAACTCGTCGACCGGACGATGCTGGAACTCGCCTCCGGCATCCCCATCTTCCGCCCCACGCTGGACCGCCTGGTGCGCGGCACGCCCGAGGCCATCCTGCTGGTCGAATTCGCCGAGGATCCGGACGAGAACGCCCGCCGCATGGCGCGCCTGCACGCGCGCATGGGTGACCTCGGCCTCGGCTGGGACGGAACGGGCGCGCGCGGCGGCGGCGTCGTCGGGGTGCTGGCCCCCGGCTTCCAGGCCGCCGTCACCGACCTGCGCACCTCGGGCCTCAACATCATGATGTCGATGAAGGACCAGGGCAAACCCGTCTCCTTCGTCGAGGACTGCGCGGTGCCGCTGGAGCACCTCGCCGACTACACCGAACGCCTGACCCGGGTCTTCGAGAAACACGGAACGCGGGGCACCTTCTACGCCCATGCCTCCGTCGGCTGCTTGCACGTTCGCCCGATCCTGAACCTGCGCCTCGAGAAGGACGCCCGCGCGATGCGCGCCATCGCCGAGGAAGCCTTCGCCATGGTGCGCGAGTACAAGGGCTCGCATTCCGGCGAGCACGGCGACGGAATCGTGCGCTCGGAATTCCACGAGGTGATGTTCGGCGCCCGGCTCACCCGCGCCTTCGAGGAGGTGAAGACTATCCTCGACCCAGCCGGGCTGATGAACCCCGGCAAGATCGTCCATCCGCCGAAATTCGACGACCCCACCCTCTTCCGCTTCGGCCCGCATTTCCGCCCCGATGAGATGAAGACCCGCCTCGACTGGTCGGCCTTTCCGGGCAAGGGCGGCGGCTTCCAGGGCGCGGTCGAGATGTGCAACAACA
>CAZESN010000311.1:0-1494 GCA_964514775.1 uncultured Rhodovulum sp.
CGAAGTTCACGACGTATTCGGCGCCGCGATAGATCTCGGTATGGCCGGACTGGCGTCCGTATCCCTTGACCTCGGACACCATCAGCCCCTGGACGCCGATGGCGGTCAGCGCCTCGCGGACCTCCTCCAGCTTGAAGGGCTTGATGACCGCTATGATCAGTTTCATCAGGGTCCTCGCTTCTCTGTCCTTCGGCGGCGCCGGTGGCACCGCATTTGTGGATACAAGCAAGGGGCGTGCCATTTTGGGCGGATTTGGTAATTAGTTGATATCAAGTGTTTTTTGTCGGAGCGGATGGCTGCTCTGGCGCGCTATTGACCAAAAATTATACATTCTGGCCCGGGTTTCCGGTGACTGATCAAATTTAGTGCATTAACCCTGTCGCGGCGCTGCGGACTGGCGCCGTGGCGGCTTCCGCCCTAGAATGGGGTCAATAACGAGAACGAGCAGGTGGCGGGGCATGGCCCAGCGTGGCAGGAAGCGGGGCAAGACCCGCGCGCAATCCCGGCCGGGGCGCCTGGAGCGGTGGCTCCGCGGCTTCTTCGGGGGCATCTTCCGGGTGGTCTGGTGGGTCGGCCTGCGGGTCGGCATCATCGCCCTGCTCGTGCTCGGGGCGAGCACCGCCTATTACGTCGGCCAGCTTCCGAGCTATGCCGAGCTCCTGGACGGGCGCGACCGGGGATCCGTGACCTTCGTCGACCGGCACGGCGACGTCTTCGCCTGGCGGGGCGAGCAGCTCGGCGTGACTACGGCCGAGGCGGTATCGCCGCATCTCGTGCATGCAGTGGTCGCCACCGAGGACCGGCGCTTCTACCGGCATTTCGGCATCGACCTGCGCGGCACGGCGCGGGCAGCGCTGGTGAACTACCGCGCCGGCGACACGGTGCAGGGCGGCTCGTCGATCACCCAGCAGGTGGCGAAGCTCCTGTTCTTCGACAACACCCGCACGCTCGAGCGCAAGATCAAGGAAGTGCCGGCGGCGCTGGCGCTGGAGTGGAAGTTCACCAAGAACGAGATCCTGTCGATCTATCTCAACCGCGCCTATCTCGGCGCCGGGGCGACCGGGTTCGAGGCGGCGAGCCAGCGCTATTTCGGCAAGTCGGCGGCGGCGCTGAACCCGGCCGAGGCGGCGATGCTGGCGGGGCTGCTGCGCGCGCCGTCGCGGTTCGCGCCCACGGGCAACCTCGACCGGGCGCAGGCGCGGGCGGCGACGATCGTGACCCTGATGGAGCGGGAGGGGTACCTCACGCCGCAGCAGGCGGCGGTGGCGCAGGCCCAGCCGGCGGTGCTGTCGCGGGCGGCCGCGGCGCGTGCGGGCGGTCATTTCGCCGACTGGGTGATGGCCTCGGGGCCGGAGTTCCTGACCCGCTCGACCACCGAGGACGTGGCGGTGCTGACCACCTTCGACCCCGCGATCCAGCGCGCGGCCGAGGAGGCGCTGGAACAGGTCTTCGCCACAAGGGTGCGCGACGGCTCGAACGCCCAGGCGGCGATCG
>CAZESN010000312.1:0-1493 GCA_964514775.1 uncultured Rhodovulum sp.
CCTGGATGGTCAGGCCGTGGAAGCGGTCGGCGATCGCGCCGCCGAAGCGCGACTTCATGCGGGCGACCTGCATCACCTCGCAGCCGAGGCCGACGAAGACCGCCGCGCCGACATTGGCGTGGGTGGCATGGCCCCAGAGCACGCGCTGGAGGTTGTCGAAGCCGACCCCCTCGGCCGCCATGCCGCAGCCGGTGCCGTGGGCGAAGGCGACGACGCCGTCGACGTTCGGATAGTCGGCGAGGATGCCGCTCGCCATCACCTGGTCGGCGGCGCGGCGGATCACCGTGGCCGAGCAGTTCACCGTGGCGCAGACCGCGATCATGTTGCGGGTGCCGACCTGGCCGTTGGCGCGGCGGTAGCCCATGAAGGTGGCGGGCGCGACCTGCGGGATCGCGGCCCGCGCGGCCTCGAGGTCGGCGCCGACGTGGTAGTCCTGGTCGTGGGCGCCGAATTCGCAGTTCTGGGTGTGGACGTGCTCGCCGGCCGCGATCGGACGGGTGGCGTAGCCGATGATCTGGCCGAACTTGGTGACGGGTGCGCCCTGGGGGATGTCCTCGCGGGCGATCTTGTGGCCGGGCATGACCGGGGCCTCGAGGGCGCTGCCGATGCCGAGGGGGCGTGCGCCCTGGGGGGCGCGGGCGGTCAGGATCGCGACGTTGTCGGCGGGGCTGAGAACCAGCGGGGCGGCTTGCTCGGACATTCTGGCGGGCCTTCGGATCGGATGGGAGTTTCCCGTCCAGTAATAGCGACTGGCCGGAGGTTGTCATCCGGCGAAACGTATGAGGCCCCCTCCCCTTTGCAGGGGGCCGGGGTTCGGCTTAGGGTGCGCGCGACGCATCGCGAGGAGGACGCCATGACCAGGACCGTGCATGTGCTGAACGGGCCGAACCTCAACCTGCTCGGGCTGCGCCAGCCGGAGATCTACGGGGCCGAGACGCTCGCCGACGTCGAGGCGGCCTGCCGGGCGGCGGCAGCCGGGACCGGGCTCGATCTTCTGTTCCTCCAGAGCAACCACGAGGGGCAGATCGTCGACTGGATCCATGCGGCGCGCGGGTCGGCGGCGGGGATCGTGATCAATCCGGGCGCCTACTCCCATACCTCGATCGCCATTCTCGATGCGCTCAACGCCTATGACGGGCCGGTGATCGAGGTGCATATCTCGAACATCCACCGCCGCGAGGCGTTCCGGCATCATTCCTATGTCTCGCTGCGCGCGGACGGGATGATCGCGGGCTGCGGCACCGAGGGCTATGTGCTGGCGGTGCGGCGGCTGGGGACGCTGCTCGGCGGGTGAGGGGCGGATCCGCCCGAACCGGCGCAAGCGACGCACTGCGTCGCGCTGGGCCGTCGGTTGGAGCGCGCGAGCGCGGAGACCGAGGGGGGTCGGGCATCGCCGTCGCTTTGGTAATCCGCGCGCGCCTGCCTGGCGGGCGCGTTCACGCGCCTGCCGGGGGCAGGCAGGCGCGTGCGGATTTTGCCGACGGTCAAAATCC
>CAZESN010000313.1:0-1462 GCA_964514775.1 uncultured Rhodovulum sp.
CGGCTCGACGGTCGTGCATTCGGTCGGCGGCTGGGCGGCGCTCGCCGGCGCCATCATCCTCGGCCCGCGTCTCGGCAAGTATTCGGCCGACGGGCGCGTCCTGCCGATCCCGGGCTCGAACCTGCCGCTCGCCACGCTCGGCGTGTTCATCCTCTGGCTCGGCTGGTTCGGCTTCAACGGCGCCTCGCAGCTCGCCATGGGCACGGTCGGCGACATCGCGGACGTGAGCCGCATCTTCGCCAACACCAACATCGCCGCCGCCGGCGGGGCCTTCGCCGCCCTGGTCGTGACCCAGCTCCTCTACGGCAAGCCCGACCTGACGATGGTGCTCAACGGCGCCCTGGGCGGCCTCGTCGCCATCACCGCTGAGCCGCTCTATCCGTCGCTCGGGGCCGCCATCGTCATCGGCGCCATCGGCGGCGTGATCGTGGTCTTCGCAGTGCCCTTCCTCGACAAGCTCAAGATCGACGACGTGGTGGGCGCGATCCCGGTGCATCTCTGCGCCGGCATCTGGGGCACGATTGCGGTGCTCTTCACCAACCCCGACGCCACCCTGATGGGACAGCTCGGCCCGATCGTCATCGTCGGCATCTTCGTCTTCGGCTCGTCGCTGATCCTCTGGAGCATCCTCAAGGCGACGGTCGGCATCCGCGCCAGCAAGGAAGCCGAGATCAACGGCCTCGACGTCGAGGAACTGGGCATGGAGGCCTATCCGGACTTCGCCCGCTCGACCTGAGCCGCCGACGCCCCTCACGACACCGAGCCCGGGCCCCTGCGGCCCGGGCTTCTCTTTGACACCGGCCGGCGGGCGGGCGAACATCGGGCCCCGGCCCCTCAGGAAACCCGCCCATGCCCGACCGTTACGCCGATGTCGCCGCCCGCATCCGCGCGCTCTGCGCCGGAGAAGACGACGAGATCGCGCTCATGGCGACGATCGCCTGCGAGCTCCACCATGCCTTCGACCATTTCGACTGGACCGGGTTCTACCGGGTGACCGGGCCGGAGACCCTCAAGATCGGGCCCTATCAGGGCGGGCACGGCTGCCTCGTCATCCCCTTTTCCCGCGGCGTCTGCGGTGCGGCGGCGCGCGAGCGGCGGACGCAGGTGGTGCCCGACGTCGACGCCTTCCCCGGCCATATCGCCTGCGCCTCGTCCACCCGCTCCGAGATCGTGGTCCCGGTCTTCGGGCGCGACGGCCGGCTGATCGCGGTGCTCGACGTCGACAGCGACACCCCCAACGCCTTCGACGGGGACGACGCCGCCGCCCTCGAGGCGATCTGCCATGAGGCGTTCGCCGCCGCCTGACCGCTCCGGCCAGGCACCATCCCCGGACCGGACAAGGCGAGGCACTGCCTCGCCCCGGTCCACGGCTGGAGTGCGCGAGCCCGGAGGCCGTCCTCTTCCTGCATGGAGGTCACGCACACCGGGGATCGTGGCGCGCCTGCCTGGGCGGCGCGGAACG
>CAZESN010000314.1:0-1458 GCA_964514775.1 uncultured Rhodovulum sp.
GAGCCAGCCGGCGATGCCGCCGACGATGATCCAGACGATCAGCGCAACCAGGACGTTGGTGCCCTCTGCCGCTGCTTGTTCCATGTCACTGTGCTCCTTGCAGGTGTGTCACCCCAACGCCAGATTGGCACGCACGTTCCATGCCGCGTGCCGGAGCGGCCCCCGTCGCGGGATCATACCCCAGTTCCGGGGCTTTTTCGACGGGCGTCAGCGTTCCGCCGGGGATGAGAGCGCTTCCGCCGATGCGAAGGCGTGAAAAGAGCCGCCCGACCAGACCCCGAACATGCCGCCATGCTCGCAGCCGAGCTCGACCAGGCGGTAGAAGCTCTTGCGGTCGATCAGCGCCTCGAGGCCTGCCCGGACGTGGACGTAGGGCGACGGCTCGCCGGTGATCGCGTCGCGTGCAAGGCGGATCGGGTCCGCGGGGCCGGCGGTGACCTCCTCGCCCACATGGGTGGTGAAGGTGAGGGTCTGGGCCGCGCCCTCGCCCCGGGCGGTGAAGTCGACCGCGACGAAGGGGGCGTCGTCGACGGTGATGCCGACCTTTTCGACCGGCGTCACCAGGAAGTAGCGGTCGCCCTCGCGCTTGAGGATCGAAGAGAAGAGCCGGACCAGCGGTTTGCGGCCGATCGGCGTGCCGAGGTAGTACCAGGTGCCGTCCCGGGCGATGCGCATGTCGAGATCGCCGCAGAAGGGCGGGTTCCACAGGTGGACCGGCGCAGGGCCACGGCGCGGGCCGGCCGCTGTCGCGGCGGCGGCGATGCCTTCGGCGGAGGTGCCGGTTTCCGGTTTGTGATCGGGGTGGGGCATTGTCCCGCGGCGGTTGCACGTTATTCTGCTCCAGATAGCGGCGCCCGTCAGGTCGGGCAACCTGACCGCAGCGGGAGCGCACATGACCGACGACACGGCACTCATCGGCGAGATCGAGGCGACGGGGGCGCGGCTGGTCGCGGCGCGCGAGATGATCGCCCGGCGGATCATCGGTCAGGACGCCGTGGTCGAGCAGGTGCTGATCGCGATCCTCTGCGGCGGGCACGGGCTCCTGGTCGGCGCGCCGGGGCTCGCGAAGACCCGTCTGGTCGAGACGCTCGGGACCGTGCTCGGGCTTGAGGCGCACCGGGTGCAGTTCACCCCCGACCTGATGCCCGCCGACATCCTCGGCGCCGAGGTGCTGGAGACCGGCGCGGACGGGACGCGGGCGTTCCGGTTCATCGACGGGCCGATCTTCTGCCAGCTCCTGATGGCCGACGAGATCAACCGCGCCTCGCCCAAGACCCAGTCGGCGCTCCTGCAGGCGATGCAGGAGCACGAGGTGTCGGTGGCGGGGCAGCGGCGCGCGCTGCCCGCGCCCTTCCATGTGCTCGCGACGCAGAACCCGATCGAGCAGGAGGGGACCTATCCGCTGCCCGAGGCGCAGCTCGACCGGTTCCTGTTGCAGATCGACGTGGGCTATCCCGA
>CAZESN010000315.1:0-1429 GCA_964514775.1 uncultured Rhodovulum sp.
GTTGCAGCGGATGCAGGGCACGGGAGTAGCGCCGGCCAGATAGGCATCGGCGAACTCCTCAACCACGCTCTCGCGGAACCGGCTCTCGTAATCGAGCACGTAATGCGGGAATCCCATCGTCTCGGCCACGCGCCGCGCGTCGTGGATGTCGCGCCCGGCGCAGCAGGCGCCCTTTCGGGCAAGTGCCGCGCCGTGGTCGTAGAGCTGGAGCGTCACCCCGACGACGTCATAGCCCTCCGACGCCAGCTGCGCCGCGACGACCGAGCTGTCGACGCCGCCCGACATGGCCACGACCACGCGCGTCTCGGCCGGCGGCTTCGGCAGGCCGAGGCTGTTGAGGGCATGGGCGGTCGCGGTCGCCATGATCGGGGAGTTCCCTTGGATGCTCACAGAACTATACTAAAATCCTATGTAAAGACAATGGCTTGGTTCACCGCGGTTTAAGGTATTAACCCTTATGCAATTCGCGGGTCAGTAGCGATCGAGGGAGTCCTGAGATGTATATCCGCCGTGAAAAAGGTCCAGTCTATGTTCTTCTGCCGGACGGCACGAAGTTGACGCGCTCGGACCTTCCGCCCCCCAACACCCAGCGCTGGGTCGCCCGGCGCAAGGCCACCGTGGTGGCGGCGGTCGACCATGGCCTGATCGGTGAAAAGGAGGCGTGTGATCTCTACCGCCTTTCCGAAGAAGAACTCTCCCTCTGGCGAGAAGCGGTCCACCGGCATGGCGCTGCGGCACTCCGGGTGACGGCTATACAAAAATATAGACAACTTTAACGCGAAATGATACACTGCTGCTATCGTAATCAGTCGTTAACCAATCCGCGACACGTTGCCCTGTGCATAAAACAGCCGGTTGGTAGATACGGAAAGGCAGCCCATGCGTATCCTGCTCGTCGAAGACGACCCGACGACGTCGAAGAGCATCGAGATGATGCTCCAGAATGCCAATCTGAATGTCTACGCGACCGACCTCGGCGAGGAGGGCATCGATCTCGCCAAGCTCTACGACTACGACCTGATCCTGCTCGATCTCAACCTGCCCGACATGAACGGCCACGACGTGCTGCGCCAGCTGCGCCTCGCCAAGGTCGAGACGCCGATCCTGATCCTGTCGGGCGACGACGACACCGAATCGAAGCTCAAGGGCTTCGGCTTCGGCGCGGACGACTACATGACCAAGCCCTTCCACCGCCAGGAACTTATCGCGCGCATCCATGCGATCGTGCGCCGCTCCAAGGGCCATGCCCAGTCGGTGATCGCGACGGGCAAGTTCTCGGTCAACCTCGACGCCAAGACCGTCGAGGTCGACAACCGCCCGGTCCATCTGACCGGCAAGGAGTACCAGATGCTGGAGCTCCTCAGCCTGCGCAAGGGCACGACCCTGACCAAGGAGATGTTCCTCAACCATCTCTATGGCGGCATGGACG
>CAZESN010000316.1:0-1401 GCA_964514775.1 uncultured Rhodovulum sp.
TTACCCAAGTTTGAGGTAATTCGAAGTTCTAGCTCAAGGCTTGCCTTGTGGCTATTACCAAATTTTGGAACGCGCTGCCTCGGCGGCGCACATATGATTCTAGCTTACATTTCATGAAAGCACATCCGTTTCGACTTCGTCGATCCCTCTCTTTGATGTTCAGTTCGAATGCGCCCTGCTCAAAGTCGCCGGACACTCACCAACTGTGATCGCCGTTCGTCTGCTCTTCGAGGTCTCGTCTAAACGTCGTCTGCTTCTGCAAAGGAACATTTCATGAACTTCTCAAAGACTCTTATTTGCACTCCCGAAGGAGTGCTATCCAAAATTTGGTTTCAGCCACGTCGACTAGCGACGAGCTGGACCGTTTGATTACCTCAAACTAGGGTAATTCTACCAACGACTTTCACGCCTTCAGCTCCACACCTGAACGATGTGCCATACTCGCGCCGGGTTAACCATTTCACACGCGAACTCGCGAACAGCTCCAAAATGTCCCAAGGCGTGAACAAGCTCAGAGCGCTGGGCGGCTCGACCTTCAGAATTCATTTCCAGACCGACGACTTCTGGCCCCTTCAAGCCCGATTTCGCCCTCAAGTTCTACGCCGAAACCGACTCCTTCGCTTACGACCATACCGCGCTGAAAATACGCCATCCCGTCCGATCTGGCAAGTCAAGCAGCGCTGGGCCCGGTTAGTACTTGGATCGGAGACGGCTTGGGAATCCCGGGTGTTGTAAGCTTTTTGCCGCCTTCGACAACGTCCCATTTTTTTGTCCTCACTCTCTTACGACTTATAAGCACTCTTTTTGCAATCAACAGTCTCCCTTATCCAGCTCCATCTTCACGACGTCGTCTCTTCTCTCTTCGTTGCCTCCAGGATGGGCTCTTGGTGCGAATTTCTCTCTTCACCCTTTCAAGTCTCCCTCTCCTTTCAACATGCATTCATGCAACAACTCTCTTATCATTTCCAGCAACTCCAACGCACGCATCCATTCACGCATCAGCCAGCTAGCCGACCACTACATTCGCACCTCCAAAATCCCACCAACACGCGTCGTCGAGCGGCCTAAACCGAAAATCACTCAAAATGCTTGTGTTCCTATGAACTTGTTGTGTTCCTTCGAACGTAAAGAGAGCATCCAGGGGTTTTCCTGGATGCTCTTTCCAATGCGCACATTCTTATTTGACCCCGGAGGGTCTGGGCCGATCCCGGCGGCAGTGCAATACCGGGCCGACCCTGGAAGGGGTGTAGCAAGCCACAAGCACCCTTCCGAGGTTCCAAAAATCAGTTAATCTCATTACTCTCAATAGAGAGTATACCGGAGATTAAGCCGATAAGAACAGATACTACACTTTGATCTTAGCCAAAAGGCCGAGAAGCGATAAAGAAAACGAAAGCAGAT
>CAZESN010000317.1:0-1398 GCA_964514775.1 uncultured Rhodovulum sp.
GAGCGTGGCGGCAACTGCGACCTGACGGTGCCGGACCAGAAGATCGTGACGCCGAACGGGGTTACGATCGTCGGCTACACCGATTTCCCCAGCCGAATGGCGGCGCAGTCCTCGACGCTCTACGCCACCAACATCCGCCACATGCTCGACGACCTGACGCCCGAGAAGAACGGCGCGCCCTTCGTCAACATGGAGGACGACGTGATCCGCGGCGCGCTGGTCGCGCATGGCGGCGAGACGACCTATCCGCCGCCGCCCCCGAAGATACAGGCGATCGCCAAGGCGGCCCCCAAGAAGGTGGTCGAGGAGACCCCCGAACAGAAGAAGGCCCGCGAGCTCGCGCTGGCGCAGAAGGCCGCGAGCCGCACCACCGCGCTCCTGATCGGCGGCGGCGTGCTGACGCTGCTCCTCGGCGCCGTGGCGCCGGTGAGCTTCATGCAGCATTTCATCGTCTTCGCGCTCGCCTGCTTCGTCGGCTTCCACGTGATCTGGAACGTGGCCCATGCGCTGCACACGCCGCTGATGGCGATCACCAACGCCATCTCGTCGATCATCATCGTCGGCGCGCTGCTCCAGATCGGATCGGGCAGCGCCCTCGTCGCCATACTCGCCGCGATCTCGGTCCTGATCGCATCCGTGAACATATTCGGCGGGTTCCTGGTGACGCGCCGGATGCTGGCGATGTTCCAGAAGAGCTGAGGTAAAGAGGCATGAGCAACGGTCTGGTCACGGCCGCCTACATCACGGCGGCAGTCCTCTTCATCCTCGCGCTCGGCGGGCTCTCCAACCAGGAGAAGGCCAAGCGCGCCATCTGGTACGGCATCATCGGCATGGCGCTCGCCGTGCTCGCCACCGTCTTCGGCCCGGGTTCAGGCGGCTGGTGGCTGACGCTGCCGATGCTCGTCATCGGCGGCGCGGTCGGCGCCTTCGTCGCGGCCCGGGTCCAGATGACGCAGATGCCCGAGCTCGTCGCGGGCTTCCACAGCCTCGTCGGCCTCGCGGCGGTCTTCATCGGCCTCAACGCCGACATCGAGGCGGGCAGGGCGGTCGCGGCCGTCGCCGCCGGCACCGCCGACCAGCTCCGCGGGTTTGCGGCGACGCTCGCCTACAAGACGCCGGTCGAGCTCTCGATCATGCGCGTCGAGATCTTCCTGGGCATCTTCATCGGCGCGATCACCTTCACCGGCTCGATCGTCGCCTACGGCAAGCTCGCCGGCAAGGTCGCGGCCAAGCCCCTGGTGCTGCCGAACCGCCACGCGATCAACATCGGCGCGGCCGCGCTCTGCCTGCTGCTCGGCATCCTCTACGCCAACGGCGCCGGCCTCTGGACCATGGTGCTCGTCGCGCTGATCGCGGGCTTCGTCGGCTGGCACCTGATCATGGCGATCGGCGGCGCGG
>CAZESN010000318.1:0-1351 GCA_964514775.1 uncultured Rhodovulum sp.
GCGCCTGCCGGGGGCAGGCAGGCGCGTGCGGATTTTGCCAACGGTCAAAATCCGCAAAGTGGAAGCGGGATCACTCCTCCTCCGCGAGGATCTCCAGGAACGCCTCCCCGAACCGTTCCACCTTCTGCGGGCCCATGCCCTGCACCCGCTCCAGCGCCGTCAGCGTCCGGGGCCGCGTCTCGGCGATCTTCGCCAGCGTGCCGGCGGTGCAGGAGAGGAACTTCTCCCGCCCGTCGCCGCCGCGCGCCAGCGCCAGCTGCGCGCTCTGCAGCCGGTCCATAAGCTGGCCCTCGGCCCGGCCCGCGAGCTTGCGGCGCGCCGGATGCGTCCGCGGCGGCACTTCGCCGGTGATGACGGTCAGGAACTCCGTCCCGAACCGCTCGAGCTTGACCGCGCCGACGCCGGTGATCCCGCGCATCTCGTCGAGGGTGGCCGGCCGGCGCGTCGCCATCTCGATCAGCGTGCTGTCGGGAAAGACCATGTAGGCCGGCACGCCCCCCGCCTCGGCCAGCGCGCGCCGGCGGGCCTTCAGCGCCGCCAGAAGCCCCTCGTCCTCCTCGGCGACCAGCGCCACCGGCTCGGGCCGCCGGCTCGCGCCCGCCTTGCGGATCGTGTCGGCCCGCAGGGTCACGCTGGTCTCGCCGCGCAGGAGCGGCCGCGCCGCCTCGGTCAGCCGGAAGGCACCGTGGCGCGTCGGATCCGGGCGGATCAGGTCGAGCCCCATCAACTGACGGAAGATCGCCTGCCACTCGGCCTTCGAGCGCGCCGCGCCCACGCCGAAGGTCGGGAGGTCGTGGTGACCCCGGGCGAGCACCTTCTCGCTGCGCTCGCCGCGCAGGATCGCGATCAGATGCTCCGCCCCGAAATACTCGCCGGTGCGCAGGATCGCGGAGAACGCCATCCGCGCGGCTTCGGTCCCGTCGAAGGTCTCGGGCCGGTCGCGGCAGAGATCGCAGTTGCCGCATGGCTCCGCCAGAACCTCGCCGAAATAGGCGAGCAGCACCTGCCGCCGGCAGGTATGCGCCTCGGCAAGACCAAGGAGCGCGTTCAGCCGCCGGTGGTCCGCCTCCTTGCGCTCCATCGGCGCGGTGCTCTCGTCGATCTGGGTGCGGCGCAGGCGGATGTCGTCGGCGCCGTAGAGCGTCATCGTCTCGGCCGGCGCCCCGTCGCGCCCGCCGCGGCCGATCTCCTGGTAATAGGCCTCGATCGACTTCGGCAGATCCGCATGCGCCACCCAGCGGATGTCGGGCTTGTCGACCCCCATCCCGAAGGCGATGGTGGCACAGACGATCAGCCCGTCCTCGCGCTGGAACCGCGTCTCGGCGAGCCTGCGGTCGTCGGCCGCGAGCCC
>CAZESN010000319.1:0-313 GCA_964514775.1 uncultured Rhodovulum sp.
ACCGGGCGATCCTCGGCTCGTTCGAGCGGTTCATCGGCGTGCTGATCGAGCATTATGCCGGCAAGCTGCCGCTCTGGCTCGCGCCGCGCCAGATCGTCGTCGCGCCGATCGTCTCGGACGCCAATGCCTATGCCGAGGAGGTAGTCGCGGCGCTGACCGCCGCCGGCCTGCGCGCCGAGGCGGACCTGCGCAACGAGAAGATCAACTACAAGGTCCGCGAGCACAGCCTCGCCAAGGTCCCGGTCATCCTCGCCGTCGGTAACCGCGAGGTCGAGGAGCGCACCGTCTCGATCCGCCGCCTCGGCGACAAGGA
>CAZESN010000319.1:323-1338 GCA_964514775.1 uncultured Rhodovulum sp.
GACAAGGACAGCCGCATCGCGAGCCTCGAGGCGGCGATCACCGAACTCGGCGACGAGGCGGTGCCGCCCGACCTGCGATAATTCGGGATCGACCCGCCCTGCATCTCCTGCATGGCGGGTCTGCGCCCCCGGATCTGGTCAGAACCACTGACTCTTCCCATGTTGCAGTGCATCAGGCCGGCACTCCGCCGGCGAGCACTGGAACAGGACATGCGGTACGTACAGAGTCTTTTCGCGCAGATCGGTGAGTTCCTCGCCATCCTGCAGAGCGCCGGAGCGGCAGCGGCCGCCGTCCGTGGCGGCCGGCAGCCCGCGGCCAGGGACCTGAAGATCCTCGGCATCGACCCTGCCGGCTTCAAGACGATCGGCCACGCCTGAGCCGACAGGGCGAGAGCCCGACGACGGACGGGAACCGGTTCCGCCGGTTCCCCGGGGGTCGGCGGATGCCGGCATGCCGATCGCGCGATTCAACGACCTTCTGAAAACACGAATAA
The DNA here is from genome assembly GCA_964514775.1 of uncultured Rhodovulum sp. GTDB lineage: Bacteria > Pseudomonadota > Alphaproteobacteria > Rhodobacterales > Rhodobacteraceae > Amaricoccus. Next base: position 818 of record CAZESN010000319.1, read on the forward strand.
ATTCAATGGCATGGGCAATGTCCCACTGTGGGACATTTTCCGTGCCGACCCAGGGCCCGCCCCTCAGTCCTCGTCCGAGGCGAGCTGGCGCAGTACCGCGCCCTTGCCCCGCAGCCGCAGGATGAGCGGCACCAGCACCGCCGCCGCCGCGACCAGATAGAGCACGATGGCGGCCGGCGAGCCGATCAGGATCGCCGGATCGCCCTGGCTGATCGCCAGCGCCCGGCGCAGCTGCTGCTCGGCGAGCGGCCCGAGGATCAGCCCCACCACCACCGGCGCCACCGGATAGCCGAACCGCCGCATCCCGTATCCGAGGATGCCGAAGGCGAGCAGCAGCCCCAGCTCGAACACCGAGGGGTTCGCCCCGATCGTCCCGAGCGTGGCGAAGGCGAGGATGCCGGCATAGAGCCAGTGCCGCGGGATGGTCAGGAGCCGCACCCAGAGCCCGATCAGCGGCAGGTTCAGCACCAGCAGCATCAGGTTCGCGATCAGCAGGCTCTCGATCAGCCCGGAGACCAGCG
>CAZESN010000320.1:0-1258 GCA_964514775.1 uncultured Rhodovulum sp.
ATTACACCGCCACCAGCCCGACCTGGTTCCAGAACCACATCCTGTTCACGAACTACCAGTTCTACATGGACGAGTTCGTCGCCTATGCCGAAGCCGCGCTCGACGACCCCGGCTCGGGCTACGAGGCGCTGGTGGCGCCCGGCAACGTCGTGGTCCGCCGCGGCGAGGCGCGCGCCATCCTGACCGGCCGCCAGCCGCAGATGCCGACCTATCACCTCGTGCGGCCCGACAACTCCGGGATCACGCTCGTCAACATCGGCGTCGGCCCCTCGAACGCCAAGACGATCACCGACCATGTCGCCGTGCTGCGCCCGCATGTCTGGCTGATGGTCGGCCATTGCGCGGGACTCCGGAACTCCCAGTCGCTCGGCGATTACGTGCTGGCGCATGCCTATATGCGCGAGGACCATGTGCTCGACGACGACCTGCCGGTCTGGGTGCCGATCCCCGCCCTCGCCGAAGTGCAGGTGGCGCTCGAGAACGCGGTGGCCGAGGTCACCGGCCTCGCGGGCTACGAGCTCAAGAAGATCATGCGCACCGGCACGGTGGCGACCATCGACAACCGCAACTGGGAACTCGTCGACACCCGCGGCCCCATCACCCGGCTGAGCCAGGCCCGCGCCGTCGCCCTCGACATGGAGAGCGCGACGATCGCCGCGAACGGCTTCCGGTTCCGGGTGCCCTACGGGACGCTGCTCTGCGTGTCCGACAAGCCGCTCCACGGCGAGCTGAAGCTGCCGGGCATGGCCACCGCCTTCTACAAGCGCCAGATCGCCCAGCACCTGCGGATCGGCATCCGCGCACTGGAGAGCCTGCGCGAGATGCCCTTCGAGAAGCTCCACTCGCGAAAGTTGCGCAGCTTCGACGAGACCGCCTTCCTCTAGGAGCAGATCGCGAGCGAGGCGCCGCATTCCTGCAACACTCCCGCTATGGTTGCGGCAACGTTCAGCAAAAGCACGCTTGGCGCCGCATTCGGTGATTGTCTTTCACGGCCCTCCCGGCTTAAGTGCGCGAACGCCGAAGCTTCGGCTTCGGTCCCCCCGGGAAATGCGCAGGATCAGGGAGACGCAATGACCCAGAAGCCATTGACGAAAACTCAGCTGGTGGCCGCCCTCGCCGAGACGGCGAGCCTCGACAAGGCCACTGCCAACCGCACGCTTGAGGCCCTGGCCGACATCGTCACCCGCGAGGTTGCCAACGGCGGCGCCGTGACCCTGCCGGGCCTCGGCAAGTTCGCCTGCCGCGCCCGTCCCGAGCG
>CAZESN010000321.1:0-1243 GCA_964514775.1 uncultured Rhodovulum sp.
AGCGCCCGATCACCACCGCCTCATGCCCCGCGAGGCTGCCCAGATGCGCACGCAGCAGCAGCAGGCAGCCGAGCGGCGTGCAGGGCACCATCGCCGCCTGTCCGGTGGCCAGCCGCCCGGAATTGGCAACGTGGAACCCGTCCACGTCCTTTTCCGGCGCGACGGCGTTGATCACCGCCGCCGTATCGATATGGGCGGGCAGCGGAAGCTGGACGAGGATGCCGTGGAGGCGCGGATCGGCATTGAGCCGCGCAATCAGCGCGAGCAGATCCGCCTCGGTGGTATCGTCGGGCAGGCGGTGCTCTTCGGAGTGCATGCCGGCCTCGAGCGTCTGCCGGCCCTTGTTGCGCACATAGACCTGGCTCGCCGGATCCTCGCCGACGAGCACGACCGCCAGCCCGGGCACCAGCCCGTGCGCGGCCCTTGTCTGCGCGACGGCCACCCCGACCCGGGCGCGCAGCGCCGCCGCCTGCGCCTTGCCGTCGATGATCTCAGCGCTCACGATCCGTTCTCCGATGTCTCGCCGAGCACGCGTGCCTCGCGGGCGATCGACCATTCCACGATCCGCTCCCAGAGCGCCCCGGCGAGATCGGGGTCGAGCCCCCCTGCCCCGGCGGCCGCACGGACATTGCCGATCACCTCGGCCACCCGCGTCTCGATTCGCGCCGGCAGCCCGGCCGCGCCCTTGATCTCCGCCGCCCTGTCTATGCAGGCCACGCGCCGCACCAGAAGCGCGATCAGCTCGCCGTCGATCCGGTCGATCTCGGCCCGGAGCTCGGTCATGTTCGTGCAGACTGCTGGATCCATCGCCATGGCCGGTGCTCTAGCCCGATCGCCGCGACGCCGCAAGGCGAGCGAGGCGCGCGGCAGGGGTTGCGGCGCTGTTCACGATGCCGCCCGCCGGGAGTTACACCGCGGCGCACAAGCTGCTAGGACGGGATCCGATCGACCCCCAAGGAGCATATCCGCGCATGAGCGACACCGTCCCGAGGCGCATTCTCGTTACCGGCGGCGCCGGCTTTCTCGGCAGCCACCTCTGCGAGCGGCTGGTGGAGCAGGGCCACGAGGTGCTCTGCGTCGACAACTATTTCACCGGACGGCGGGCGAATGTCGCCCATCTCCTGGACCTGCCGAACTTCGAGCTGATGCGCCACGACGTGACCTTCCCGCTCTATGTCGAGGTCGACGAGATCTACAACCTCGCCTGCCCGGCCTCGCCGGTCCACTACCAGTACGATCCGGT
>CAZESN010000322.1:0-1224 GCA_964514775.1 uncultured Rhodovulum sp.
ACCGGAAAGCGCGCGCAATATTCAGGATAGAGATCGACGCGCCGGTCCTGAACGCGCGCATCCGCCGGGCCTGGATGAACGGCGCCGAAGTGGCGCTGATCGGCGCGGCGGTCGACCTCACCTATCCCTACCGCCACCTCGGCACCGGCCCGAAGGTGCTGGCCGGGCAGATCGCCCGGGCCGGCGACGACCTGCACGGCAAGCGGTCGGTCGTCATCCTCGGCGCCGAGGCGCTGGCGCGGGCGGATGGCGCCGCGGTTCTGGCCGCGACGATGGAGCTGGCCGGCCGGGGCGAGAGCGGCTTTATGGTCCTGCACACCGCCGCGAGCCGGGTCGGCGCGCTCGACCTCGGCTGCGTGAGCGAGGGCGGCGTGGAGGCGGCGCTGGGCGCGGAGGTGATCTTCAACCTCGGCGCCGACGAGATCGACATCCCCGCCGGGCCCTTCGTCATCTATCAGGGCAGCCACGGCGACCGCGGCGCGCACCGGGCGGACGTGATCCTGCCGGGTGCGGCCTGGGTCGAGGAATCGGGCATCTTCGTGAACACCGAGGGCAGGCCCCAGGTCGCGGCGCGCGCCGGCTTCCCGCCGGGCGAGGCGCGGGAGAACTGGGCGATCCTGCGCGCGCTCTCGGGCGAGCTCGGGCGGCCGCTGCCGTTCGACACGCTGGCGGCGCTGCGCGCGGCGATGGTCGCCGAGGTGCCGCATCTCGGCCTGATCGACGAGGTGCCCGAGAATGCATGGGTCCCGGTCGAGCCGGGCGAGATCTCGGGCGCGGATTTCGTGTCGCCTGCGCGCGACCACTATCTCGCCAACCCGGTGATGCGGGCGAGCTCGGTGATGGCCGAGCTCAGCCGGCTGGCCGCGGCGCGGCGCGAGCCCCTTCTGGCGGCGGAGTGAGCGGCATGGGCTTCTTCGATACGGGCTTCGGCCTCTTCCTGCTGATCCTCGCGCAGTGCCTGGCGGTCACGATCGTCATCCTCGTGAGCCTCGCCTTCCTGATGTACGCCGACCGCAAGGTCTGGGCGGCGGTGCAGATGCGCAAGGGGCCGAACGTGGTCGGCCCCTGGGGGCTCATGCAGAGCTTCGCCGACTTCCTGAAGTACATCGTCAAGGAAGTCGTGATCCCCTCGGGGTCGGACAAGACGCTCTACATGCTGGCGCCGATGATCTCCTTCGTGCTGCCGGTGATCGTCTGGGCGGTGATCCCCTGGGCGCCGGGCTG
>CAZESN010000323.1:0-1205 GCA_964514775.1 uncultured Rhodovulum sp.
GCGCGCCGACGCCGGCGGGGGCGATCTCCTCGATGATCATCTGGTATTTCGAGGCGCCGCCGAAGGTGGTCAGCCGGCCGGTAGCGACGACCTCCATCCCGTCCTCGGGCTGGACGGCGAGGGCGCGGGCGGTGCCCTTCCAGATCACCGAGGCGAGGACGGAACGGTCGTCCTTGAGGTCGAGATAGAGGTGACCCGAGGCGGGGCGCGAGACGCGGCCGATCTCGCCGCGCACGCGCACGCGGCCGAACTCGCCCTCGATGACCCGTTTCACCGCACCCGAGATCTCGGAGACGGTGAATTCCGGCACGTTGGGCCCGGCCCGGTCCTCGTCGATCAGTTCCATCACCGCTCCCGTGCAGACGGCGCGATCCTATCAGGGCGGCGGCGGCAAGGTGAAGGGTGGCTTCGGGCAAAAAAAGAGGCCGGCGCGCAACCCCGGTGGGGTCGGGCCGCCGGCCCAAGTTTAGGGAGGAAACGCCCGTAGGGCGTGTATGATGCAACGCATCACGAGATCGAATTTATGTCGCGCCGCAGCATGGTCAACCCGGCGGGCGCGAATCCGTGCGGATTTTTTCGCAGGTGTGTCGGTATGCCCGCATTATGGGCGCGTATGATGAATTTCGCGCCAGTCACCGAAGCGATCGGCCGAGGATGATCGCATCCTGGCCGAATTTGGCGCGAATCCGGTCCCTTGCCCGCTCGGCAGCGGCGCGTTTCGCGCCGGCGGGTTCGAGGAGATCGTCCTCGGGATCGGCATGATCGCCCGGAGCGAGGCCGGCGATCCCCACGCCGATCAGCCGGAACGGGGCGTTTTTCATGTCGCGATGCAGCATCTCGAGGGCGGTGCGGAAGATGCGGTCGGCGATCTGGGTCGGGGCGGGCAGGGTCTGGCGGCGGGCAACGAGGGTATGGTCGGCACGCTTGAGCTTGAGCGTGACCACGCGGCCGCCGAGGGCGCGGGCCTTGGCGCGGGCGGAGACCTGCTCGGCCAGCGTCCACAGGTGGCGGCGCAGGACCGGCTCGTCGGCGATGTCCTCGGGGAAGGTGGTCTCGTGGGAGACCGACTTCAGGGCGCGGGCCGGCTCGACATGGCGGGTATCGAGGCCGCGGGCGAGGTGCCAGAGGCGGTCGCCGAGGCTGCCGAAGCGGCGGATGAGCCAGGCGCGGTCGCGGTCGCGCAGATCGGCGATGGTGCGCAGGCC
>CAZESN010000324.1:0-1175 GCA_964514775.1 uncultured Rhodovulum sp.
CGGCGGTGCAGCTCTGCTGGCCGTAATAGTCCGTGAACCCGACGCCCTCGGCCGCGATCCGGTCGATGTTGGGCGTCTGGTAGCCCATCATGCCGCGGTTGTTGTGGCTGATGTTCCAGGTCCCGATATCGTCACCCCAGATGACGAGGATGTTCGGCTGCTGCGCCTCCTGCGCGAATGCGGGGACGCCGAGCACCGCCGACAGCGCGAGCGCAAGCGCCGTCGAGCGCGCAATGTTCCTGTGCGAGGTCATGAGTTGTCCTTCCTCCTGCGGTCGCTTGTCGCGCGCCTGCGACCCGGCGGGCACCGCTCATCGTATCATATCACAGTGCCGCGATTGCAGTCGACACGGACCGTCCTTAGACTAACCTGCGCGCGCCAACTGTCCGATTTCGGTCCTTTCGTGAAGACAGCCACCCTATCGCCCCTGGACCAGCGCGGCTGGCTCGCCACCCAGCCCGCCTATCTGCGGGAATGGGCGGCAGAGCACGGGCGCTGGCACCAGTACGCCGCCCGCCAGGTGCTCTATGACGCTGGCGACCTGCCCGACGGTCTCTACGGCCTCGGCGAGGGCGCGCTCGAAATCACGATATCCGTCGCCAGCGAGGAACCGGTGCTGGTGCACCGCGCCGTGCCCGGCTTCTGGATCGGCGAATCCGCGCTCTTCGCCCGCGCCACCCGGTCGATCTCGATCAGCGCCGCCACCGACGCGCGCGTCTTCCGCATCCCCGGCGAGCCGGCGCGGGCCCTCGTCGCCGAGCGGCCCGCCGCCTGGCAGGCCTTCTACGAGCTCAGCCATCTCAACGCGACCAATGTCGCGATCACCTTTGCCGAGGTGCTGTCGCTCTCGGCCAGTGCCCGCCTCGCGCGCATCCTGCTGCGCCTCGCCCATGACGACGACCGCATCACCGTCAGCCAGGACGATCTGGCGCGCCTGCTCGGCATGACCCGCTCGAGCCTGCAACGCATGCTCTCCGACCTGGTCGAGGCCGGCATCATCAGCCCGGGCTATCGCCGGCTGGTGATCACCGACCGGGCGCGGCTTGAGGATCTCGGCCGCCTGCCCTGATCCCACCCGACGCCGTAAGACCCCCCCGACGGGACCGGATCAGGCGAGGCATGCCTCGCCCCGGTCCATGGCCGGAGCGCGTGAGCGCGGAGGCCATCCACTTCCT
>CAZESN010000325.1:0-1167 GCA_964514775.1 uncultured Rhodovulum sp.
CCGCACGCCGATCGACCGCAGCAGCGTCGGCGCATAGCTACCCAGCGCGCAGACATAGGCGTCGCCGGTCACCCGCCCGACGAGATCGAGATCGACGCCCGCCACGCGGCCGTCCTCGACCGCGATGCGGGCCACCGTCTGGCCGTAGCGGAAGTCGACGCCCATCTCGGCGCATTTCTCCGCCAGGGCGACGGTGAAGATGCGGCAGTCGCCCGTCCGGTCGGCGGTGAGGCGCAGGCCGCCGACGAACTTCTCGCGCACCTCGGCGAGCGCCGGCTCGGCGGCGATGCATCCGTCGCGGTCGAGCACCTGATAGGGCGAATCGTAGGCGCGCAGGATCTCCTGATCGGCCGCCGAGCCATCGAGCATCTTCTGGGTGCGGAAGAGCTGTAGCGTCCCACGGGCCCGGCCGTCGTATTCGATGCCGGTCTCGTCGATCAGCTCGGGCAGGCAGTCGCGGCTGTAGTTCGAGACCCGCACCATCCGGGCCTTGTTCACCGCATAGCTCTCGGCGTTGCAGTTGCGCAGCATCTGCGCGCACCAGACCCACATGCTGGGGCTCATCAGCGGCCAGATGAAGAGCGGGCGGCGCTTCATGAAGAGCCATTTCACCGCCTTCAGCGGGATGCCGGGGGCGGCCCAGGGCGAGGTCATGCCGTAGCTGAGCTCGCCGGCATTGGCGTAGCTCGTCTCGAGCCCCGGCCCCGGCTGGCGGTCGATCACCACGACCTCGGCGCCAGCTCGGGCCAGATACCAGGCGGTGGTGACGCCGATGACCCCGGCCCCGAGCACGACGACCTTCATGACGACCCTCCGACTCCGATCCGCAGCAGCGAGGATATCGAGGCCCCTGTCGCGCCGCCAGCCCCGGTGGTGCGTCGTTGGGAACTGCGTTCGGGGCCGGAAGAGGCGAGGCCCTGCCTCGCCCCGGTCCACGGCCGGAGCGCGTGCGCGCGGAGGCCGTTCTCTTCCTCAATGGAGGTCGGTGACGATTAGGATCGTGGCGCGCCTGCCTGGGCGGCGCGGAACGCGCCTGTCACGCCGAAGGCGTGCCTCCGGCACAACGGGCAGGCAGGCGCGTCACGATTTGACAACGGTCAAATCGTGCAAGGGGGCTTGCCCCCTTCCCCGTCAGATCAGCACCTGCGTCCCGATCTCGACCACCCG
>CAZESN010000326.1:0-1149 GCA_964514775.1 uncultured Rhodovulum sp.
GGCGGCGCCGGGCGCGCGCGGAATCGCGGTGGGCGCCGGCGCGGGCTGCACGGCGGCGCCCGGCGCGGGGGTGGCGGGGGTGCGCAGGACGTCCTCCTTCATGATGCGGCCGTCACGGCCGGTGCCCTGGACCTGGTCGGGCGAGAGGCCCTTCTCGGCCATCAGGCGGTTGGCCGAGGGCGCATTCTCGACATCGGTGCGGCCGGCCTTCGCCGGGGCCGCGGCCGCGGCTGCGGGTGCCGCCGCGGCGGGCGCGGAGGCGGCCGTGCCCTCACCGGCGGCGATCACGCCGAGCTTGCCGCCGGCCGCGACCGTGGTCCCGGAGGCGACGATCGAGGCGAGGCGGCCGCTCGCGGGCGAGGGCACCTCGACGGAGACCTTGTCGGTCTCGAGCTCGCAGAGGATCTCGTCCTGGGCCACGGCATCGCCCACGGCCTTGAACCAGTTCGCGACCGTGGCCTCGGTCACGCTCTCGCCAAGCGCCGGAACGAGGATGTCGACCTCGCGGGCGTTCGCGGGGGCCGATTCGGCCGCCTCGGGGGCTTCCTTGCCGGGCTTCGGCGCCAGGGCGGCGGAGACGGCGGCGTTCTCGTCGATGGTGGCGAGCAGCGCGTCGGTGCCGACGGTCTCGCCCTCCTTGACGACGATCTCGGTCAGGACGCCGGCGGCGGTGGCGGGCACCTCGACGGTGACCTTGTCGGTCTCGAGCTCGCAGAGCATCTCGTCCACGGCCACGGCATCGCCGACCTTCTTGAACCAGGTGGCGACGGTGGCCTCGGTGACGCTCTCACCGAGGGGGGGGACACGGATCTCGGCCATGGTCAGCGGTCCTTCTTGGCGGTGGTCAGCGTCAGCGCGCCGTCGATGAGCGCGTCCTGCTGGGACTTGTGTTCGCGGGCAAGGCCCGTGGCGGGCGAGGCGGCTGCCGGCCGGCCGACGTATTCGGCGCGCTTGTGCTTCGCGCCGATGCGGCCGAGCACCCATTCGAGGTTGGGCTCGATGAAGGACCAGTAGCCCTGGTTCTTCGGCTCCTCCTGGCACCAGATCATCTGCGCGCGCGGGAAGCGCGACAGCTCCTTGGTCAGCGACAGCGCCGGGAACGGATAGAACTGCTCGACGCGCAGCAGGTAGATGTCGTCGATGCCCCGC
>CAZESN010000327.1:0-1114 GCA_964514775.1 uncultured Rhodovulum sp.
GCCAAAGTGAAAAGGGCGCCCGAAGGCACCCTTTTCCCCGCTTGCGCGCCTTCCCTGTCGGACTGGCCGAACGTGATGGGGCGACGCTATGGTGGATGAGAAAGCAGGTCAAGGCGCCCCCGCAAGTCGTGGGCGCACTATTTGAATGGATGCGCAAAAAAGAGGCCGCGGAGGTCAATCCGCGGCCAGTTCAACAGGGAGGAAGTCGCGCGTCCCGACGCCAGTACAGTGTCGCGACAGGATTGCACTCTAAGGAGCAGTCGTTAATATCCGGTTCAAAACAAATGACAAATCTCTGGAAGGGCGAACCATGACGGATGAGGCGATCTTCGTGGGAGGTGGCGGCGAGGACTATGCCGAGCCGCGCAACCTTCTGCTGCGCTACGCCAATCGCCACGGGCTGATCACCGGCGCGACCGGCACCGGCAAGACCGTGACCCTCCAGATCCTCGCCGAAGGCTTCTCGGCCGCCGGCGTCCCGGTCTTCGTCCAGGACGTGAAGGGCGACGTCTCGGGCCTCTCGCGCCCCGGCGATCCCGCGGGCAAGGCCCATGACGCGCTCACCTCCCGCGCCGCCCAGATCGGGATGACGGACTTTGCCTATCGCGGCTATCCGGTTGTGTTCTGGGACCTTTTCGGCACCTCCGGCCATCCGGTGCGTGCGACCGTCACCGAGATGGGGCCGCTCCTGCTTGCCCGGATGATGGAGCTGAGCGACGCGCAGGAGGGCGTGCTCAACATCGCCTTCCGCGTGGCCGACGAGCAGGGCCTCGCGCTTCTCGACCTCAAGGACCTCCAGGCGATGCTGGTCTGGCTCGGCGACAATGCCCGCGAGGTCGGCCGCACCTACGGCAATATCGCCCCCGCCTCGCTCGGCGCCATCCAGCGCCAGCTCCTGGTGCTCGAGAACCAGGGCGCCGGTCAGTTCCTCGGCGAGCCGCATCTCGAGCTTTCCGACCTCATCGCCACCGATGCGGAGGGACGCGGCCGGATCAGCGTGCTGATGTCGGACCGGCTGATGCAGGCGCCCCGGCTCTATGCCATGTTCCTCCTGTGGCTCCTCTCGGAGCTCTTCGAGGAGCTGCCGGAGGTCGGCGATCCCGACAAGCCGGTG
>CAZESN010000328.1:0-1113 GCA_964514775.1 uncultured Rhodovulum sp.
CGAGATCGCCGTTCTCGCAGTTGTTGTGGATCATGAAGCCGTTGACCCGGTCCATCACCGCCTCGACGCGGGTGGCATCCCATTCGCCGAGGCGGCTGAAGGGACGCGACGGGTCGGCGAGGTCGAAGTCCGAGGAGCTGACGCCGGGATTGAGGCGCAGGCCGCGGTTGAGCCCGCCGGTGCGGCCCGCGAAGCGCTCGAGCTGGCCGATCGAGTTGAAGATGATCTTGTCGGCATGGCTGACCACGGCGTCGATCTCGTGGTCGGCATAGGCGACGGAATAGGCGTGGGTCTCGCCGCCGAACTTCTCGCGGCCGAGGCGGACCTCATTGAGCGAGGAGGAGGTCGTGCCGTCCATGTACTCGCGCATCAGGTCGAAGACCGACCAGGTGGCGAAGCATTTGAGCGCGAGCAGGGCCTTGGCGCCCGAGCGTTCGCGGACGCGGGCGATCGTCTCGAGGTTCGGCAGGAGCGCGCGCTTGTCGATCAGGTAGTACGGGGTCTGGATCGGCATTCGGGTGTTGTGTCCTCGGGATGCACGGGAAACAGGCACGTCGGGGTCGTTTGTGACGGCCCTGTGCGACACGCGCGTGACAGTGATGGCTCAGGCCTGTCTCAGCCTGCGTCGTCCTGAACCGCTGACGCCGTCGGACGGCGCACAGGCAGAAGCATCCGCGCTCGCGCACGACCGGCGTGCGGCGCGAAAGTGTCTTCCGTTTGGGGGGCATCAAGAACGACTGACCCCATCCCCAATTGGAAGAGGCCGTCTTGCGACATGGCGTCCTCCCCAACCAGCAGATGAAACCTGCAACAGGGGCGGGCAGATAGGGCACGGGGGGCGCGGATGCAAGCCCCGATCGCAGGCAGGGCGGGCCGCGAGCGGGGGAAAGGCCCCGGCCCGCGGCGCGTTTCGGTCAGGCCCGCTTCACCAGGCTGATCACCAGCAGCACCAGGATGGCGCCGATCGCGGCGGTGATGATCGCGCCGATGATCCCGCCGCCCAGGCCGATGCCGATGACCGGCAGGAGCCAGCCGGCGACGATCGCGCCGACGATGCCGAGCACGACGTTGCCGGTGATGCCCATGCCGCCGCCCTTGACGAGCGTGCTGGCG
>CAZESN010000329.1:0-1074 GCA_964514775.1 uncultured Rhodovulum sp.
AAAGTATATGGGCATGTACCTATAGACTCAAATATGCAGCTGGTATAAATGAAAAACAATATTTTGTCCAACTGAAAATGTCATTTGATACTTGATAATATAGTTAGATTTGCAACCTTAAGCTGTGTTACCTTGACTGATAACATAAGAGTCATAAATTTACTTTGAAATACAAACAAGACTAAATATTTTCAACAAAACACGGTAATAAATACAAATCAACTAACGCTTTACATGCATGCGATAAAGTTCCACAATCTTATCTGGGTTTTCATCAATATCTTTTAAATGTCTCTAAAATAACTGGAAGATTTCAAAAGTTAGTGCTTGTTTGTCAGGAGTTTATAGAAGTTCAAAGATTTACAATACTGACCTTCTAAAAAAAGCTCTACATATCAAACTATAAAAACGAACAAAATGCGTAGTAGATAAAGTATATGGGCATGTACCTATAGACTAAAATATGCAGCTGGTATAAATGAAAAACAATATTTTGTCCAACTGAAAATGTCATTTGATACTTGATAATATAGTTAGATTTGCAACCTTAAGCTGTGTTACCTTGACTGATAACATAAGAGTCATAAATTTACTTTGAAATACAAACAAAACTAAATATTTTCAACAAAACACGGTGATAAATACAAATCAGCTAACGCTTTACATGCATGCGATAAAATTCCACAATCTTATCGGCGTTTTCATCAATATCTTTTAAATATCTCTAAAATAAGTGGGAGATTTCAAAAGTTACAGAAAATAAAATCACTGATTCTTGTGGAAGACGTAGTGCTTGTTTGTCAGGAGTTTATAGAAATTCAAAGATTTACAATACTGACCTTCAAAAGAAGCTCTACATATCCAACTATAAAAACGAACAAAACGCTTAGTAGGTAAAGTATATGGGCATGTACCTATAGACTCAAATATGCAGCTGGTATAAATGAAAAACAATATTTTGTCCAACTGAAAATGTCATTTGATACTTGATAATATAGTTAGATTTGCAACCTTAAGCTGTGTTACCTTGACTGATAACATAAGAGTCATAAATTTACTTTGAAATACAAACAA
>CAZESN010000330.1:0-1070 GCA_964514775.1 uncultured Rhodovulum sp.
GAGCAGGTCGTAGTAGACCTTGCCCGAGCACATGACGACGCGCTTGATCTTGTCGTCGGGCACCAGCGTCGTCGACGAGATCCCGTAGTCCGGCCCGAGGTCGGCGTCGTCCCAGAGCAGGCGGTGGAAGCTCGACCCCTCGGCGAAGTCCCGGAGCTTCGAGACCGCGAGCTTGTGGCGCAGGAGCGACTTCGGCGTGAACAGGATCAGCGGCTTGCGGAAGTTGCGGTGAAGCTGCCGGCGCAGGATGTGGAAGTAGTTCGCCGGCGTGGTGCAGTTCGCCACGATCCAGTTGTCGCCCGCGCACATCTGCAGGAACCGCTCGGGGCGGGCGGAGGAATGCTCCGGCCCCTGCCCCTCGTAGCCGTGCGGCAGCAGCATGACGAGACCCGACATGCGCAGCCACTTCGACTCGCCCGACGAGATGAACTGGTCGATCATGATCTGGGCGCCGTTGACGAAGTCGCCGAACTGCGCCTCCCAGAGCGTGAGCGCCTTGGGTTCGGCCAGCGAATGGCCGTACTCGTAGCCGAGCACCGCATATTCCGAGAGCATCGAGTCGACGACCTCGTAGGTGGCCTGGCCCGGCTGGATGTGGTTGAGCGGGTAGTAGCGCTCCTCGGTCTCCTGGTCGACGAGGCCGGAGTGCCGCTGGCTGAAGGTGCCGCGGGTGCAGTCCTGGCCCGACAGGCGCACCGGATAGCCCTCGGTCATCAGCGTGCCGAAGGCGAGCGCCTCGCCGGTCGCCCAGTCGATGCCCTCGCCGGTCTCGATCATCCGGGCCTTGGCCTCGAGCATGCGCGTGACGGTGCGGTGCGGCTTGAACGTGTCGGGCAGGCGGGTGAGCGCCTGGCCGACGCGGGTCAGCGTCTCGGCATCGACCGCGGTCGAGCCGCGCTGGTCCTCGCCGCCGTCGCGGCTGAGCCCCGACCAGCGGCCGTCGAGCCAGTCGGCCTTGTTCGGGCGGAACTCCTTGCCCGCCTCGAACTCGGCGTTCAGATGTGCCTGGAAGGCGGCCTTCATGTCCTCGATCTCGCCCTCGGGGATCAGCCCGTCGGCGACGAGGCGCT
>CAZESN010000331.1:0-1069 GCA_964514775.1 uncultured Rhodovulum sp.
CCAGCGGCGCGAAGATGTCCATGGTCTCGCGCGCCTTGCGGATCTGCTTCTCGGGGGCGAGGTGGCGGATCGTGCGCATGTTGTGGAGGCGGTCGGCGAGCTTGACGAGCAGGACGCGCAGGTCGCGCGACATCGCCATCAGGAGCTTGCGGAAGTTCTCGGCCTGGGCGTTGCCGACCGACGAGAGCTCGAGGTTGGTGAGCTTGGTCACCCCGTCGACGAGCTGGGCGATCTCGCGCCCGAACCGGCGCTCGATCTCGGCATAAGTCGAGCCGGTGTCCTCGATCGTGTCGTGGAGGAGCGCGGTGATGATCGTCGCGTCGTCGAGCCTCTGCTCGGCGAGCAGCATGGCGACCGCCACCGGATGGCTGAAATAGGGCTCGCCGGAGGTCCGGAGCTGGCCCTCGTGCATCTGGCGGCCGTAGTCGTAGGCCGCCGCGATGCGCGCGCAGTCGCTCGCCGGGTTATAGGCGCGCACCAGATCGGTGAGGGTCTCGACGGGGATGATGCCGTCGGGTCCGGGACGCGCGGACATGGCCTCGCTGGCGGTCAGCTCTCTGCCCTCGGACTTCGGTGGATCAGGTCTCGCCCTGGGCTTCCATCAGCGCGCGCAGGAGCCGCTCCTCGGACATGTCGTCCTCGGCGGGGGCGTCGCTGGCGACGAGGAGGGTCATGACGTCCTCCTCGGGCTCGTCGACCTCGATCTGGCGCTGGAAGCTCTCGATGGCGGCTTCGCGCAGATGGTCGGCGGTCAGCGTCTCGTCGGCGATCTCGCGCAGCGCCACGACCGGGTTCTTGTCGTTGTCGCGATCGACGGTCAGCGGCGCGCCGGAGGCGAGGCCGCGGGCGCGGTGGGCTGCGAGCATCACGAGCTCGAAGCGGTTCGGCACCTTGTCGACGCAATCTTCGACGGTAACGCGGGCCATGGCGATCTCCGGTACGGCGGGAAGAGGCTGTATCTAGCGCCCCGGCGGCGGAATGGCAAGGGCGGCGGGGCGCTTGAAGCTTCCATGCCTCGGGGGGGTCATCTCGGTTTCCGGCTGCTCGCGGCGGTCCCGCGTCTCCCAGG
>CAZESN010000332.1:0-1040 GCA_964514775.1 uncultured Rhodovulum sp.
GGCGGCTGGTGACGGCCTTCCTCGAGAACTACTTCCGCCGCTATGTCGACTACGACTTCACTGCGGATCTCGAGGGCGATCTCGACAGGGTGACCACCGGCGAGGAGGACTGGAAGGCCCTGCTCGGGCGGTTCTGGACGGATTTCTCGGCGGCGCTCGGCCAGACCGAGGGGCTGCGGATCACCGAGGTGCTCGAGAAGATCAACGAGGTGCTGGAGCCGCATCTCTTCCCGGTCACCGAGGCGGATCCCGAACCCCGGCGCTGCAAGGCCTGCGGCACCGGGCGGCTCTCCCTGCGCACGGCGCGGTCGGGGGGCGCGTTCATCGGCTGCTCGAACTATCCCGAGTGCCGGTACACGCGGCCGCTCGCCGGCGAGGTCGAGGGCGGCGATGCGGCCGGGCCGGACGGCAAGCTGCTCGGCCATGACGACAACGGCGTGCCGGTGACGCTGCGGGTCGGGCCCTACGGGCTCTATGTGCAGCTCGGCGTGGCCGAGGAGGGGTCGAAGCCCAAGCGCGCCTCGATCCCCAAGGGGATGGACGCGAGCGCCGTGGATCTGGCGCGGGCGCTTGAGCTTCTGGCGCTGCCGCGGCTGATCGGGCCGCATCCCGAGGACGGCGAGCCGGTCGAGGCCTCGATCGGCCGGTTCGGGCCCTATGTGAAGCACGGCAAGGTCTATGCGAACCTCAAGGACCCCGAGGAGGTGCTGACGATCGGCATGAACCGGGCGATGGAGGTGCTGGCGCAGAAGCTCGCCCGCGGTCCCGGCCGGGCGGCGGTGGCGCCGCTGCGCGAGCTCGGCGAGCATCCCGACGGCGGGCCGGTCGGCGTCTATGCGGGGCGCTACGGGCCCTATGTGAAGTGGGAGAAGGTCAACGCGACCCTGCCCAAGGAGATCGCGCCAGAGGCGGTGACGCTGGAGCAGGCGCTGGAGCTGATCGCGGCCAAGCGGCCGGCGAAGAAGGCGGGTGCCAAGAAGGTGGCGGCGAAGAAGCCGGCCGCGAAGAAGGCTCCGGCGAAGAAGGCGGCTGTGAAGAAG